>JBJYXA010000342.1:5190-15205 GCA_046259705.1 Caldilineaceae bacterium
CGCCGATCGCTGGGTGTTAGTCAGAGCTTGCTTCGTATCGCATGATGTACCTCTAGCTTGTGTTCCGATACATTGAATCGCGCAGTGAAGTCTACTAAAGTATTATTGAAATGTTAGGCCAGTATCACGGTATCCAACCGAGTTTATCGTATGCTGCCCTGACGCAGATGGTAATTTGATGAGGGTGAGAGCGAGGCAGCCGAATATGGAACCGAGTTGTCGCGATAGTTGGCAAAACGCCGGAACCACGATCGCCAAACAGTCGGAGAGGCCCGCTCCTAGAAACGACAATGACACGATATTGACAGGCTAACGGTGGGCGCTATCGATGCATTGGTACGCAGATCACTCGTTTAGATGATTCTAGTAAGGAATTCTAGTAAGGAGTACAAACATGAAGTGGGAAATTACAGGAAGAGAACTTGGCGTACAGGATTGTGATTACACGGCTTCTGGCGACGAGGTGGACGACGTGCTTCATCAGATCGTCGATCACCTGCGCATGGAGCACGGTATCGACATGCCCGACGTCGACGTGATCCTCGAAGCAAAGGCAACCGACGATCCACTCGGAGAGCCCGATGCAGATGTAAGTCTTATCGTACGCCGTCTGGTAGAGGCATTGAATATTGAGCCACCGCAGGCTCCGGAGGAACCAGACAGCCTGATTCCGCCGGTGGCGGTGAACGCGTACCGGCGGCCGTAGTCCGGTAAGTCGGTTTTGGACAAATGTGAACAGGGACGGTCCGAAGCGCCGCCTGACGATCTGAAGAGGACTGATGCAATTGCGGCGCGCCGGTAGCTGTGTCACAAGGACGTCGTGCTCGTTTGCAGGCTGACTTCCATTGCAAGCAGACTTCCATGT
This sequence comes from Caldilineaceae bacterium, assembly GCA_046259705.1. Classification (GTDB taxonomy): domain Bacteria; phylum Chloroflexota; class Anaerolineae; order Caldilineales; family Caldilineaceae; genus JASGTU01. The sequence goes on from JBJYXA010000342.1 coordinate 6,056, forward strand.
GTTGAAGCGGATGATCTGACAGGGTATGAGGAGTATGCTGGCAACAGATGAAGGATAGAAGCAACATAGTTCAACCAGCGACCCAGGGTGAGATTGTCGCTCAATGCCAAGGCAGAAAATGTCGACGCCAGTTGGCTGGGAGGCAAAGATAAGATGACTCGGATATATCTGGCTTTCGACGGCGGGGTCGCCGTACTTGAGAAACAAAGAGATCGGTGGATCCCGCAGTTGGAACTGAGCGGCAAGCACTGCCAGTGTCTCGCCGTAGACCCTCGCCGCCAGGAACGTATCTACTGCGGCACCTTCGAGGCAGGACTGTGGCAAAGCGACGATGCCGGCGCGAACTGGGAGACTGTGCCCGCAGAGCTGCCCTATCCATCTGTGATGTCGGTCGCCATCAGTCGTTTCCAGGAGCCGGGAGGAAATAGGTACCTATGGGCCGGCACGGAACCAAGCGCCGTCTTCCGTTCCGGCGATGACTGCAAATCTTGGCTTGAATGCTCTGCTTTGGATGAGCTCCCGTCCCGACATACGTGGAGCTTTCCTCCCAGGCCGTGGACGCATCATGTCCGATGGATTGAGCCGGATCCCAATTCTCCGGGAAGAATCTTCGTAGGCATTGAGTTGGGCGGCGTGATGCGCAGCCTGGACAACGGAGAAACCTGGGAAGATCGCAAGCCGAATTCACAACATGATTGCCACACCCTGCGTACCTATCAGGGTGCTCCTGGCCTGGTGTTCGAGGCAGCAGGCGGAGGCTTTGCCGAAAGCCGAGATGGCGGCGAAAGCTGGCGACGGTTTGACGAAGGGTTGGTCCATTCCTACCTATGGGGGCTAGCAGCGGATCCGGCCTCACCAAACACAATGATTGTATCCGCGTCTCCTGGTCCTCGCGCTGCTCACGACGATGCGCACGCCGAAGCACTTCTCCATCGTAGAGTGGGAGACGGTCCCTGGAAGCCGGTCGAATCTGGGCTGCCGGCCCCTGCTGGAACCCGCGCCTACTTGTTGGCGAGCCATGCAGGCGAACCCGGCGTTTTCTACGCAGTTACTCGACAAGAGATCTACCGGTCGAACAACAGTGGTCTCAGCTGGGAGCGCCAAGATGTGGCGTGGCCTGACAATGTCGATCTGACAGACGTTCGGTCAATTGTTCTTGCTGAGACTGATTGATGTAAGTCAAAGTGGGGCTTGCGGCCACATCCGACGTTGCCGAACAGGGCTTGACGCATAGACGTAGATGGACGTAGAAGGTAGAACCGTCAGTAAGGATCTCGGCTAGCGTAGAGCTCCCCACTGCGGTGTACGACAGAAGTATTCGTGTAGGGGAAAATGATTATGACTGACACGACAATCAAAAAAATCGACTCCACTCACTCGCCCGAGGGTGAGATGGGGCAGAAGTACCTTGTTTCCGGAACAGACATCGCACTGCGGCTGTGGGATTCTGTTACATTTGAGCGTGAGATGGAGCTTCACACTCGCGATTATGAAACCGTCGGCTATGTGCTGGGAGGGCGCGCGAAATTGCATTCTGAGGGCCAAACCGTTGTCCTCGAGCCAGGTAACTCGTGGGTAGTTCCAAAAGGTGCACGCCATCGATACGAGATACTGGAACCTTTCACGGCGTTGGAAGCCACCCATCCGCCCGCTCACGTCGATCATCGCGACCGGTCACTGTAGGAACCTGATAGTACCGATTAGGTTGTCCATCCAGAGGGACACATTTCCGCTGAAGAGAAGCTTGCATCAATGCTGTTCACCCGCATAGAAAATACAGGTCCGGAGGTTCGTGTGCGGGCTACGGCTAGCTATGTGATTTATCTGACATAGGTAGCCAGTTACTCATGTTGCCTACAGCAGTATGGAACAGACCATACAGAAAGGAGAGCAGCTTTGACGCTGGAATTGGTATCATTCTTCGCGCGTGTAGGAGCCTTGCGTTCTATAGGCGCCGCCTTGCTGGCGACCTTATTAATCTCATTGTTGTCCAGTTGTACGGTCGCATCTACAGCTAGCGAACCAATCGATGCAATCACGCCGATAGAAGAGCAGCAGATCAAGAATGTTGTGCAGGACTACTACGTGCGACAGCCGGCTGTAGTGCCTGAGTACGAGGCTAAGATAGAGGAAGCAAGAGACGGTTGGGCGCGCGTGAGTATACGGCCAGTAGGCGTCGAATCGGCGGGCAGTCCTGACGTTTTCTACCTGCAGAATCAGCTCGAGAGCGGGCGCGAGCTACCCACGCCTACGGACGTACTCACCTCTTCCCAGACTGTACGTACCTCAACAGCCACCGGGTGGGTGATCGTTGCCGGTCCGCAGGCCCAATATACAGAAGACGAGCTAAACGCGGCCGGCGTGCCGATGTTTATACGTCCATAGACGGTGCTCAAAACCACGGTGGACTCCCATGCCGGACACCCTTTATCTGAAAGGCAAACGATTCCGGCCTTGCCTGTCCAAGAGACAAGATTCTACGATTAGGCGCCAGCAAAATCCGGTGAGCGCTGGCACGTGTTTCGCCCATACGATAAGGTGGATGCTTTCTGTGTCGTACTTGACCGCAACTCCGCAATTTGGCCAATAGGAGAGCTGTTTCGGAACAAGAGGAGTAACGGATTTTGATGTGTATCGGAGAGCAGCCTCAGCCATTGTTTGAGGATCGTCATGAGGCCGGTCGGCGGCTGGCAGAAGCGCTAGATGGCCTAGCGGGCCGGAATGATGTCATTGTCCTCGCTCTGCCGAGGGGAGGAGTCCCCGTGGCGGCGGAAGTGGCAAAACAGCTACAGGCGCGTCTCGATGTCTTTCTGGTTCGCAAGCTTGGCGTGCCCGGGCATCGGGAATTGGCCATGGGAGCAATCGCGTCTGGCAATGTGCGAGTGATGAACCGGGATGTGATTCAGTCGTTGCACATCTCTAGCGAGGCCGTCGAGGCGACTGTGGAGGCAGAACGCCAGGAGCTCGAACGGCGCGAGCGACTATACCGGCCCGACAACGACGAACTAGCATTGCGAGGCCGGACTGTCGTTTTGGTCGATGACGGTCTGGCAACGGGCGCGACCATGCGTGCGGCAATTGAGGGGGTCCGTACTCGGGATCCAGGCGAGGTAATCGTGGCGGTCCCTGTGGCCGCAGCAGAGGTATGTTCGCAATTGACGCCACTCGTTGACCAGATGATATGTCTGGCAAAGCCGGCCAATTTCGGAGGCGTCGGCGCCTGGTATCGTCATTTTGGTCAAACAAGTGATGCCGAAGTACGGTCTCTCCTTGATGAAGTGCACGCTACCGCCAATTAGTGGATCTCGCGTTCGAACGAGTCAGCGATCTGCACCAGAATCCGCACAGTGGTTCGACCGCCAAATGGCTAGTCGTTCATACTGAGCGGAGCATCTAAGCTCCTGTGAGACTAGATTCCTTACTGCATTCAAAATGACATGTGCTCGGCGATCAGACCGGTCAATTGGAACCGGAGCCTACAGTGAAATCGTACGTGAATACCTCGGTCTGGCCATTATCCGCAGTGACGGTGGCGACCACCGTGTGCTGGCCCGTGCGAATCGACTGGCCACTGGGCCATCGATTCAGCGCGTTCACGAATCGCCACGTGTTACACTCATCCGACCCAGAAGAATTGCTGAACAGGCAATAGGGCGCCCCGCCTTCCGTGCGCTGATGGACCACGGTGCCTGTGGGACCCACTAGCTGGAAATCCACCTGCGCGATCCCTGCGCCGTCCGTCGTCCCTACTGCCGTGTCCCAGGCCTCGATCTGGAACGCCAACGCCTGGCTCACAGTCGCAGACAGGCTGCCCGGTCCGATCTGCACGAGCATGGCTGCGATCTCCGATTCCACCGGCGCCGGGTTCTGGGGTTGCGATGTCTGCTGCACAGTGAAGTCGTACGTGTACGTCTCAGTCCGCCCGCCATCGCCGGAGATGGTCGCACGAATTGTGTATTGGCCCGCCTGGATTGCCTGACCGTTCGGCCAGTGCATCCCTGCCTGTGCGAAGTCCCAGACGTTGCAGGCGCTTGCGCCCGATGCGTTACTGAAGAGACAGTAGGGCTCGGCGCCTTCGGACCGCTGCCATACGAGGGATCCGTCAGGGGCGTATAGATCAAAGCTAACCTGGGCGATGCCAGCGCCGTCCGATGCGCCCACGGCAGGATCGTGCGCCGCAAGCTGGAAGGCAAGCGCTTGGCTAACCGTGTTGACTGTACTGCCGGGACCATATTGGAGAACCTTCGCAACGATTCCGGAATTCACCGGAGGTGGTTCGGCCACGCCGGCGATTTCGAATTCGAAAGTCCATCTGTTTCCTGCATTGCCATCCGTATCTGTGACAGAAACAGTTGCTTCATAAGTATGATTTGGCAGCAATGCATGCGTGCCGGTGACCCCACTGCCGTCATCTGAGCGCGGCCAGATGTTTCCCGTATCGGCAAACCGCCAGATCGCGTCGCAGTGGGTGGTCTGTGTGTTGCCGAAGAGACAGTATGGCGTCTGGCGCTCCGTGTGTGCGAATACCGCCTCCCCACCGGGCCCATCGCGGATCACGAACTGCACGGAGCCGATCTGGGGATCCGCGGGAGTCAACACGGGCGTCTGTGCCAGTTCCATCACCATCCTATCGGCAAACACGGGCGTGAAATCCGCCGATTTGAGCGTGTCCAGCCGGATGCGTACTTCCGTTGCGTCGAATGGCATCGACCCTGCAGAACCACTCGTCGCGTCGACGACATGATACAGGTCCTCTGGCGGTGTATTGGCCGGTCTGATGCGGAAGCTCCAGTTCCAGAAATCGCTCCCCCCGTCGCTGTACTGGACGTCCAGGCCCAGGCTGTATCGTTCGTTGGCGTCGATTCTCTGATTCGAAGGGGCCACCGGGTTCGTATTGGGTATTGGCCAGAAGTATCCGGTCTGTGCAAAGGTCCAGACGTTCTCGCACTCCGCAGTCAGGCTCGCAAACAGGCAGAAGGGATCACTCGTATCGACGATGCTGTACAGTGGATTGCCATCCTCATCGCTGATACTCATCGTGACGGTCATTACGTCAGTCCCCAGTTCAAATGCCTTGATACTTGGGTCGATCAGTAGGTCTAACTGTTGGGTGAAGACATGGAGACCGTCCACACCGGTCTTGACGTCTGCTGCCAAGAAGATCGCCGGTTGTGACGGGCCAGTTTGGTCGGCGGGCGGAACCAGCCCTGCCAGGGCGGGCCGCTGGGCTGGGCTCTGTCGCAGCGGAAGTGCCGCAAAGCTGCATCCACTCACGAATGCAGAGCGGATCCAGCCCTCTGCGAAGTTGCTCTCTACGCTGAGCCACGGTCCACCGAAGCCATTCGCTTGTGCGGATGCCACGAACGGATCACCGTTGTCGAGATTGCCTCGCACCGGCGCCAATATGGCCGGCGCCGAAAGTACGGGGGCGTTGTTACGGCTTGCAGTGCAGTTCACCGCCTGCGCCAACGCTGGCCGCACTCCGGCAGTGAGCGCCGCGACTATCGATACAGCGCCGCACACGATTATGCAGAATAGATAACGTCGCATTGTGTTCCTCCTATTTTAGACGGCCGGCCGCGTTCTCACACAGACATTGGGTGGATCGGAAAAGCCTGCGCGAGACGTCGTCGGTTGGTTCTTCGAGTGCCGAACAGTCAGCAAAACTCTGTGCAGCCTCTGCGTACAGTGCCGTGGACCCCTCAGGATCTGCCAGGGAGACACTGCAGGCGTACCGCTCTTTCACCAGTCCCTCGCCGTATTCCGTAAAGGCCACAAGCCCCGGTTTGTCGATATCGTTGAGCAGTTTCACCGTGTCGGAGAAGAGATCCGCAGACGAGACAAACGCGGAGTTCGCCTCCTGATAAAGATCCTGGTCCAACAGGTTGGGATCAAGCGCCACGTCGAATGCATGTTGCTCGAACTGGTCCAGATAAGTGTCCGCAGTTCGTCGTAAGGCGTGCGCCTTCATGGCCTGCGTCACGCCTCGTATCTCTTGTACCGTGTCGGGGTTTACGTCTGCGCCGAGATCTTCGGTCATCGCCAGTGCGTCGTTATAGTGGCCGACTGCTTGCTGCAGCAGCTCGTGTATCTGTGCGTGCGCGTCGTCAGCGTTCGTCGGCTGGTCCTGCGCACTTGCCAAAAGATTGGCGACGAATGTATCGTCGAAGCAGGCATTCTCGCCCGCGGTGACGGTCTCGGTGGGGAAACAGAAATGGTCTGTGGAAGCGGCGAGCGTATCTAGCAAAAGCCCGTCGGCCTGCAAATAGTCGACGTTGCCGAGACCGACGGTAGCGAGAATCAGATCCAGATCGCCCAACCGATCATGGTGGTCCAGGATCGTCTGGAAAGCATCTCTCGCCTTTGCCAAGTCGGGTACCTGAAGCGCAGCTTGCCCCATATAGTAATAGAGCGTCGAACTCACTTGCGGTTCGTCCCACGCAGCCAAGTCAAGCTCGGATACCGTATCTTCGAATTTGCGCAGTGCCGCTTGTGGATTGCCATTGACTACGCTCGCCAATGCATCTACAAGGTGTACGAGTGCAGCTACACGCTTGTCGAGTTGAGCGCTGTCACTCAGCCCCGCCTCTGCCAGCACCGGAGAGTCTGCATTCGGGATAGGGATGCTGCTGCCAAACGGGTGATAGTCCAGCGTGATGTCCGGAAGGTTGTCTACGGGCGCCTGATAGTAGAAGGAAAGCTTGAGTTCAGTCTCCTGGTCACTATCCTCAAGCTCTCCGAAGACGACGAGATGTGCGCGCAATCTCGACAGCCATTCCTCCGCGCTCAAATTCGTCTTGCAGTCAATAGAAGCGCGACCTTCGGCGGCGTCATTTTTCTGAAACGCGATAGGTATGGGCTTCATAGGCGGTTTGATCTGGTCGGCGACGGGCCAATCGTTGCTCCAGGCAACTACGCCCTGCAGTGCTGCGGCTTGGGCGACGGAGCCCGACGGATCGTATAGCTGTTTGGCCAGCCATCTACTCAGTCTACTGCCTGTATCCTGGCGCTTTTCATCGGGAGCAGAAAACGGTGCGATGGCGATATTGAAATCGCCGGACGGCAATTCCTTCTGGTCCTCGGCGTACGGACACAGAGCCACTTGTACCTTGCCGGGCAGCTCCCAACCGGTAGCGACGGCCACAATTGCGGCCGACACGGCCAGCACAACCGCCAGGGCTGCGGGAACAGCGATCTTGACGATGAGATCGCGCCCGATGAAGTCCCCGCCCCTAGTATCGACGTTGCCAGCGACGTAAGCGCCGCCGCCGGTATCGATGGAGGTTGTCTGTTTGCCGTCCTGGTCAACCGGCCGAATAGGGTCTTGTGCTTCCTTTGCCATGTGAACTCGCTCTACGAACCATCTCCGGACCAACGCCATACTGAACGGGAATCCGCGCAAAATTGTGTCAACGTGTGGGCGCGGAAGTATCTGCGCGATCGGGCCGATGGATTAGCTGCAAAAGCGGTCTTCTGTAAATAAGGACAGAACGGTGCAGCGGCGCCGCGAATCGCGTATTGATACCATGCTGAGCGTATCAAGAGAGGCGACAATGAGTGACGAGGATCTTGCGTTTCGCCAGCGGTGGGAGTATAGCATCCATGGCATTCACGCAAAACCGAAGAAAAAACACCGGATGTAGAAGAATGCCGGCCGCAACAATCGATCTGAGCCTAACGAAGGTTCTTTGACTCCGAAGTGCGCCATGGTACACGCCGCTGCAACCCTGCGCTTGCACTTCGAACTCAAGTTGATTCCGGTCGCAGACTTAAATACCGCAAAAATAAAGAGGGCATATTTTCAAGACAAGGGGAGGCCGGTCACGCGTGCTTGGGGCCGATGCAGCCAATTCGCGAATTTGCTGTCGCCTTCTGAACCACATCATGAAATGCAGCCAGGTCGCCCTTAGCCAAGACTCACTTGATCATTAGAGAAATCTAATCTTTTTTCTCTTAAGTTTTAACGCGGAGTAAGCAATTCCGGCGTACCCTCAACTCATAACCAGTGAGAAGTCCACCTCCTGCGGCGCCAGCCGGCGGGAGGTATGTTTTTGCCCTCGATCACTGTATGCAAAATCTCCAGCGCAATCAAGCGCGAACCGTCCGCATGCGGCTCATGCGTGAATGAGAAGGGAATCGCGATGCTCAAAGCAAATGGCTTGACGAAGAGCTACGGCGCCGTGCGCGCCCTAGCCGACGTCTCATTCAGCCTCCAGGAGGGAGAAATCGTCGGCCTGCTCGGCCCAAACGGCGCGGGCAAGACCACCACTATCAAAATACTGACCGGCTATCTGCAGCCTGACGAAGGTCACGTAGAGATCGACGGACTGGATGTGCTTACGCAGACGCATCAAGTGCAGGAACTGCTCGGATACCTGCCCGAGAGTGCGCCGCTTTACCCGGAACTGTCCGTGCAGCGCTATCTGCGCATGATGGCGGACCTGCGTGAGATCCCCAGCCAAGACCAGGTCGACGCCATCTCCGAGGCGGTGTACGCAACCAACCTCAGCGAATACCTGACGAGACCAATCGGGGAGCTATCGAAAGGTCTACGACAGCGAGTAGGGCTTGCCCAAGCGATTCTTCACCGGCCCAAGCTGCTAATCCTCGACGAACCGACCATCGGGCTGGATCCCACCCAGATCGTGGACATTCGCCGCCTGATTCAGCGCTTGGCGCGCCACAGCACGATTCTTTTTTCGACGCACATCCTTTCCGAAGTCGAGGCGCTGTGCGACCGCGTGATCATCCTGCTCAACGGCCAGGTTCGCGCCGACGCGCGGCTTTCAGAACTGGCAGCAACGACCGGCGCCATCATGGTCTTGTCCGAGCCGGTCACGGGATTCGAGAAGTCCGTCGCTGCGCTGGGCGGCGTGACCGAACTCGAGGCAACGCGATCCGCGGACGGCTATCCGGCCTATCTCATCGGCGCCGCAGAAGAGGTCGACCTCTGTCCCGCGCTGTTCGAGTTGGCCCGCCGAGAGGACTGGCCCGTGCGTGAGCTCCGCCGTGACGTCAAGACACTGGAGAACGTGTTCAACAGCCTGGTTACCACTGCTCAACCTGTCGAGACGGAGTTGGCCGCATGAAACAGATCCTCGCGATTACCCGCAAAGAGCTGAACGGCTATTTTGGTTCGCCCATGGCCCT
>JBJYXA010000343.1:0-3390 GCA_046259705.1 Caldilineaceae bacterium
ACTGGTTTGCGAATTTCTCACGCTATGGTGAACTGCTGCGCCTATGTGAAGGCGCGATCGTTACCAACGAGTTCCTTGCAGCGCGCGTGCGAGACTTCGCAGGACTGCCGGCCGCCGTTGTACCCAACTTCATGAATCAGCGACAATTGCGAGTATCGGAGCGGGTTCTCGCCGCCAAACGTCAATCAGGTTACCGCCGGGACGACACAATTCATCTCGGGTACTTCAGCGGATCACAGACGCACGCTCGGGATTTTCAACTGGTCGAAGATGCTTTGATGCAGCTCCTTGCGGCTGATTCACGTCTTGTTCTGCGACTCGTCGGTAAGATCGCCTTGGAAGGGCCATTGCGACGCTACGAGCAACGCGTCGAAACTTATCCGCTCCAGGATCCCGTGAACCTGCAGCGGCTCATCGGGCAGATTGAGATCAATCTCGCCCCGTTGCAGGAGAATCCGTTTACGAATTGCAAGTCGGCGCTGAAATTCTTCGAGGCAGCGGCAGTCGGAACCCTGACCGTCGCCTCGCCTGTATTTGCATTTCGAGAGGCAATTGAACATGGCCGAACGGGATTCCTTGCCCCGGCTCATCGTTGGCCGTTGGTACTGACCAAGGTCCTGCAGACTCTTCCTGACTACGCCAATAATGCAGAAGCCGCTGCCGCCGTGGTTCACACGCGATATCAGCCGGCGGCTCAGCTGCCAGCGATCCACGGTGCGCTGTTAGCAGCCTCGCTAGAGGCTAGCTCGTCGAGGGCAGCGGCGCCGAGCCGCGGCGTATCGGTTTCGCCAAAATGTGGAGGCTAAGCCTGCCGCCGGAACGTCACGCCGGCAGTGGCGCGCTCGTCTCATATCGCACGGCTGTGTCGCTGTTCCAGAGTTTTCGAAGCGGCTCCCAGTGTGAACTTAGCTTGCCGGGCTGGTCACCTGGCTGTCACGCCCGTTCCTCCGCCTTGGGCCACTCCAAATAGCCGCTTATGAACGAAGGCGACATCGATCCCGCAGATGCGACACGGCAGAATGCGACGGTGGCAAACGGACGTCGGGGGCCAGCGCGGCTGCTTCGCATTGCACGTGCGCTTTGGAGGGGAGACCCTGTATATCGCCAGCGCCTGCTTGAGGTACTCGATCCAATCACCGGCGCAGTCCGTCGCCGGATCATAGCCGTGGTAACGACGGCAAAGGCCTGGTCACACCGCAAGGCCGATTGGGTCTACGTCAGCGGAGAATCCGACACGCCCGGTCACATCTACCGTGTCCAGCGCTATGCGGAAGCCGCCAGAGCGGCGGGTGGTCGCACAAGGATCGTCCGTATCCAGGACTGCCGAGGCAAGTCCTGGGAATTCGCCTCGGCCCGCGTCGTGATACTCTGGCGTGTGGTGTGGTCTGAAAAGGTGGCCTCAATACTCAAGGTGGCACGCGCGGCGGGGGCGCATATTGTTTATGATGTCGACGATCTGATATTCGTTCCACGGCTGGCGCGAATTGCCCTAATCGACGGAATACGAACTCAAGGAATAGCTGAAGAGACAGCAGCCGCCTGCTATGGGCAAATACGCAGGGTACTAGTATCGGCTGATTTGTGCACGACAACGACCGACGAGCTTGCTCAGCATGCCCAGCGCGCAGGAATACCAACCTTCGTTCTCCCTAACGGCTTCGACGATGCCACTTTCTCAGTGGCACGGGCGGCAGCTCGTCGTTGGGCTGCACGTTGTGACAGAGCATTGCTCCGAATCGGGTACGCTTCAGGTTCGCGCACACACCAGCGTGATTTTGCTGTATGCGCAAGCGCCGTCGCGAAAGTCTTGCGAGAACGGCCGAACGTGCGACTTGTACTGTTTCATCTAAACTGTGCGGGGCAGCCGCTGGTCGACCTGAGGGAGTTTCCCGACTTCGAAGGTCTCGAAGGAAGAGTCGAGTGGCGAGATTTGGTCCCGTTAGAACGGCTGCCCGAAGAAGTCGCCCGGTTCGACGTAAATTTGGCGCCACTGGAGGTCGGCAACCCTTTTTGCGAGGCCAAGAGCGAGTTGAAGTATTTTGAAGCGGCGCTTGCAGGCGTCTGTACCATTGCTTCGCCTACTGGACCATTTAGTCGTGCAATTCGGCATGGTGAGACGGGGTTCCTTGCCGAATCACCGAAACAGTGGCTCGATGCGCTCAACGCTTTGCTTGACGACGGCAGATTACGTAAGCGCATGGCATGTGCCGCGCTGCGCGACGTACTGTGGTTCTTTGGTCCGGACCGTCGCGCACAGCTAATGAGAACCCTGCTATCTATGCTGCGTGACGGTCATGATCTGACGCCTTGCTTGCCTCAGAAGCTCCAAACAGACGCGCGCAAGCGGTGCGTGCGACTTCGCGGGCACCGCACGTCGTTTCAGAGCGATCGTTTTGGTGTTGCTTATGTCACAATCGTTGTTCACCTATTTAACGGCGGTCTTGTGATCGAGGAAGCGTTGAATTCGGTCCGCCTGCAGACTCTGGCAATAATTGATCTAATTGTGGTCGACGACGCTTCTAGGGATGACAGCGCCGAGGTGGCCAAGAGGTGGGCTAAATCGAATGCCTCACGGTTCAACCGCCTCTTGATTCTTCAGAACTTTACAACTGCCGGTCGGAGGCACACCCGAGATCTTGGTTTCGCCGAGGCCGATACGCCGTACGTACTGCCGCTCGACGGCGACAAACGGTTGTTCCCACTATGTGCTCAGCGGTGCCTAGAGAGCATTCGCGCGACGCGCGCGGCGGTTGCCGTCCAAAGTCTCCGGGAACTTGCCTGCAACGACGACTTGTCCCGCGATCGACGATATAATACGTCGACGCTTCCGAGCAGGAATGATAATGACTGTATAGCGTTAATCTCAAAGGCGGCATGGGCCGCAGTCGGCGGCTATGAGGACGTACGCTCCGGCTGTGAAGACCTCGACTTTCGGCGCAAGCTGGCGAATCGCAGACTATTCGGCCTCGCGGTCAGCTGTATGCCGCAGGCGGAATAGTTTGTAAAACTTTGCGCTGGTAACCTGAGGTCTGGATTCTAGCAGGTAAGGCTACCCCATTCGGTCATGGCAGCCTTGAGCAGCGGCAACCGCTCCTGGTCGCTCGGCGCTGGGCCGCGATGCAGGGTTATGTAGAACTCCCATCCTCCCGTAAGGAATCCGCCCTTCTCGGTGAGTCCGGTTAACTCTAGTCGGCGTAGGTCGCCGATGATAGCCCGGAAGCTAGAGGGAGTGAAACGCCACGCGTGCACGTCCAAGTACGCATCGCTGGCGCGTGCGCGCTCGAACATGGCCGTGGCCTGCGACCACGAGCTAGCAAACTTTAGCTCTGCCCGGTCGTCGCGTGGCCACGACGGGCGACCATTACGGAGAGCCATGGATGCAAAGTGGTC
>JBJYXA010000344.1:0-3981 GCA_046259705.1 Caldilineaceae bacterium
ACGGATCCGTACGGCGTGGAATACCAGATTGAACAGCGAACCATCGCGATCCGGAGTCTGCTTACAAGGGACGGCATTCGCTTTCTGTTCACGTCCTTTGTCTCGAATTTCGCGGGCTTCGGGGTGGTGGCCGTTACGCTGGTGGCCATGGCCGGCGTGGGGGTAGCCGAACAGGCAGGCATGATGGGGGCGCTGATCCGTAAACTGGTCAAAGTTGCGCCGCGCCGGCTCATCACTTTCATCATTGTGTTCGTCGGTGTGCTATCGAGCATAGCAACTGACGCTGGATATTTGATCCTCATACCCCTGGGCGCCGCGGCTTTCCTAAGTCTGCGCCGGCATCCACTGGCCGGTATGGCTGCCGCGTACGCCGGCGTCGGCGCTGCCTTCGGCGTCAATCTCCTAATCACGCCCATCGACAGCATGTTGACGGAGATCACAAACGAAGCAATCGGCTTAGTGGGCGGTGAGCCGATTACGGTTGCGGCGAATTTCTTCTTCGCAATTGGCTCCACGTTTGTCCTCAGCATCGTCGCCGCGTTCATTACGGACAGGGTGATAGAACGGCGCCTCGGTACCTACGCGGACCTTCCCGACGAAGACGCCGACGCGGGGCAAGATCCTGAAGCTATCGCCGCGGAGGGACGGGGACTGCGCTATTCACTCTACGGATTCCTCGCCATGGTCCTCTTAGTCCTATTGATCACATTGCCGCCGAATGCACCGCTGCGTGATCCCCAAACGGGCGCCATCGTCGGCAACACGCCCTTCATGGACAGCCTGATCTTCGTCATATCACTGACTTTCCTGGTCAGTGGCATATTCTATGGGATTGGCGCAGGGACCATCACCGGCAGCAGTGACGTGATCAGCGGTATTACAAAGACCTTCGCAGGCCTTTCAGGCCTTATCCTGATGCTGTTGATGATCAGCCAATTCATAGCGTATTTCAACTTCAGCAATATGCCTTCAGTCGTGGCGGTATCCATGGCGGAAGTGTTGGAGCGAGCACCCGTAGGGCCGCTTGCGCTCCTGGTAGGCATGATCCTGGTCATCTTTCTACTGAACATCATCCTCCCTGGAGTGGTTCCGAAATGGGCGATCTTTGCTCCCGTCTTCATTCCTATCTTTGCACGTCTGGGCGTAGCGCCACAGACTGTCCTTGCCGCGTATCGTGTTGGCGACTCACCCCTCAACGTCATCACGCCGCTCATGGTCTATTTGCCATTCATCATCACCGTGGCGCAGCGCTATCAAAAGGACGCCGGCATCGGCACAATTATCGCGCTCATGCTGCCATATTCCCTGGCGATGGCGGTGGCCTGGGTACTCCTATTCATCGTGTGGTTCATGCTGGGCATTCCGCTAGGTCCCGGCTATCCCGTGGGCGTATGACCGTCGTGGACAAGCCGATGGAGTTATGTCGTCGTAGTAGGAAGTAAACGCAAGTAGAATGACGTTGGAAAGAGATTCACGAAAGGAAAGCAAACAGATGAAACGAGTCGTATGGATCATATTGTTCGTGGCCGGCGTATTCGTGCTGGCCGCGTACCAGCAGGTCGCCATGGCGGCAGACAACGCGGCCCCTGCTGATGCCACTACCACGGAGGCTGTCGGCCTCGCTGGAACAAGCTGGCTGTTGAGTTCTCTCAACGGCGATCTGCCGCTGTCCGGCACGACGGTCACCCTGGACTTCGGAGACGATAATACGGTTTCCGGCTCGGACGGCTGCAACCAGTTCAGCACGACGTACACACAGTCGGGCAACGACCTGACCATTGCAGCGCCCGCTGCGTCGACCCTAATGGCGTGTGCCGCTGAGGTCATGGTACAGGCGACCGACTACATGGATGCATTGACCAGCGTCACGAGTTTCATTTCCGTCGGAAACCAGCTCATACTGAAGGATGCCAGTGAGATCCTCGCCACGTTCGTGGCAAGCTCGCAGAACACTGCCAATACCAAGTGGGAGGTCACCGGCTACAACAACGGACGTGAGGCAGTCGTCGGCCCGCTACTGGGAACCGAGATCATCGTCGAGTTCAGCGATGACGGGATCGTCAGTGGGAATGCAGGCTGCAACTACTTCTTTGCCGGCTACGCCGTGGAGGAGAACGAAGTTGGCATCGAGACGCCTGCCACCACGTTCCGCTTCTGCGAAAGCCCGGACGGCGTGATGGAGCAAGAGGCGGAATTCCTGGCCGCGCTCGAGAGCGCTGCGACGTTCAGCATACAAGGAAACCTGCTCGAAATGCGTACGGCCGAAGACCAGATCGCGGTCCAAATGGTGCGTGTCTTCGAGATCGACCTGCCCGAACCCGATCCGTCGGCGCCGTGGGGCCGCGTAATTGCCCCGGCCGGCGTAAACGTTCGCTCCGGTCCAGGCGTCAACTTCCCCGTCGTCGGCAGCGCTGCTTTCAACGACGAAGGCAAGATAGTGGGACGCAGCGCCGACAGTCGTTGGTGGGCCGTGGCCGCTCCGTCATTGCCGGGTGGTATGGGCTGGGTGTCGGCAGACTTCGTCATCGCCTACCATGCGGAAGACGTGCCCGTTATCCAGGTTGCACCGCCTCCTGCACCGGAACCGACAGCGGTGCCGCCCGCGACGCCCACACCGGCTCCGGCTCCGACCGCGACTCCGGCGGCGCAGATCTCGTTCAGCGCCAGTCCCACGACCATGAACCAAGGACAGTGCTCCACGTTGCAGTGGAATGCTCAGAATGTTCAGGCGGTGTGGGTCTATCCGCAGGGAAGAAGCTACTATCGCTATCCGCGTTCGCTACAGGGCTCGGAACAGATCTGTCCGCCTACTACGACCACTTATGAGATGCGCTCTCTGCGCCGTGACGGCGGCGTCGATCTCCGCCAGGTCACGGTCACGGTGAATCCCACCGCGGAGCCTCAGATCTCATTCTGGGCTGATAGCACCTCCATCCGTCAGGGCGAATGTACCCGTCTGCGCTGGGATGTGCAAAACGTCCAGGCAGTCTGGGTCTACCCGCAGGGCGCCAACTACAATCGTTATCCGCGTGTGGGCCAGGACAGCGAGCGCGTTTGCCCCGGCAGCACGACAACCTATGAGATGAGGGTGCAATTGCGCGACGGTTCGACGGTGTTCCGCACGGTAACCGTCAACGTGACGGCTCCGACGCCGACACCGGTCGCGAACCCGCTGGCCGGCACAAGCTGGCAGGTGGTCCAGTTCAACAATGGGAACGGCATCACGACGCTGCTCTCCGGCACGAGCATCAACTTTGCTTTCGGCACGGGAAGTGAGGTCAGCGGCAATTCCGGCTGCAACAACTTTGGCGGCACCTATCGGGTGAACGGGAACAATCTGTCCGTGAGCCAATTGGCCGGTGGCATGATGATGTGCGGTGCTCCCGCAGGCGTGATGGATCAGGAGGCGCAGTTCCAGTCCGCATTGTCTTCCGCCTCAACCTTTAGCATCAGCGGCAATCAACTGACGATTCAGAATAGTGCAGGTCAGATCGCCGTGGTCGCCAACCGGTAAGTGTGATGCAAAAGAGGCAAGCCAGGTAATAAGTTTGCAAATGCCGGTCAATAGGGGCAACAAGTGCCTATTGACCGGCACAAGAATCTACACGTAGGAGGGTACCATGAGAAGGAAAAATCAAATGCGTAAGTCGGTCTATCTGTGGACGATATTGATTCTGCTAATGGGATCGCTCATGTTTGCCGTCGCAGCATGTGGTGGTGGCTCTTCGCAACAGGAAACCACCCCCACGGAAGCGCCGGTTGCAGAAGCCGCTACGGAGGCGCCGGCTGCAGAAGCTGCCACGGAAGCGCCGGCTGCAGAAGCTGCCACGGAAGCACCGGCTGCAGAGGCTGCCACGGAAGCGCCGGCTGAGGAAGCCACCGAAGCGCCTGCCGCGGAAACCACCGAAGCGCCTGCCGCGGAAACCACCGAAGCGCCTGCCGCGGAAATGACCGAAGACCCGGATCCGGTAGCAGAGGATG
>JBJYXA010000344.1:4081-8224 GCA_046259705.1 Caldilineaceae bacterium
ACCGAAGCGCCTGCCGCGGAAATGACCGAAGACCCGGATCCGGTAGCAGAGGATGCGGCGCAACCTGAAGTATTGATGTTGCCCGCAGCCGTTCAGGAACCTACTGGCAGCGTAACCGCTCCCGCAGGGGTTAATATTCGAACCGGCCCCGGCACCAACTTCAGCATTATTGGCGTTGCACCCGAAGGTACGCAAGGCACCATCGTCGGCGTTAGCGAAGACGGTCAATGGTGGGTCGCACGTGTCCCGAATTCACCCAACGGAATTGGTTGGGTCTCCACCGGGCATGTGGAAGCGACGAATGTCGACAATGTGCCAACCATCCCCACGCCGCCTGTTGTGGAGTGGGTGGCGCCTTCCATCGAGACACCGGCCGAGGCAGAAGTGCAGGCCCCGGATGAGCTTCCGGCCGACAGTGTGATCGTATTCTCGGCATCTCGCCGCCTGCTTGACGGCAATCGCGCCTACGAGTTGGAAGACATCTACACGGTGTCACCGCAGCCCGGCTCGAGCCCGTCGCTCATCATTCAGAACGCCATGCAGCCTGCCTATTCGGCTGACGCAAACGTCATCGCCTTTCGCAGCACGCAGTCCGACCAACTTGGCCTGAGCGGTTGGGATTTTGGCGCCGACGCTCGCGTGCGCTACTCGAACTTCGTGGAAGACAGCCGTCCTAGCTGGAGCCCGACGGGCGACCGATTCGTCTTCTCCAGCAATCGCACCGGCGATCGCAGATGGCACGTGTATCTCCTGCCTCCCACGCCCGGCGACGACCGGCAAGGATTCCCCGAAGCCCAGGATCTCGGCTTCGGCAAAGATGCTGATTGGCATCCGAGCCAGGACCTGATCATATACAAGGGCTGTGATGAGACCGGCCAGAACTGCGGTCTCTGGACCATGGGCATCGACGGCGGTGGGCGCACACAAGTCACCGACGGGTTCAACGACTCGTTGCCGCGCTATTCCCCGGATGGCCAGAGCGTCGTCTTCATGAGCGACTCGCGCGACGGGAACTGGGAGCTATACACGATGTCCGTGGCCGACGGTTCGGTCACACGCATTACGGACAATCCGGCGTCTGACGGCTTGCCGGCCTGGAGCCCCGACGGCAGCCGCATCGCATTCATGAGCAATCGCGATGGCGCCTGGGGCATCTGGACCGTTGCCGCCGCGGGCGGTGACGCGCAGCTGGTTACCCAGCTGGAAGAACAGCTACCCGACTGGCTCATTCAGGGAATCGATTGGCCTCGTTAATCTAGAAGAATCTCCCTCTGTGCCGAGAAGCACCGGATGCTCCACAGTAGGTGTTTCTTGGCACAGAGCTATTCACACCACGCAGCAAATTCGTGCCATCTGTTAGGAACGTACGTATGGTCACCAGACTCCGAAACCTTGTTCTGTACGTATCCTGCGCACTGCTCCTGTTGAGCGGATGCCAGCCGATTTCTCCTGTCGACGGACTCAGCGGACGTATCACGTTCTGGCATAGTTGGACCGGCGAGGATGCCGCCGAACTCCGCTCTGTATTGCGTAGGTTCCAAGAGATCCATCCGGGCGTGCGCATTGCCGAAATCTCGCTGCCGGAAGACCAAATACTCGCTGAGTACAGGGCAGCGGCTAGGAATGGTCTTGCCCCCGGCGTGCTTCTTGGAAGGAACCGCTGGATTCCCGAATTGGCAGGAGATGGTCTGATCAGGCCGTTCCCGGCCGCGGAGGCAGCATTAGTCACTTCAAACATTCGAAATCGTGCTATCGTCGAATACAACGATCAGCTGTTCGGTTTGCCCTTATTCTTGGCTCCGCGCGCCCTGTACTATAACAAAAGTTTGGTGTCGGAACCTAGCACAACGCTCGACGAGCTTTTGCAGCAAGCTGCCGCCGGCAAGCGCGTGGAATTCGTTCCTCGCTTTGAAGAAGCATACTGGGGAATACAGGCGTTTGGGGAAGGGCTTTTCGACGCAGACCGGCGCTTCACACTGGCCGAAAGTGGATTCGAAGAATGGCTTGCCTGGCTGGACCGTGCCCAACGGGCGCAAGGTGTGATACTGAACGTGGACGATGAATCCCTTTTGGATTTATTCGCATCAGGACTGATGGCCTATTATGTGTCGGGACCGGAAAGCATTAAGGCAATCTCTGCAAGTATGGATCCCGACAATCCATTTGAAATCGGTGTGGTCCCATTGCCGGGAGGCCCGAATGGCCCTTCCGGCCCGATAGCTGAGGCCGAAACACTGATGTTCTTCGCACACGCCTCACCGCAAGAGGCGCGCATTGCCAACGTTCTGGCCACGTTCCTTTATAATGAACGGCAGGGTATCCAGTTCATGCGAGAACTTGACAAGGTTCCCGCCAATCCGCGCATCGTGGCAGATCGTCGAGTTTATCCTTTGGTCAGCGGATTCGTGCAGCAGGCACGTACAGCGGTTGCCCTGCCCAACGGAATCCCACGCGATCAACTCAGCGCTGCCGGAAATCGCGCTTATACCAGTGTGCTTTCAGGCGCGGCCAGTCCTGCCGAAGCTGTCTGTCAGTTTGGAGAGGATGTGGTCGGGTTTCTGGACTATACTGCCGATCAAGTAGAGCTACCGGAGACATGCGAGACAGCGGATAACTAGATGCAAGATGAGGGACTCCGCCAAACCGACACGCTGATCACGATCCTCCGAGATCAGGTCGAGTATCTGTTGGCCATGCTAGTGCGCCCCGTCGTGCGGGAGCAGCTCATGG
The DNA here is from genome assembly GCA_046259705.1 of Caldilineaceae bacterium. Classification (GTDB taxonomy): domain Bacteria; phylum Chloroflexota; class Anaerolineae; order Caldilineales; family Caldilineaceae; genus JASGTU01. Next base: position 6,812 of record JBJYXA010000344.1, read on the forward strand.
TCGTTCTTCTGATTGTGTTCATCTCCTCCTTGCTGCCGTATGCTGTTCGCCGCTGGCGCCGCCGTCGCGGCCTTGCCACCAAGCTAACGGAGCTGGAAGACGCGCCGCATCGCCGGCGTATGGCCTCGGCCGCCTACTACTTGGTTGCGCCCATATTGGCGCTTCTGCTCCTGCATATCGCCATCCGGCTATATGCATTGCGCGGTTTGCCAGACGGCCTTCTCTTCGTACTGCAAAATGTTATCTGGTTTTGGCTTGGATATCGCGTAATAGTGATGCTGCTTTACGCTATCTACGGTGAATCAAGCAAGCCCTACCGTCACTGGATTGTTACTCCGATCTTTGTCATCCTCGTTGGAGCGCAAATACTCGCTGTGCTGCCCGGCTCGGTGACCTTGGTCGACGCTACCATCAGCCTCGGTAGCGCCCGGATCTCCTTTGGCGGTCTGCTGACGGCACTCTTGGCGCTATACCTATTCATAATCGCCGGATGGGTTGTTAGCCAGATGATGATGCATTGGCTCCCACGTCACATCAGCGCAGAGCAGGGCGTCATCGATTCTGTCGCCACGCTGGCCCGCTATGCGCTGATGGCAGTGGGCATTCTCGTCTCTTTGAGCCTCATGGGGCTCGATTTTACATCCTTGGCGATTATTGCCGGTGGTCTCTCGGTCGGCATCGGTATTGGCATGCAGGACTTCGTGGCCAATTTCATAAGCGGTCTGGTTTTGCTCTTTGAGCAGTCCTTGCGTCCGGGGGATGTCGTTGAAATTGAAGACCGTATCTGCCGCGTGCAAAATATCAGTTTGCGCGCAACCACGGTTCGCACGCTTATGAACCAGGAGCTGATCATTCCGAATTCGACTTTTACCTCGCAGCAGGTGACGAATCTTACCAAAAGTGATCGGCAGGTGAGAGTCCTTGTACCATTGAGCGTAAGCTATGGAAGTTCGCCCTCGGAAGTGAGGGAAGTCGCCACGCAGGCTGCGCTGCAGCATCCACTCGTCTTGCCCGACCCCCCTCCGTTTTTGGCATTCCTCGGTTACGGCGAATCAAGCCTTGACTTCAACCTTTCTGTCAGTGTCGACCAACCGGACCGGTCTGGCCGCGTGCGAAGCGATCTGTACTATCTGTTATGGGACGCATTTTCGGAGCACGGTATCGTGATCCCATTCCCGCAGCGGGTTGTCAGCCTGGGGAGCGGCTGGGAGAAGCTCAACAGGTACAGTTCAGACCCACCGGTCGCTTCCAGCGCCGGCGACCACGCATAGCACAAGTAACGGTGATCGGACGGAACGGTAATTGACGCGCCTGCAGCCCTTGTCGTTTGCATGATTTGTTGTTAGTGACTGACGCTGAGCTATGCTAATATGATTGCAGCGTAGTCACCTGAAATCATGCGGAGGGCCCCAT
>JBJYXA010000345.1:0-2685 GCA_046259705.1 Caldilineaceae bacterium
CCGGAGTTTTGTGCTACGGGTGAACGATCTGTTCCAGTGATTGTGGCGCGGTGGCGGCGATTCCGTGTGACGTAAGCCACTCGTCTTCACGACGCAACATGGAGTAGAACTGTGGAAACGTCTGGCGGAGGATGCTGGAATCCCGATAGTAGGCCAGCAGGGAATGAATCGTTGTCGCATATAGCACGTCTGGCGGCACAGCGCTCAATCTGCGCATAAAGCCTGCGTCATCGGTGCCCCACTGGGCGCGAACTTTTGCCCATAACGCTTCGGTTTCGGATACGAGCTGCTCAGAGATGGATTCGTCCAGCGATCCGCGCAACTCGAGAATCGGCGCCGGTGAACGAATCTCTACGACGGTCTCATCCTCGGTTCTGCCAGTATCAACGGTGGCGCCATAGGTGAAAAAACCGAGACGTTCATTTACTCTGTCCGTGAGTTCCAACCGCCCAGGCGCGACCTTGTTGGACACCAGCGTCGGTTCCATCTGAATGGTGTGGCGCAGGGCGTACCCCTGCGGTCCAACCAGTTGGAGATGGATGGACTCCGGATCGTAATGTTCTTCGGTAGGAATGCGTCGCATGGCTACGACGAGACGGCCGTAGCCCGGACTGTGCGGATGAGGCTGATCGTTGATGTCGAAGCCCCATCGTTGCATATAGCGGATAAGTTCCGCTGCCTCAAGATCAGTCATGGTAGTCCAAGAAGGTTCGGGGTTGGCACTGGACGATTGAAGGGACTGATCGCAAACATGACCACTGCCAGTGGCTGCAACAATTCCCTACCCGGCGTACCAGTGTTGATAGGAAGTTATATGCGTTTACTATACCACAGGAGCGAGGAGAACATCGTGTGACGAGGGCTGTGAATTGAATGCGAATTTGTACGGTGACTCGGCTTCGCGACTACCCATTCTCGCGGCTATCAAGTAGAATACGGCCTGAATTCTCATGTGACGGTGATCGAACGCCTATGCGGCGCGCGAGACCGCACAAAGACTCCCACAGCAGTGTCTGCGATGCTTCTTGGCATCGCGAGCAACTGTCCGACACCCAAACCTTCCGGAGCAACTCCAATGAAACTGGAACATGTGGCAATCAACGTAAACGAGCCCGCGAAACTGGCGCAATGGCTTGCCGACAACCTGGACCTGCGCATCGTCTCCGCTGCGACTACATCTCCCTTCGCGCACTTCCTGGCAGACGAAGACGGCAGCATGATCGAACTGTACAACAACCCCATCGCGCCGGTGCCCGACTACAGCGAGGTCAATCCCTACAATTTGCACTTCGCCTTCGCGTCCGATGACATTGAAGCCGATTGGCAGCGACTGATCGATGCCGGCGCCACCGCGGTCGGAACGGTGAACCCCACGCCTGCGGGGGATAAGCTGGCGTTCTTGCGCACGCCGTGGAATGAGCCTATCCAGCTCGTCCAACGCAAGACGCCGCTCGTGTAGCCGGCGCGGATTGGGAACGACGCTGCGGATGTCAGAAGCATCCGCAGCGTCGTACGCGCCTTACCCCCAGAGCAGGCCGCGCATACCAGCAAAGGAGGAGCAGATGGAAAAGAGAAAGGTGTTGGTCACCGGAGCGTCCGGATACATCGCCGGGCTTCTGCTGCCGGCGCTTAGCGAACGGTACGAACTAACGCTGGTGGACGTTCGCAACACGGATCGCGACGGCCGGACGGTGCCAGGTGTGCACATTGCGGACCTCATAGACCGCAACCGGGATGCATACCGTGACCTGTTCTCCGGTGTGGATGCGGTCGTCCATTGCGGGTTCACGCGCGCCGCGGACGAGACTGATCCGGACCAACGTTTCCAAGCCGAGTTCTCCAACGTTCAGATGGCGTACAACGTGTATCAGACTTCACTGGAAGCGAACGTGCGCCGAGTGGTTGTGGCCAGTTCGAACCATGCGGCCGACTACTTTGAGCCGCTGATTTTAGACAGACGCATGGATTTTGTTTTCCCGAATATGCGCGCATTTTCCGACAACTACTACGGTTGGGCCAAGGAGGTGTACGAACACCTGGGTTTCGTCTTCGCCGTGGGTAAGGCCAGCGGAGGATCGGCGTATAACCTCAATGTAGCGCGCGGCTCCGGCGAGAAGGCAACGCCGGAATTCCAACCGTTGGAAAACGTGCAGATCCGCATCGGAGGCCCGCGCGAGACGGATGTGGCCATGTGCACGCGGGGCGATATGGTGCGCGTGCGGCGGGCGCTGGCGGTGTACATCAGCCAGCGGGATCTGAGCCAGCTCTTCATCAAGAGCATCGAGGCTGAAGATATCCGCGACGAGTTCGGCGTGCCCTTCCAGGTTTTCTACGGCATCAGCAATAACTCACATGCCTTCTGGAGCATAGCCAATGCCCGCCGGGTGATCGGCTATGAACCGGAGGACAATAGCGAATTTCGATTCCAAAAGGAAATCGACGACCATATTGCCGCCGCCAAGACACAAGGAACCCTCGTCTCGTGACCGAACAAGATCCATCCACAACCCCGTCCGATACACCAAATATGATAGGCGCCTACGGGCCGTGGGCCGCTTCGCTTCTGCCCCAGGGGCCCGGTTCATTCTCCCTGCGGCGGGCGGACGCACCGGCGCTGGAACTTTGGCGCAGCGGCGCCCGTGACCGGCTGAAGGCGCGTCTGGCGCAGCCGGATACCGGCGTCGC
>JBJYXA010000346.1:0-1806 GCA_046259705.1 Caldilineaceae bacterium
TGACCCCGCGCCTGCAATCGAAAGCTGATTACTGCCCGACTGGTGTTGTCGCTCACGTTATTCCGCTAATTTTTCTCAGACCAAACCCCGCTGGATCTGCCATTTTCCGCCACCGCTGTCGGCGAGGCTTGTGAACCACGCTCATGCCCGTCTTGGACCTTCGTTATGACGGCATTCGGCCAAAAGCCGACCTTGACGCCCTCAGTTCGGGACGGCAGGATTCGGCCAGACAGCCGACATTGACGTCTCTGTCCCAGAACGGCAGGATTCGGCCGACAGCGAACGTTGCGGATGATTGCGGTTGCGCTCTCGCTAGAAGGTCTGGTCGGCGTGTTCGACGCGGCAGTGAAGGATCCGACGAAGCTGGTCTACCCGGTCGCCGTAGTGCTCTGCGCCGTCGTGGTCATGCTCGGACTCGCGCTTTATCAGCGGATAAGCGTGGATGTCGAGCGTTCAACGGACTCCGACGACAACTGAGTGCCGCCTTGCCAACTAGCCCGCCAGCAGCATGGCCTCATACGATGCCAATGCCTTGAGGTGGTCATGGTCGGCGCGCAGTCCGACGTAGCCGTCTGGGCGGATCACCAGCAGTGTGATCCCGCCAACACCCAACTGGCTGGCGGCAGCCGGTGTGATCCGTTTGTGTTCGCCCTGGTTGTCGGACCTGGATGTGAGCGATGACGTGGATTCGATAAGAGAGGTGGCGCCGCGTGATCGTATCGTCGCTTCGAGCTGTTTAAGCTGTTCAACAGGTACAGACGCGCTACCGATGATCAGCGCAGTGTGGCCAGTGCGGCTACACAGCTCATGCAGCATCGGTGCTTCAATGTCGTTAAGATAGGTTCGAATTGCATCAGAGAGTCGGTCGCCTGGGGGAAGCGACTCGTTCACATCGCCCATGACGATTGGGGAGTTGCTGTAGTTGATGTCGAGCTCAGCCTCGGCGACCGCCTCGTGATGCCGTGACGCCGGGTCTGCAAACACGGCCCGAAGCTTTTCGTTACGGATTTCTCGCTCGGAGGGACCTGTCATGCCTAGGGCTTGCTCAAATGCGTCGCCTGACGCAACGACTGCTTCTGCGACGGGTCGTCGTTCCACGTCATAGCTGTCCAGCAACGTCGGAGGGCGGCGGCCTTTGCAGGCGAGTGCCAGTTTCCAGGCAAGGTTGAAGGCATCCTGCAATCCACTATTCATGCCATGGCCCTGGGAAGGGGAGCAGACATGGGCAGCATCCCCCGCCAGCAGGATGCGGCCTGCACGGAATTTCGTTGCGACCTTCGAGTGGCAATGGAAGCGGCAAGGATTGGTGACGTCGTCGAAGCGAATCTCTGATCCGTAGCGCCTGATGGTGGATGCAGCGTCGACCAAGAGGTCGGACCCGGAAGCGCTTGGTTGCAGGTACACCCGCCAACGCTGCTGGGGGAGCGCGGTTAGAATGACGGGAACCTCGTCCAAGTAGGCATAGTTCCCTTCATACGATTGGCCCCAACCTGACAGGGTCGCATCGAACACAGCCCAGGGCTTGGCGATGTCATCGCCGGTCATCTCAATGCGACCCAGCTTCCGGGTAGCGCCGTGATATCCGTCGCACCCCACCACCCAGCGAACAGCAACCCGCTCTACCGTTCCATTGCGCTGGATGCTCGCAATTAGGCGGTCCGCCTGCTCGTCCAAGTCGACAAGGATCGCTGAACGAATTACCTCACCGCCCTGCTGGTGGAGATACTCGGTCAGAATCGACTCAGTGACCTCTTCCGAGAGGCCGATGTTGAATCCGTAACGACTACCGCAACCGGATAGGTCGAT
>JBJYXA010000347.1:0-3160 GCA_046259705.1 Caldilineaceae bacterium
CGGATATCGTCGTAGAGAGCATGCAGAATGTCATACCCACTCCAGGGTCACTTAGCGAGCGTGAGCTTGAGATTCTGGTCCTTATCAGCGATGGTCTCACCAATCGTCAGATTGGCAACCAGTTGAACCTGGCCACCAATACCGTCAAAGGATATGTCAGCAGCACATTCGACAAACTTGGCGTGAATTCGCGCGCACAGGCAGTCGCAATCGGCAAAAATCGAGGACTGATCTAGCGCGATTCCCGAGTTCTACCTCACCGAGACAACCGGTTGGAGGGTATGCCCTCCCCCCAATTGCCGGCGGATGCCCGCCTATATGGGCGTAGTGATTCCACCAGAACATACCTACCGTTCCACAACTCGCACCACTATAGTGTAAGGCAAGCCTGTCTTCGCACTTCCACCACAATCCAAGGCTTGCAGCGCTACTTCACGAGATAGCCTATGCGAGAGTCCTCGCCGCTTCCGTCGAGGACAGCAAACGAGGTGATGCCGATAACAAGAGAATGCCAAGCGTACCGGCTGCGCTTATGCCGGCGGGACTGGCACGTGGAAATCGCGAGAGTAATCTTTGCCGATTGCACCAACCTCAACGACCTCACCATTCTCACTCCATTGTCACCGCTTCACCGCCACCGACGATATATGGCCCGTGGGAAGCCTAGCGATCTACGTGACCGATTTGGGCAGTGGCACCGTCTTCGGTCCCTACACATCGATGACTAACATCAAGTATACAGAGGATTCGGATGCCGTGCCGGAGAGCAAGAAGATCGGTAGCGCAAATGGAGCGGACGCAGTAGCCTGGCACATCATCGGAAACGGCGATGCCGAGGTTACGAGCGTAGACGGTTCCGGCAACGTGAGTGAGCCTGTGTACTGCTTCGTCCCGCCACCACCAATGGCTGCAGACGCAAATGTGAATGACGGTGCTCCGTTCCTACCGTCAGTTCTATCGCAGTAGTCCTACCCAATCGCCAAAGTCAACTGCCCTGGGACGGCGACCTGCAGAAAATGTTGCGGGGGTACGTACTGACAAGTTACGCACCATCGATCTTGTGGTTCAAGCAATAACACAAGAGCCGCAGTGAGAAGACCGAGCCGAATGGTCAACAAAACCTCCTACTGGCACGCTTGAGCGCAAACGCCAAGTGAACCAGTAGGAGGTCTGTTTCTTTCTCTAGCCCTATCCGTCGCCGCAGGCACGCATGACCGGCTTAGGATTCACCACCATGGTGATGGTCATGCCCGTGCTCATCAACGTGCACATGGCCGTGGGCTAGCTCCTCTTCCGTGGCCGGCCGGAGCTCTATGACCTTTAGCCATAGATACAACGTCTCCCCGGCCAGCGGATGATTCATGTCCACCACCACCGAGTCCTCGTTGACCTCCACCACGATGCCTTCTACCTCTTCGCCTGTATCCTCATCAATCAGCTCTACGTCGAGGCCGACGTACACGTCGAAATCGCCGTCCAGCATCGCTATTGGCAGCGTCTCCAGCAGCTCATCATCGTACTCCCCGTAGGCTTCCTCCGGATCCAACGCCAGTTCCACCTCATCGCCTACGCGCAGTCCCTGGATGGCCTCCTCGATGGCTGGAAATACGTGCCCATGCCCCTGGATGTAGGCCATCTCGCCGTCGTCGTCGCTGTTGGAGATGATCTCGCCGTCCTCGACGCCCATCGTGTACGCAAGGACCACGACCATGCCGTCGCCGGCCGTCAATTCTTCCTGCCCGTCGCTCATCATCACATTCGCCTCCTATAGGCGGTAAGCGGCCTTCGCCAGATCATATGCCGCCGCATGGGCCATGTCCGCGGCGTCGTCCAGATCGATCACCTTGCGCACTACCAGGTTCGCCAGCCAATTGCAGTCCACCCGCCGCGCCAGGTCGTGCCGCACGGGTATCGACGGATACGCACGCGTGTCGTCGTTGAAACCCACCGTATTGTAAAGCCCCGCGGTCTCGCTGACGTATTCGCGGAAGCGCGTCATCCCGTTCCAGCTATCATAGAACCACCAAGGCGGGCCTATACGCAGGGACGGATAATGGCCGGCCAGCGGAGCCAGCTCGCGCGAGAACGTGGTCTCGTCCAACGTGAAGAGAATCAAGGTGAATTGGGGTTCGCTGCCGAAACGGTTCAGCAACGCATGCAGATTGCGCGTGTATTCTGTGGTCACTGGAATGTCGCCACCCATGTCAGGACCAAAGCGTTCCTCAACGGCCGCATTGTGACCGCGGAACGACCCCGGATGCAGTTGCATCACGAGCCCATCATCCGCGCTCATACGCGCCATCTCCATCAACATATGTGCAGTGAAAAGCGCCGCGTCCTCGGCACTGGCCTGACCGCGAAGCGCCCGGCCAAAGATCGCATCCGATTCGCGTTCGGAAAGTGACTCAGCAAGCGGACTCACTGCGCTGTGGTCGGTAGCGGTGGCGCCCATACGCTTGAATGCATCGCGGCGTTGTTCCAGCGCCTCGATGAAACTTGCATAGTTCTCCACGTCTACACCCGAGACTTCGCTCAGCGCGTCGATATTGAAGCGCCAGCGCGGGGTAATGATGTTAACGACCGCGTCGGGCCGAAACGTAGGCAGTATGCGCCCGGTCCATCCCGAATCTTTGATCTCCTGATGATCGGCCAGCGTCGACGTCGCCGGGTCCGTCGTCGTCAAGACCTCGATGTTGAACCGCTCGTACAGCCGGCGCGGCCGGAATCCGGGTTCCCCCAGCTTCTCCTCGACGGCGTCGTAGATCTCCTGAGCATTTTCCGGCATCAGCTTGTTCTCGATTTCAAACACGAGCGCCAGTTCATCGCGCAGCCACATGCCAGTCGGCGTGCCGCGGAACAGGTAGAAATGGTCGGCAAATGTCTGCCAGATCCTGCGCGGGTCCTCTTCCGCAGCCGTCCCGTCCAGTGTCTTTAGGCCGAGGCTCTCCATCGGCACACCCTGCGAGTAAAGCATGCGGAAGACGTAGTGGTCGGGGATGATAATCAGGTCTGTCGGTGTGCCGAAGGAGTAATCAGGGTCGGCGAACACCTTGGGGTCCACGTGCCCATGGGGACAAATCAGTGGCAGGTCGGCTACCTGACGGTACAGCTCCAGCGCGATCTGCTTCTGCTCCGGGTTCGGATCAAAATATCGGTCTTC
>JBJYXA010000348.1:0-1980 GCA_046259705.1 Caldilineaceae bacterium
TTCTTCAATTGTACTCTTCTATTGTCGCCGGCGCCCTCGCCGGCTTCTCAGTTGTTAGCTTCCCTCTACCTGAACCACGTTTGTGTCAAGCCGGCTACCAGCGCCGGATGAGGTTTCGACATCCCCGTCGAACCAGGAGCGGATGCGGCCGGCCAGCGCGCCAATTTGACCCTTGAACGTCGCTGCCTGCCATCGGGAGTCCTGATACTGGCGAGTCAATTCCTCGACTCGCTCATTGTGATACTGCATCAATTCTCCACTCATAATGTACATACGTACACCTCCACTCATAACGGTTCTCCATGCGATACTGACCAAATGGCAGCATCGGACGACGGTCGAACTCCTTCGTCCGTCGACCTTGTGCAGTATAGACCAACAATAATGACACGATGTGATGCCCCTCCCAATTGGAGTTTTCCGTATGGTGGTCGAACAGAGAACGAAGCCGGTCTCCAGAGGGGCCGGCAGTTTTCGGATCGGCAACCTAGTCGATCCTACTTTGTGTTTCAGAGTATACTGAGACAGGACTGAAGGCACATCTGGCATATCCGGCGTCAGGTACCCGACATCTATCTGTCAGTATCCGTTACCAGTGGCAGTGTACAATAAGGAATAGAAGGCGAAGTGTATTGCTTTATCAGGTTAGCGACCGTGGCCGGTCCAGAGTTCATCGATACCCTCCGTGCTGGGACCGGCTAGAAAGGGACAGGCGCCAATGAGAACCATAATCCGCCGGCGGCCGCCGCGGCGCAGCCGGAATCGGACGCGCGTCCTATTCTACGTGTTCATCGCCATCATACTGGCCGTAATCGCACTCTCCTTGAGTATGCGCATCATAGACAGTGCTTTTCTGCGCCAGATCTACATCGTGGCCAGTATTCTGGCCATCGGTGTAGTCGTGCTCGACATGTTGGGATTCCTGGGATCGCATCAGCACGACGAAGGTGCTGCGTACGAGGACGGCGGCGATGACGGTGGGGACGGCGGCAGTGCCGACCATAGCTTCGCCGGCGATGGATCAGATGCGTACGGCGCTGGCCAGGACTTCGGATCCGATGACGGCGGAGATGGTGGTGACGGAGAAGCAGCCAGTGAAGGCATTCACGATGGCATGCATGTTGACGACATGAGCGATTGGGCTTCGCACGAAGGTCCAGTGTTCGCTGGCGGCTCTGTATTGGAGGCAATCCGCTATCTTCGCATGTTCATCTACTTCTGTCTAGGCTTTGGCGTGGTCGGCTTCGCGACGCTGGCGGCCGGGCGCACACCGCAGGCCAGCCTGCTCATCGCAGGTATCGCGGGCATCAGCTCGGTGCTTGTGGCGCGGACCTTCTATCGGCTACAGCCGCAGGATACCGGAGACGTGGTCTCTGAGGACGATTTGTTACTTGAGCAAGGTACGGTACTCGTGCCGCTTAGCGACGAAACCATGGGTAGGATTCGCGTTCAACTCGGCATGGAAGTCTACGAGCCGTTTGCGAAGGCAGCGCAGGCGGGGACCACATTTGCACGTGGTGATGCGGTGAAGATCGTCAAGGTGACGGACGATTGCGTGTACGTCGGCCGAGCATAGCCGCGCATGACGTGAGATTCATGAGCGTCGTAACAGCAAATTCGAATCTGCAGGTTGGAGTAGGGAGGCTTGGACTATGGGAGATATCGGTGCAGTATTCGCTGGTTTTCTGGTGCTCGTGCTGTTCGTGCTTGCGCTGGCAATCTTGCGAAGACTCATACGCGTCTGCCCCTCAAACCAGATCCTGGTAATTACAGGCGGGCGCGGCGCAACGATCGGCGGGCGCAGGTACGGGTTCCGGCTACAAAAGGGCGGTTGGACGGTGGCGATTCCGTTCCTGCAGCGGGTGCATGCGGTCGACCTGACCATCATGCCCATCAACGTGCGTGTGGAGGGAGTCAACTCGGCTAACGGCATCAAGGTAGGCGCTGATGCGTATGCCTGCGTATGCGTGGACGATGACA
>JBJYXA010000349.1:0-14615 GCA_046259705.1 Caldilineaceae bacterium
ACCGTTTGCGACTTCGCACGGGAAAACTGTCCGGTCTTTGCCAATGAACCGGCCCATATCCACTGGAGCATTCCTGACCCCGTCGAGGAGCGCCAGGACGCTTCGGGAGTCTACGAGTACTCAACCTTCGTTGAGGTAGCAAAGACCTTGGAAACACGCATACACCATCTGTCAGCGCGTATCGCTGCAAACACCCGCGGGCATATCAACCAACAGATGGCAGCACGCGTCGAACCGCAAGGAAGGAATAGTTGAAGGCACCATCCCTCGCTCGGCGGGCAGGCGCTGAGCTATTCGGCGTGTATGCGCTGGTGGCCGCCGGCTGTGGCGCCATCGTCGTCGATGCCAACACGGGAGCGCTCGGCCACATCGGCGTGGCTGTTACGTTTGGGCTCGTGATCGCAGTCATGGTTGCGGGCGCCGGCCATCTTTCCGGCGCCCACCTGAACCCGGCCGTTACGCTGGCTTTCTTTCTGACCCGACACTTCCCGGCTCGCGAGATTCCAGCCTATTTTGGAGCGCAGATTCTCGGCGCAGTCGGCGGCGCATGCACCTTGCGACTCCTGTTCGGAAACGTCGCGCATCTCGGCGCGACCGTGCCGACCGGCCCGACATGGCAGTCCCTGTTTCTCGAGATCCTACTCATCGCAGCGCTCATGTTTGTAGTCACCGCTGTAGCCACGGACACGCGTGCTGTCGGCCAGTTGGCCGCCCTCGCCATCGGTTTCACGGTTCTCGTGAACGCTATGTGGGGCGGACCGATCAGCGGCGCCTCCATGAACCCGGCACGTTCCTTCGGTCCGGCCCTAGTCTCGGGGACTTGGCAGGATCAATGGATCTAATGGATCGGCCCGATACTTGGTGCAGCCCTCGGCGCCGTCATCTACCAGACGCTACGCGTTCCAGACTCTGGCCCGGCGCCCGCGCTTACACCAGCGGATTCGACCGCTCAACCGTCAGGCCAACAAAGTGCAGGAGAATGACGATGGAGCAAATAACCGTGTTCGGCGATATCCACGGAAACCTCCCCGCCCTAGAAGCTGTGCTGGCCGACATGGATCGACGCGGCCTGGGCAACCGCTATTGTCTCGGCGACCTCGTCGGCTACGGTGTGTACCCTAACGAGGTGACGGAACTGATCTGCGCCGCAGGCTATCTGACGGTCATAGGCAACTACGATCAAGGCGTGGGCAACAGCAGCGACGACTGCGGGTGCGCCTATACGAAACCGGAAGCCGAGGCGCTGGGAAAACGGTCCATCGCGTGGACGAATGCGCATACTACTGCAGAAAACAAGGCGTTTCTGAGACGTCTTGAGACACAGATCCCTCTGCAGCTTGGCGACTTACGCGTCGTGCTCGTGCACGGCAGCCCTCGCCGCGTCAACGAGTACCTCTTTGAGGATCGCCCTGCGCGGTCGATGGAGCGGCTATTGGACATGGTGGAGGCTGATATGCTAGTTTGCGGGCATACGCACATCCCTTATCACCGCATACTGCCTAGCGGGCGTCACGTAGTCAACGCCGGCAGCGTAGGCAAACCAAAGGACGGCGATCCTCGTGCCTGCTACGTCGTATTGTCCGCTGATGGCGATGACTTCGATGTCGATTTCCACCGCGTAGAGTACGACGTAGAGCAAATCGCCCGTGCTATTGAAGCCAGCGACATGCCCAGCGAATACGCGCAGATGCTGCGCGACGGTAAGGGCTGACGGATCCATCGTCCATCGACGCGGAAGGCAGTAACCAAGAGCAGTTGTTTTTTCGGACTTACGAACGAGATCGGCGAGTCAAGGAGGTAGGCATGGACGACAGAATCGTAACGAGGACAAATCTGACCTGTCCCGAATGTGGGTACATTGACAAGCTAGACATACCTTTGGATGCGTGACTGGCCTTTCACCAATGCGCCAGTTGTGGCGCAATACTGCGGCCCTTACCAGGGGATTGTTGTGTCTTCTGCTCCTATGGCGACCATCACTGCATATCGAAGCAACAAGAAGCCTTGCGAAACAGATTGTCCGATGCTGGAGGAGAACCGAACAGACGATGAAATGCTCGACCTGATCGATAGCGCCGGTCACCCTTGGCTTGCAAATAAGGATGTGCTCGTTTCAGTACAGGCGTCACCGCCTTAGACGCAGATGCGATTCGCGCGCTTGGATATGAGGATCAATGAGACCTCCAGATGCCCCAGAGAGGGTTCCGCCGGAGGTCTCGAATGTCTTTGCAGAGAATGCGGCGGGAGCCGATCTACTGCAGGATCTTCTGTATCTCCTCGACGGAAGGAACCTTGCCCACCACCTTGACCTGTCCGTCCACGGCCAGCGCGGGCGTAACCATCACACCGGCCTTAGCGATCGCGCCGATATCGGTCACCTTTTCGATCTCATAGGTAATACCCAATCCGTCCGCTGCCGCTTTGGTCTGCTCAGTCAACTTCTGACATTTTGGACAACCTGTGCCGTAAATCTGAAGCTTCATGTTCAAAATCCTCTCATATTGTTTGTCTAGTCTATTGTCGAGTTCAGCTACATCTCACCTATCAATACGGGCATTTTCGATATGTCATAGCCGGCGTCACGCAATGATTGCCCCGTACAGCAGTCCGGTGACGGTCGCAGCGACGACCACCAGCGTTACGTATACTGCCGTCTTCTTGGTGCCGATCACACTTCGAATGACCAGCATGCTGGGTAGGCTCAACGCAGGCCCTGCCAGCAACAGCGCAAGAGCCGGTCCGTCCCCCATGCCGCTTCCGAGCAGGCCCTGCAGGATGGGAACCTCCGTTAGGGTGGCAAAGTACATAAATGCACCCAATATCGCGGCCAAGAAGTTGGATTCCAGAGAGTTGCCGCCTACCGCGGCGCTCACCCACGCGGATGGGATCAGTCCTTCATGACCGGGTCTGCCTAACAGAAAACCGGAGACCAGCACACCGATCAGCAGTAGAGGCAGTATCTGCTTAGTGAATCGCCACGATTCATCGAACCACTCGCCCAATTCGCCATCGCTCGTGCTGGTCACTGCAATCAGTCCGATTAATGCAGCCAAAAAGGGCGCAAGCGGATTCCCTGGAAAGAGAAACGCGACGACAGCCGTCACCAATACTGACGCAGCCACCTTCCACCATGGCGCCTGCAACCAAGCCACCAGAATGACCGCTAATGTGAGACCCAACACGGCCGTGATTGCCCATTTTGCGCTGTAGATTGCACCCCATACCCCACTCGCGTTGGGCGGTGCACCCCAATTGGCAAACACCAAAATACCGACCAGCACTGCGAAGTATGTCATGTTCTGCCAAAGCGGTCGGGTTACCTCCGGTTCTGGCAGATGTGCCTGAACGCGCTCCTTTTCCGCTTCGTCCTTGCGGAAAAGGTAGTGCATAGCAAGGCCAATGATAAAAGCAAAGACAATCGCACCGACGGCGCGAGCGATGCCTAGGCTAGGTCCTAATACAGCGGCTGTCAGGATAATCGCCAGTGCGCTGATGGCGGGGCCAGAATACAGGAAGGCAATGGCGGGGCCAAGTCCCGCACCCATCGTGTAGATGCCTGCAAAGAGCGGCAGGACCGTGCATGAACATACGGCTAGTATGGTGCCCGATACGGCCCCGACACCGTAGGCGAGCGGCTTCGATGCGCTTGGACCTAGATACTTCATTACCGAGGCCTGGCTCACAAATACGGCGATGGCGCCGGCAATAAAAAAGGCAGGCAGCAGGCAGGTCAATACATGCTCTCGAGCATACCACCGCGCCAGCTCCATTGATTCCGTCATCGCGCTTTGAAAGCGGGGTACGCTGGCCGGCAGGTAATAGATTGCGAGAAACCCGCCAATGACCAGCAGCAGCACCCTCCATTCGGCCTTCCAGCGCGTCAGTCCGGGCCGAATACTGTCCCAGATGGTCACAACCTTTTGGCCGGGATACCAACGCGAAGGCCGGCCTCCCGTCTCAACCAATTTCATCTCGAATCCTCCAACTAGGCAGTCGTCAAATAACTAGGCGTGTGCTGGACACTTCTAGCCAGCAATGGAGTCGGAACGAACCTAATCCTCCGTTGCCCGCAATAATTCTTCACCAGGTGGGCATGCTTCGGCTGCGACGGCCACAGTGCCCGCTGGGACAGGCTGCAGCGACTGGCCAAAGTACCGCCGTTGGAAACGCAGCGCTACATTCACCAGTAGAATCATCACCGGCACTTCGATCAATGGACCGATCACGGCTGCGAATGCTACACCCGAACCGATGCCAAAGACGGCCACAGCCACGGCGATCGCCAGCTCAAAATTGTTGCTGGCGGCGGTGAACGCAACCGTCGTCGTCTTCGAATAGTCCGCGCCAACCCTATGTCCCATCCAAAAACTCACCAAGAACATTGCGGCAAAATAGATCGTCAATGGCACTGCAATCAGCACAACATCTTGTGGAATCTGTACGATTAGCTCGCCCTTCAGACTGAACATTACGAGGATCGTGAAGAGCAAAGCGACGAGCGTGATCGGACTGATGCGCGGAATGAACTCGTTCTCGTACCACTGCCGGCCCCTGAGACGCAGCAGTACAAAACGCGTCGTCAAGCCGGCAATCATGGGAATACCCAGATAGATGAAAACCGTGCGCGCCAGTTCACCGATGCTGATGTCTACGGTGAAACCGGAGCCTTTCAGACCAAGAGCGCTGGGCAGCAACGTGATAAAGACATAGGCGTAAACGCTGTAGAATAGCACCTGAAAAACGCTGTTGAAGGCCACCAACCCGGCAGCATACTCAGTATCGCCCTTCGCTAACTCATTCCATACGATCACCATAGCGATGCAGCGCGCCAATCCGATCAGAATCAGACCGACCATATATTCGGGATAATTGTGAAGAAATAGCACTGCCAGCACGAACATGAGTACTGGGCCGACGACCCAGTTTTGTACCAACGAAAGCCCTAAGATCTTCACGTCCCGGAACACCGCGGGCAGACGTTCATATTTCACTTTGGCGAAAGGCGGATACATCATAAGGATCAGCCCGATCGCTATGGGTATGTTGGTCGTCCCTACCTGGAAGCGGTTGATGAAATCCTCCACCCCAGGCATGAAGTATCCCAGTGCAACGCCGATAGCCATCGCCAGGAAGATCCACAGCGTCAAGTATCGATCGAGCAACGAAAGGCTGTGCGTCTCGCCGTTCGTTGCCGGAATCGGTTGCGCCATCTCGTTCATGATTCGTCCTCTAGCCGCTCCTGACCCGGCGCAGCAGATTGCGATGCGTCAAATATCTGGATACTGGAATAAATATATGCACAAAATTGCATATATGTGCCCGAAAAAAACTGGGCGTCGGGCTATGTCAATTCGCTAAGCGCCACAGCCACTGCTGCGTTACATTTGGGGCATGGACATACGACAAGCTTCTTGTGCTGCGTCATATCCGGATGCTTCCCTTCCAGCGGTCCCAACGTCGCATCCAGCCACGCGATCATGTCTTCATCGACTAGCCGATAGTACACGTTCAAGCCATCTTTCTCGTCCACGATCAAATTCGCCTCGCGCAAAATTCGCAGTTGTTGCGAAACGTATGGCTGCGGTTTGCCCAGCAACGCTTCGAGATGACAGACGCATTCAGCATCTCGTCGCAACGCATCCAAAATCCGCAGCCGTTCGGGATGCGCAAGCAATTTGAAACGATCGCTGAGACGCGCATAGTCTGGAGTGACATCTATGTTGGGCAAAACTGATTGCATTCGGTCTTATCTTTCCATGCAGTATTCTGCATATAGTCTACGCCTCGTTGTCGTCCAAGTCAAATTATGGCGGTGGATGCATTAGCCTGCGCCGAACACATGAATGTCGTTGCGCCGGATCGTGACCGACCAGTCCTTGTCTTTGTCCACACGAAGCCGTTCGTATACGTGTGCCGGCAGCGTGATCTCCAGATCATACCCGCCGGCGGCCAACCGCTTGTCACCGTTCAGCCGGAAGAACAGCGTGTAGTTGAAGCCATCGGTCATTTCATTTACGACGCGTCCCGGAAAAATGTTTGCGCGGTTGCCCACCGGTAGATCTTTGCGCAGCAACATGATGCGCTCGGGCCGTATGCCCAGCTCCACGGGCATGCCTTCGGGGAAGGCAATCGGCGGGCCGGCCAGCGTCAGCTCGCCTACCCGAATGAGCGTTCCCTCCGCCTCACGTGCTACCAATTCGCCTTCAAAAAAATTGTTGTTGCCCGTCAGCCGCGCCACGGATTGCGTCGCCGGCCGATAGACAATGGTCCCCGGCGGGCCGATCTGGATCACGCGCCCATCCTCTATGACCACGATTTGGTCAGCCAACAGATAGGCCTCCCCCAGGTCGTGCGTCACAAAGATGACGGGCAGTTCAAGCGTACGCTGCAAATCCAGGAGATCCCGCCTTAGCACGGCCCGCGTCGGTCCATCCAAGGCGGAGAATGGCTCGTCCAGCAAGAGCGCACTTGGATTGGTGACCAGCGCGCGCGCCAACGCCACACGCTGCTGCTGCCCACCGCTTAGGTCCTCCGGTGATCGATCCCGGTACGCCTCCAACCCGACGCGCGCCAACGCGTCTTCTACTACAACGTCGCGTTCCGCGCGCGATAGCCCTTTCAAGCCAAAAGCAACGTTGTGTCCGACGTCCAAGTGGGGAAAGAGCAGGTAATCCTGCATAACGAATCCGACACGGCGGTGCCTGGTCGCAACATTGATCTTGCTGTCATGGTCGAAGAAGACTGAATTGCCCAGCACGATTCGCCCGGAGTCCGGCGTTTCCAGGCCGGCGATACAAGCCAGCGTCATGCTCTTGCCCGCTCCGGACTTTCCCAACAGGGACGTAATGCCAAGAGGCGCCGAAAACGTCACGTCGAGTTCGAACGACTCAAGTTGTTTGCGTATGCTCACGTCCAGCATCTGGTTCACCGGCATTCGTAGCAGGAAGGGTGCCGACGAATCTCATGTTCTGTGTGGCGGGAAGCTTCCGGCATCTTCGGGCTTTGCTTCAATTTAGGATCCGTCGCGACAACCGTCGCGCCACAATTAGCAATATCACGGCGACACAGGTGATCACCAGCACCATGCGATTAGCCTCAGCCTGTCGGTTGGCTTGTACCAGATCGTAGATGTACATGGACATAGTCTGTGTACGTCCCGGGATGTTGCCGGCCACCATCAGTGTGGCGCCAAAGTCGCCCAAGGCCCGCGCAAACGTGAGTGCGGCGCCGGCAAGAATGCTGCGCCACGCCAATGGCAAGGTCACCCGCCAAAAGATCGAAAAATCGGATCGTCCCAACGTGCGGGCTACCTTCTCCAAACGAATGTCTACGCTCTCGAAACCCGCGCGCGCCGTTTCGAGCATGAGCGGTAGCGCGCCGATAGCGGCGGCAATCACCGCCCCGCGCCACGTGAACACGAGCGGCCAACCGTGGGCCTGCAGCCACTGTCCCAGGGGACTTTGGTTGCCCAGCGTAACAAGCAGGTAGTAACCTAGCACAGTGGGCGGCAGAACCAAAGGCAGTGATGCGATCGCGCCTAGGAGTTCCTTGCCAAAGAAAGAACGCCTTGCCAGAAACCATGCCAGCGGAACGGCGACCAACATCACGAGCAAGGTCGCCACGCTTGCCACGCGCAAGGAGAGCAGCAGAGGATGCCAGTCCAGCGCCAATGTCAAGGGCTCCCTGGTGTGATGAATCCGTGCTTTACCAGAATCGCTTGACCTTCCGGCCCTAGCACGAAATCAGCAAAGGAACGCGCACTGTGCTCACGGTCTGTATTCGATACTACGGCAAGGGCCTGGTTCAACGACCCATACAGCGCTACATCCACCACCGTATATCGAACCTCGGGAACAGCGGCGATAGACAATGCCACCAGACCGACCGGAGCGTCTCCGGTTTGCACATATTGGAGAGCTTGGCGGACGTTGGCTCCTTGCACGATCTTGGGTTCCACAGCTTCCCACAGCCCACTCGCTTTCAATGCCTGCTGTGCAGCCATTCCATAGGGGGCCACCTCAGGGTTAGCGATGGCAACACGAGAAATACGAGGATCGGCAAGGTCTTCGATTGATTCAACCTGCAAGCCGCTTGCGATATTTACCGCCAGAACCAGCTTGCCCTGGGCATAGATGGCCTCCGTATCAGGAAGCAGATAGCCTTGCGCCGCAAGTTGGTCGACGAAGCCCTCGTCTGCAGAGGCGTAGACGTCAAACGGGGCGCCGTTCTGGATCTGGGTTGCCAAGTTTCCGCTGGAGCCGAAGACGAACTCCACCGCCTGTCCGGTCTGATCCGTATACGCGGCTCCTAACTCAGAGAACGCTGCCTCAAGCGAGGCCGCCGCCGCCACAAGCAGAGGTTCTGTTTGGGCAGGGGCGATGGCGTCACAGGCAGAGACGGCCAGTGTCGCCAGAAAAACAAGCGCAAATCGCGTCAGAAAATCGCCGCACTTCGATGCGCCAGCCAAGCCCCAAGATATATGCATTCCTGACGGTCTCATCATCTGCTCCAAGAGCGGGACAATCCGCTGCCGCGCGGTCACTGGACATGGCGCCAGTCTAGCACGAACAGAACACTCCACCAAGAGATCGCTGGATCCCACGATGATCGTAACAATCTGCCGCCGGCCAATGATACCGTACTCATTCCGGTTGACAGCGTAGCAAGATGTCCGGTCGGCGTTTCGCTATGACGGCGCTTGTGTGTACAATCGCCGGTGTTGATATTGGAAGTATGCATAGAATGCAACACACTGTCGATCGCTCTGACCGGCTCAAGAGAATCCGTTCGCAATTATCACTCGCGAACATCGCATAGGAGCATACAGGAGGATATGACCATGAGTAGCAGCATTCAGCCAGACAAATTCACAGTGCGCCATTCGCTTGTCCCGCTCTTCACCATCGCCGTTGTAGTGCTGTTACTTGCGTCTGCATGCGGTGGATCGGAGTCGACCGCCGCGCCGGAAGAGATTGCGACGGAGCCAGAGGTTGCGACAGTTGCCCCAGTGGAACCAACGGCTGAACCAACCGTCGAACCACAACAGGAGCCCACGAGCGAGCCGGCAGAAGAGACCACAGTCCAGGAGCCTTCTCAAACAACAGGCATCTCCGTTGCAGTCAATGCCAACTTCAAGCCATTTCTATATACAGATGAAAACGGAAACTTAGCCGGCTTCGATATTGATATTATGAACGCGCTCTCTGCAGCGGGTAATTTTGAAGTCGGGTACGAAGACCGCGCCTTCGACGGTATGCTCGAAGCGTTGGCAGCAGGCGACTACGACGCAGCCATGGCTGCCATCACCATCAACGACAAACGCAAACAGATCGTCGACTTCACGACACCGTACTTTGAACCGGGCCAGGCGCCTGTTTCGTTCTTCAGCGCTGGTCAAGGTATCGGCGTGCGCAGTGACAACACCGATATCATGGGCACGGACGACCTAAGTGGGGGCAAGATCATCGGCGTGAAGCTAGGCACCACAGGCGACGATTTCGTCAGTGCGCTGGATAGCGTCACTGTGGTTCGATTTGATGAATCGAAACAAACCCTGGATGCCCTCGTGGATGGTGCAGTCGACGCCGCTGTGGTCGATATCGCGGTGATCACCGACTACATCAAACAGAGCCAGGGCAAAGTCAAGCTTGTGGGCGGCCCCATCACGGAAGAGGAATACGGAATCGCCGTCAACAAGGACCGCCGCGATGTGCTGGAAATGCTCGACGCCGCCCTCGCACAGATCCGTTCAGACGGAACATATGATCAGATCTTTGCAAAGTGGTTCGGCACACCGTAGCGGATCGCTTAGCAGACAGCATGCACGTGAGCCACTCATGCCGGTGTCAACTGAGCGAATTTCGACAATAATGCGGTGACTATTGAAATCCGTTGTCGATTTTGTCGATTTCCGTTCGACGTAGTGGTAGAGGGGGAAGAAAAACGCCGCATCGTGCGGCGATCTCACTCGATGACCATACATTTGGAAGACACAAAAGGAGAATGCTCATGCGTGTAGTCGTACTGATGAAGGCAAGCGAGGACTCTGAAGCCGGCATCATGCCCAGTGAGCAACTACTCACCGAGATGCAGGCGTATAACGAAGAACTGGTGAAGGCTGGCATTATGTTGGCCGGGGAAGGCCTGCAACCCACTTCAGCGGGCAAGCGTGTTCACTTCGCAGGCAATAAGACCACGGTAATCGACGGTCCCTTCACTGAGACGAAGGAACTGATTGCCGGCTTCTGGATTTGGCAGGTCAAGTCCATGGATGAGGCAGTCGAGTGGGCTCGGCGCATACCAAACCCTGACGGCGTTCACTCGGAAGTGGAGTTGCGTGCTGCCTTCGAAACAGAGGACTTTGGCGAGGAGATGACGCCGGAATTGCGCGAGAAGGAAAGGCGCATGCGCGCTCAGTTGGAGGGCGGCGCAGAATCGTAAGCGCGGCGGTCCTGGGCACCCCGAACTTGCGCAATGGATGACACGGCCGAACTACAGCGTACGCTGGACGCAATATGGCGCATTGAATCAGCAAAGATCATCGCCGTAGCCGCCCGCATCGTCGGCGACATCGGGGTGGCTGAGGAGGTCGCGCAGGATGCCGTGGTAAATGCGCTTGAGCGGTGGCCCGAGACAGGGCTTCCGGAGAATCCGGGAGCATGGCTCATGACCGCCGCCAAGCGCCGTGCCGTCGATCGCGTCAGGCGCGGCTCCCTTCTAGAGCGTAAGCATGTAGAACTTGGCCGGGAGCTAGAGACCCAGCGGGACGCGGTCAGCTCCGAGGTAGAGCGATCCCTCGACGCGGAAGTAGAAGATGATCTCCTCCGCCTCATCTTCACGGCGTGCCACCCAATACTCTCCGCAGACGCGCGGGTTGCGCTTACGCTACGTGTATTGGGTGGATTGACCACTGAGGAAATCGCACGGGCGTTCCTGATTTCCAAGTCAACCGCAGCCCAACGCATCGTGCGCGCCAAACGCATGTTAGCTGCGGCCAATGTGCCGTTCGAGGCACCACAGGGGCAGGAACGCGCGCCTCGGCTCGCGTCCGTCCTGGAAGTTCTCTACCTGATCTTCAACGAAGGGTACGCAGCCACGTCGGGCGACGACTGGATTCGACCGGCGCTATGTGAAGACGCCCTACGTCTCGGTCGTATCCTGGCCGAATTGGCGCCCGAGGAATCTGAGGTTCATGGATTGGTTGCCCTGATGGAAATACAGGCCTCGCGTCTGGGAACTCGGGTCAGCGCGAGCGGTGAGCCGATCCTGCTGATGGATCAGGACCGTATCCGTTGGGATCGCCTCCTAATCGGCCGCGGCCTGGCTGCTCTTGCCCGCGCCAGAGCCCTGAATGACGCACCGGGACCCTACAGGCTACAGGCAGAAATCGCGGCCTGCCACGCGCGGGCGCTCTCTCCCGACGAAACCGACTGGCCGACAATCGCGGCGCTGTATGGCGCGCTGTCGCAGATCGCTCCGTCGCCCGTCGTAGAATTGAATCGCGCCGTCGCAGTCACTATGGCTTATGGTCCGGATGCAGGTTTGGCCATCGTCGATACGCTGGTGGCCGAAGAGTCACTTCAGAACTATCACCTGCTTCCCAGCGTTCGTGGCGATTTACTCGCCAAATTGGAGCGCTACGAGGAAGCGCGAGCCGAATTCGAGCGCGCGGCCGCGCTTACAGACAATGTGAGCGAGCAGAGGCTGCTATTGGAACGCGCGAAAGCGATAGGAGCTTAGTGCACCAGACGATTAGACGCCCTTGCGCTCAACCTGCGGACGTGCTGCCAGCCCCTGATCCAGAATCGATCAGCCGCTCGGCGTGATGTTCTGATTTAGTCGGAAAAGATTGTCGGGGTCGTACTTCGTCTTTAGGGCCACAAGTTTGTCATACTTCTCCCCGAACGTAGCACGCATGGTTGCCTCACCTTCTTCGTTGAAGCCAGGGAAGTTGAGATAACGGCTTCCGTCTGAAAACTCCTCCATGTCTGCCAGCATGTTCCGCAACCATGCAATGTTGGCTTCATCATCCGCTGCGTCTTTCCAATTCGCCTCTGGACTCAGTACAAACTCCACATTTCGGCCATGGAATGCGCTTTCGCTCTCCGGAAAACGACGAATGGCACCGCCGTTGTACCAAATATCGACCGTGTTAAGTGGTGACGGCTGCTTCAGGGCATGCCCAACGATGCGATCGATGACATCATCGTCGAAACGCGCCAGGTTGAGCGATTTCCAGTAGTAACGCAGCTCACCGGAAGGGTAGTCTTCATCGAAGAAGGTCTGCGCCTCCACATAAGGTATCACGCCGCTGAAATCGGCTACCGGGTCACCGAGCGCTCGCAACGGTTGCATCACCCGTTCGCCTTCTTCGGGGTCGCCTGCATAGCAGCCGACGAAGACCAACGCCGGATCGCCGTGATACTTGGACGGGTAGAATTCCAGATGAGGTGGAACCGTGGTGCAGAAAGCAACCACGCTCACCTCATCGGGCGCGTTTCGGGAGTAGTCACGGAACAGTCGAAGTCCCTCCTTGGCGCGGCTTCCATGATGGAACACGGCCAGGAAATAGACACTAGGGTCGAGGGGGCGTAGTCTGAACTCGAACGTCGTGACGATGCCAAAATTGCCGCCGGCACCGCGTAGCCCCCAGAACAGATCCGCGTTCTCGTCCAAACTGGCGTGAAGCAGCCGGGCGTCCGCAGTCACCACCTCCGCGCCCACCAGGTTATCGCTGCTCAATCCGTACTTATTGCGTAGATGGCCGAAACCACCGCCCAGCGTCAGTCCGGCAACTCCAGTCTCAGACACCACGCCTCCCGGAACTGCGAACCCGTGTTGCTGAGTCACTGCATCCACATCGGCCCAAGTTGCACCACCTTGAACATGTACGGTTTGACCTTCGAGGTTGAGTTGGACACGCTTCATGGGACCAAGGTCGATAACGATACCCCCGTCGTTCGTAGCGTGTCCGGCCACATTATGGCCGCCGCCGCGCACAGAGACGATTAATCCTTGCTCACGCGCGAAGCGTACTGCCTGTATCACGTCCTGCTCGTCGGCGCACTGGGCGATCATGGCCGGGTAGCGATCGATCATCCCATTCCAAACCGCGCGTGCCGCATCATAGTCTTCGTTTTGCGGTAGAATAAGCTTTCCACGCAGCTTGCCGGCAAAAACCTCGAGGTTCTCATGGTTCACTGGTTTGAGGCCGTTCGCAGTCCGATGCTCCATCATTCGACTCCTTCCTGTGTGCAGCTGCGGGGGCTCCGCCCCCGCAGCTGCCAGCGACACGCTCAATTATCGTACTCAAATCGCGACGAGCTAACCGTCACTGCCTATCTGCCGGAACGACTGGGATCATCAGATGTTCATAAGGGGTCTCATCCCACATGATGTAGGGGTATCCTGACTCGTAGTCGGTGGTGAAATCCTCGGCGTCGAACTTACCCGGCAGAAGCAGCATCAGGTGCGGCGGTGTCGTCACCCACTCTTCCATGTCTTCCGGCACAGGCGCGAACGGATCGACGTTGCTCGTGTCGTCCCCGCCCTGCAACATGTACGACAGCCCTGGACGCGTTACCTCCGGCTCCTCACCTGCAAGGAAGGCGTCCATCCATGCCTTCCATACGCCGTCGTTACACATGGGATCGTTGGTGGGAGACGCGGGCCAGTCTGCCAGACACGTCCATCCGTTTGTGCCTTCGCGAAGCAGCACCATTTCTTCTCCTTCAACTGGGAAACCTAGAATGGTGGCGTCCTGCGCAATCGCCAGCGGAGCCGCACTCATCGCATTCGCGATTTGCGCCTCCACTGAATCCGTCGGAGAAACATGACCTGTCGATTCAGTCTCTGCCGGAACGACTGGGATCATCAGATGTTCATAAGGGGTCTCATCCCACATGATGTAGGGGTATCCTGACTCGTAGTCGGTGGTGAAATCCTCGGCGTCGAACTTACCCGGCAGAAGCAGCATCAGGTGCGGCGGTGTCGTCACCCACTCTTCCATGTCTTCCGGCACAGGCGCGAACGGATCGACGTTGCTCGTGTCGTCCCCGCCCTGCAACATGTACGACAGCCCTGGACGCGTTACCTCCGGCTCCTCACCTGCAAGGAAGGCGTCCATCCATGCCTTCCATACGCCGTCGTTACACATGGGATCGTTGGTGGGAGACGCGGGCCAGTCTGCCAGACACGTCCATCCGTTTGTGCCTTCGCGAAGCAGCACCATTTCTTCTCCTTCAACTGGGAAACCTAGAATGGTGGCGTCCTGCGCAATCGCCAGCGGAGCCGCACTCATCGCATTCGCGATTTGCGCCTCCACTGAATCCGTCGGGGAGACATGACCTGTCGATTCAGTCTCTGCCGGAACGACTGCTCCCGCATCAGGCTGCACGACAACGGTGCACCCCGTCGCCACGATCACAACGAGCAGCAATGCCCCAACCATGCATCGAAACATTCGGACTTTCATAGATCGGTTCTCCTCTCCAGAGACGCTGCGCCACTGTTTGAACAATCCTCCTACTTGCTATCTCAAGAGTAGACAACCTAGCTGAGACGTGCCCTAGGCATTGGTTGGTTTTGGAGTTTGTTTTCAGGGTTGGTCGCGGCTG
>JBJYXA010000350.1:0-2364 GCA_046259705.1 Caldilineaceae bacterium
TCCGCAAACCAGCGTACGGCAGCCCTTAGCGGCTCAAGCTGCTCCCGGCGGGTGCTGGCCAGTTCCTGCCACTGGCTCATTCCGCCTGAGCGTCCGGTAAACGCGCAGAGCCGACGCTGCCGGCCGCGCTGAGTCTGTGGCCTGCCGGCGAGGCGGATCTGCCTGCCAACGAAGAAACCGCTGAGGGAAGCGCCATCGAGCGATGCAAAACCGCCCCGCAAGCGATCGCGGGGCGGAAACAAAGGTTGATCTCCAAAACTCCCGAAGACCCCTTTGTGGTTATGGGCGCTAAGGTGTAAATACCCCCAGCATGTCGAAGAACACCTGCTCAGGCTGCCCGCGACGGCGAAGTGTGAAACCGAGGTCCTTCCGTTGCAGCGACGCTTTGACAATCGTGCGCAGGTCTTCATAGACCATGGTTGGCAGCATCGAAAAATCTGCCAGTTCGGCGTCCGTTAGGGCGTCGAAAGCATCGTTAAACAGCGCGTTAAACATGAAGTGCGGGTCAAGGTAGGTGATCATCAGAATCTCGTTACCAGCCACACCGTCCCAGTCCAGCGATTTGACTGCCAGTTCGCACGGCAGCGCCGTCGCGTATTCCAGCCCGAGGTCCATGGCCATGGTCGCATTGGTGGGCGAGCAGGTCTCGATTACCAGATTATTTCCAGGTACCGCGAGTGGCGCCGAACGCGCGGCTCGCCAATCTCTCGTGTAGAGCTGGGCGTCGAGGCTTCGTTCATGCGCGCCGTCGACGGACACGGTGCGTATGATGGCGTCGGCGATTGCCTTCACGTCGGCATTGCTGAAGTCGCTACCATCTGCCTTCTCGTAGACAAAGTGTACGTAAGGAGACTGGTAGGGCGAATCCGCGACCGCTTGGCCGACATCTTGTACACTGCTGTAGACAGGGCCCAGTGATTCCGAGGACGGCGTGTAAGAGATCCCGGCGTCGTCGAGTGCCCTTCCAATGACGATTCGGATCTCGCTGTTGACCTGGGCAGGCAGTTCCTGAATCGCCTCTGCAAAGGTTGTATCCTCCATCTGTGTGCCAAACAGAACATCCGTGAAGAATAGCGAGAAAATTGCCTCTGGGTTAAGCATTTCGATGTGGACAAGGCCGTCATCGCCGGCATATACAGCGACCTCGCAGGGAAGAGCCGTTGCATGAATGTAGCCATTCACGATCTTCGTCGAGTCGTCGCCATCGACAACGGGTAGCACACCCAATGCCTTCGATGCGAAGGTCTTGTTGCAAATCTCGAGGATGTTTATCTTCTTCCCTGGGACGGGAGTTGGCACACGCAGGATGGCTTCTTCGATCTGTTCCGCGCTGGGCGTCGTTCCTTCCACCCCCGCGAGGACCCAGTTGGACGTCACGTCGAGCGGATCGGTATCGTCCACCGTTGCGACGTAGGTTGCGATCTCCGTGGCTACATCCTTAGCCAATTGGATCGGGTCCGCTCCGTCAGGATCGATTATGGCTACCCGCGAGAAGGGAGTCAGCGGGAACCCGCCGCTTCCGTCCGCGAGAGTGGGTCCGCTTAACAACGCTAAAAGACCGACGACAATTGTGCTGCGCCCCAAGAAATGCTTGGACGATTTATTTGTTTTTGTGTACACAGTAAGCCTCCATATAGCAGAGGTTGGTTTGCATTTGGCGTGGATCAAAGGACCGACCGGCGCGATAGCCCCGATATCTTGCCAAGGGGGTTAAAGACAGGGCAGCTCACTCCGAAATTAGGGAAGAGCACACGACCGGGTATGCACAAACCAGGGCGCGCCCCATCGCTGGCAGAGTCTAGCGGAGCGCAGCTTGAATTTCACTGTCTCAGCAAGCGTGTCATCGTCCCGCAGCTTGACAGCGCGCAATGACAGTGCGGAAAGCGGGGCGCTGCTGTTGCGCGAAGTGGGTTAATGCAAGGAAGCCATCCTCTGGATGGCCGCGCAGTTAAACGAACAGCGGAAGCCGGAACTGCTCGAGCATAGCGTCGAGACGCTCGTCGTGCAGCGCATCTTGCTCCTGGCACTTGCCTGCGGATGGGGCTGGAGCGGTCAAGACCACCGGCACGATGCGAGCGGAACCGGCGTCGCCGCGGTCGTCCTTTGAAAAACCTGCAAAGCATTCGCGACGCCGCCCCTCCGTGTGCTCGCGGCCCGCTACCATGCAGTACCCGCAGCCGCTTCAACAGGTGGCGCAACACTGCCTTCTTCTGACCCGTTTCTTGTCAATGTCCGGCATCGAGTGAAACAACCGCTGCAGCAACAGCAGGAAAGACCGAACAGTCACTTTCCGGCGGTGCTGAAAGTCGGCTCTGGGTCGAGATCGGCCCCTGTGGGCGCGACGCAGCAGCGTCCGCAGCCTGA
>JBJYXA010000351.1:0-1896 GCA_046259705.1 Caldilineaceae bacterium
AGGCCTATTACAACGTAGTGCGCCCCGACGGCGCGCCGGATTGGCAGATCGCCTTCACCTGGCAGTTCCTGTTTCCGAAATAGGGCGCGGAGCACACCCTCGCGTTGCGCGCTCCACGTTCGGTTATCGAGATAAGTGAGGAGAGATTCATGCTGAGACAAACACTCAAGTTCTCGTTGGCCTTGGCGGCTGTGATCACGATACAGGCGCTGCCGCCGGCGCAGGCAGCACAAGACCATTGGGAGGCGCTTCGGTCTTTACCTTTTCCGGAACACTACCCGACGCTGGAGTCCGCGCAACGCCTCAACGATGAAATGCTTTTCCACCGGGCAACACAGGTGGTGGGCTGGTCGTTGCCCGCGATGACCCTCTGGTACATGAAGAAAGGCTCTGAAGCGCAGTTTGGTGCAGGCTCCAATGTGCTCGTGATCTGGAAAGACCGACTCAGCCCCGAGACCATCGTCAGCACTCCCAACTCGGATGTGATCTACGCCATGGGGTACATCGATCTGAAGAATGACGGTCCCACGGTCATCGAGGTGCCACCGAAGCAGCAAGGAATCCTGGATGACTTCTGGCACCGGCCGCTGACCGACGTTGGTTATGTCGGTCCCGACAAGGGCGAAGGCGGGAAATACCTGATCCTGCCGCCGGACTACAAAGGCGAGACGCCGGAGGGCTACTACACCTTCAAGAGCCCGACTTACAACGTGTTCGTGTTCTGGCGGGCGTTCCTCGACAAGGAAACCGGCGATGCGACCGAGGCGGTCGCGTTGATGGAGCAGACCCGTATCTACCCACTGGCCAAAAAAGACAATCCACCCAATATGAGCTTCCCCAACGGCTCCGGAAAGCCGGCCAACATGGTCTTTCCGCGTGATTACAGCTACTTCGAGGGGTTGGCCGAGTTCGTGAACGCGGAGGCGGTGGATGCCGAAGACTGGTCCATGCGCGGGCTGATGGCTTCCCTTGGGATCGAAAAGGGTAAGCCTTTCAAACCGGATGCGCGCATGAAGGAGATTCTTAGCGCTGGCGCTGAAGTCGGCATGAAGATGGCTGAGGCACTGCGCTTCGGCGACAAGCTGCCGGACACCAAGTATTGGCCGGACCGGCAATGGCACAATGTGCTGAATGTGCTGGATGTCGAGTTCAAGACCGATTCCACCATCAACGTGGATGCTCGTATCGGCATGTTCATGATCGGCTACTCCATCAGCCCAGCCATGGTCATGAATATGGTTGGTAAAGGTTCAAAATACCCCTTTGCCTATCGAGACGCCGACGGCGACTACCTCTCGGGCGGCAGGACCTACAAACTGAACATTCCAGGGCCCGTTCCTGCGGCGAATTTCTGGAGCATCACGCTGTATGACGCTGCCAATGCATCCGGACTGCAGAATGGCCAGCCGTTTCCATCCATCGGCTCCCTGGACAAATTGAAGTACAACGACGACGAATCCGTCGATCTCTACTTCGGCCCTGAACTGCCTGAAGGTGTCCCTGCATCGAATTGGCGTAGGACCGTTCCAGGCAAGGGATGGTTCGTGCTGTTCCGGCTCTACAGCCCAACCCAGCCCTTCTTCGACGGCTCCTGGCGGCCGGGCGACTTCGAGAAGATCAACTAACAGCCACAGAGAGGAAAGTACAACATGCTGAAGAAAACAACGCTGATCGCTGTAGCAATCGGAGCAATCTTCGCGAGCTCCGTACTGCAGGCAGAAACCCTCGACACCCGTATCGGCAAGCTGGAATTCACCCATGATTTCGCCAACGGCTACCCGACCGATGCAACCGTTGAGAAGCTGTTCGATGAGATGGACTTCCAACGGGCCGTACAGGCCTATCTCTGGGCGATACCCTTTGCCAGCATGGCGCAGTGGCAATACGCGCACACGG
>JBJYXA010000352.1:0-1614 GCA_046259705.1 Caldilineaceae bacterium
CAGCTTCCGGGTATCGGGCCAAAGACGGCCAGCCGCTTGACCTACTACCTGTTGCGCAGCGATGAATCAATTGCCCTCAACCTTGCGAACGCGCTGCAGGATCTCAAGTCGGGCACGCTGTTCTGCAGCGTGTGTCACAATATAGCCGACCGTGATCCATGCCCTATATGCGACGATGCCCAACGAGATCACGGGCTGATATGCGTGGTCGAGGAACCGCTGGACGTGCAGGCTATAGAAAGAACACACGAATACAAGGGCGTGTACCATGTGCTGCACGGCAAGATCTCGCCCATGGAGGGCGTGGGGCCCGACGACCTAAAGATAGGTGAGCTGCTCAAACGCATCCAACTGGCAAGCGAACCGGGATCGGAACCCGGCCCGCGCACCGACGCCGGTCAAGGGGGGGACGTGCGCGAGCTGCTCTTGGCGACAAATCCAAACCTAGAAGGTGAGGCCACCGCCATGTATATCGCGCGCCTGGTGAAGCCTCTTGGCGTGCGTGTAACACGACTTGCACGCGGATTGCCCATGGGAGGCGATCTCGAATACGCCGATGAAATTACGCTGGGGCGTGCGCTCCAGGGGCGCAGCGAGATGTAGAGGGCGCTGGCGCCAACGGAAAGATCTGAAAATGGGATTGATAGATTCAGTGAGCGTAACAGCCGCCAAAGACGCCTGGGAGATCGAGCGTCTGGCGCCGGTTACTGAACGTTTCTCTGAGCGGCGTATTCGCTTTACGACGAGCAGCGATGATATTGAGGTGCAGACGGTCTATACGCCGGCCGATGTGTCAGGTGATCGTTACGTAGAAGAATTGGGCTTTCCGGGAGACTATCCGTACACGCGCGGCGTGCAGCCCAATATGTACCGCGGCCGCTTGTGGACTATGCGCCAATATGCCGGCTTCGGCACGGCTGCAGAGAGCAACGCCCGCTACAAGTACCTCATCGACACAGGGCAAACGGGGCTCTCAGTCGCATTCGATCTGCCCACACAAATCGGATACGACGCGGATCACGATCTGGCGGAGGGGGAGGTAGGCAAGGTAGGCGTCTCCATCAGTAGCCTGCAGGATATGGAGACCCTGCTCGACGGAATTGACCTGGGCAAGGTGAGCATCAGCATGACCATCAACGCGCCGGCGGCGATTCTGCTGGCGATGGTCATTGCTGTCGCCAGGAAACAAGGGCTGGACCCCAAGCAGCTGCGCGGTACGGTGCAGAATGACATCCTCAAGGAATACATCGCGCGCGGTACCTATATTTTCCCGCCGGCGCCGTCCATGCGGCTGATCACCGACGTCTTCGCCTACTGTGCCGCCGAAACGCCCAAATGGAATACTATCTCCATCAGCGGCTATCACATCCGCGAAGCGGGGAGTACCGCCGTACAGGAGGTGGCGTTCACGCTCGCGAACGGTATCGAGTATGTGACGCAAGCTATAGATGCCGGGCTCGACGTCGATCAGTTTGCCGGTCAACTTAGCTTCTTTTTCAATGCGCACAACAATCTGCTGGAGGAGGTGGCGAAGTACCGCGCTGCACGCCGAATGTGGGCGCGCATCATGCGGGACCGTTTTGGCGCCAAGAACCCGGCAAGCTGGCGTCTGCG
>JBJYXA010000353.1:0-9275 GCA_046259705.1 Caldilineaceae bacterium
CCAAGGCGACGCGTCTAAAGGCCTGCGCAAGAGAACGACGCTTGGGCCCTCTTCGCAGTGATGCCCGAGACGAGCCCCAGATGCCGCTCTGATCTAGTTGCGCGTCTGGCGGTCTGGCGCAGCCCCTTGACCCATGCAGCAGCTGAGAGGACGATAGCCTGTGTGCACGTGGCTAGGGACAACGTAGATCGTGCCGTGGTCCGCGCGTTTGTGACCCCAACGGGCAGACGCATACAACCCAGTGTTCGGCAACGAGACCGCAAGGGCGAAGCGACTCCGGCGAAGGGCTGCCATTTAGGACGACGCCGCACGGAGCACCGCTTTCCTTGAACCAGAAAACTGCCGAACTGAGCACAGGAGACCGCGTGACTACGGCAAGCGACTCGCGAGACGGCTCCAACCAGGAATTGCCTCAGATCGCGCAGTTCCTGATTGCGGCGGGCCAGGCAGCGCCGTCCGCAGACAACTCCCAACCCTGGTGCTTTAGCTGGCAGGACGGTGAACTGGCGCTGTATTACTGCCCGGACGATGCAGCCGCAAAGGTGTTCGGCGCGGATAGACACAGCGAACGGCTGACCATGGGCGCGGTGGTCGAGAATATTATCCAAGCCGCCAACAGTGCCGGCCTTAACGCCGATTGGAATTTGACCCCCGACGGACCGCAGTACATTCGCGCCGCCATCGACCCTTTTGCGCCCGTCACGGACGCGTTGAGGCACCATCCGGTGTTCAACCGACACACCAATCGTCTCGCCTACCGATCTGAGCCAGTTCCTGATCAGGTTCTGACGAACCTGTCGTCTCTGACGGAAGCCGATTGTCGACTGCTCATTATCACCGATGCGCAACGAATCGCGGAGGTGGCGCATCTCGTCGAGTTGGCCTCGCGACTGCGTTTCCGGACGCGCGAAATCCATGAATGGTTCGGCGGCGTGTTGCGATTTTCCGCCGACGAGGTCGCCACCGGCACCGGCCTTGATGTGGCAACCATCGATCTACCACCGGGAGGACGTCTCCTGCTCCGGCTAATCCAGGATTGGCAGCGGCTTTCGCTGTTGAACCGGCTCGGTTTCTACAAGTTGCTGGCGAAAATAGAATCCGTGAAAGCGACGAATGCGGCGGCCATCGTCGCCATCGTCGGCCCCCGCAGTGCCGCCGCCGAGTTTGCCGCCGGCCGACTGATGGAGCGCGCCTGGATCCTACTGAATTCAAACGAGATTGCCGTACAGCCGTTTTATGTCGTGACGGATCTGCTACGTCGCCTCGAAGCCAATCGGACCCCGCCAGAACTCGTGAACGAAGCAAGGGTCTTGCGGCATCGCCTAAGCTCATTTCTCCGGGACGACAACAACGTGCACATGTTCCTTCGAGCGGGCTTGCCGATGACGGAACCTATTCGATCACGCCGGCTGCCCCTTGAGGCAGCATGTGCAACATCCACCCCTGCGAGGACTCAGCGTGCGTCCTGAATGAACCCGTGATAGGCAAGCCATCGAATCTGGTCGTGAACCTCGGGAGGCTACGTCGTTCAGTGGTGCAGGCAGAGACGGGCGATGATCTGCGCCCCCTCCACCGAACTGGGAAGGAAAAATCATGCGAAAACGGCGAGTGGAGTACGTAAGTACTTCCAAGCTGGGCGAAACGAGGACGGCTCAATTGGGGAGTTGCCAACCAAAGGCGGAGCACGGCCGATACCGACGAGAGGCGTTGACATCTCAGAGAGGTGAGCGGGGATTGCTCAGGGGAAGATGCTCGCTTTCCGCCCGACTCGGGAGCACACAACCGGCATTTTCCGGAACAGGGCAACGGGAGAGGGCGCGCATCAGGTCCATTTGACTCCGGCCCGTGGGCGTACGTCTCGCTGAAGCCCTGCGTTTTGAGACAAGCCGAGCAGGCGAGGGTCTGTTGACATTTAGAAGGTGCATCACCGTAACCTCTGGACCGCTATGGAGGCCGATATCCTGAGCACTTGGAACGCCGCAACGCAACACTCGACAAAGCAATAGGTTAGCGTTAAATTCCAACAGAGCCCAGGCATCTTCAAACTGCCAGGACTCGTTCGCGTCGATGAAAAACGCAGTTATCAGACCAACATTGTGAGTTGACAAGCGCCTTTCCCGGCTTTGGCGCTGCTCCGTGCCAATGCCAAATTGCAATTCTTTTCTACGAGCACGATCGGTTGCCCTCGATTACAAATCAAGGCTAATGGAAACACAGGATAGTGAGAGTAAGTATATGTCTTTGAGACAACGAGTTCTGTTTGCCTTCGCACTGGTGTCGATCAGCGCACTCGCCGGCTGCAGCCCCGGTTCACCTACGGATGTGCAATGGGTGGCAGCAGCGGAAAGAGACATCGCCGAAAACAAAGTAGATGCTGCGGTTGCAGCATTGAAGTACGCTTTGATCGCCAACGGTAACAACCCACGCGCGCGCTGGCTCTTGGGAACGCTCTTGGTCGACTTAGGGGATGGCGCCACAGCCGAGAAGGAATTACGCCGATCAAAGAGTCTTGGGATGAGTTCAGAGCTGGTGATGCCAGAGTTGGCAGAGGCATTGCTTCGTCAAGGAAAGCTTAACGAAGTCATCGTCTTGAGTCCGGAGCCCGCGTTTTCCCCCAAGGCCACTGCGCAAATGCTCGTCAGCAAGGCGGAAGCCTACCTGGCAAAAGGCGATATATCCCAGGCCCGCGATAACGTTGCCGCAGCGCTTAAGCGCAGTCCCGATTCCTCTACTGCTCTGACCACGCAAGCAAAGATACTGTTGGCTTCCGGCCAATCAGCAGAGGCCATGGCCTTGCTTCACAAGGCGGTAAATATAATGCCAGCCTACGCACCGGCATGGAGCATTATCGGCCAAATTGAGGCTAAGGAGAATCGCTTGGAGAAGGCGTCGGATGCCTTGACCAAAGCGATAGACAATCGCTTGGATGACTCCGCGGACAGGCTGCTGCGCGTCCTCGTCAATATCTCTCTGCACCAGCTCGAGGCCGCCAAGACCGATGTCGACGCGCTGAAGGCGCATGGCTTTGCTCTCGCTCCGCTGGGAGAAGGACTGATCGCGTTTCAGAATGGTCAATACCAGGACGCAATCGATTCCCTAACGACCGTTCTGAACCAATATCCAAACCATGTCGCGTCGCTCTATTTTTCCGCGCTCGCGAACCTCATGCTCGGCAATGCCGAGCAGGCTCTGGCACAGGCATCGCGCGTGTTTTCGCTGAGGCCCGACTATGTCCCGGGGCGAAAACTGTTGGCATTGCTCAAGGCCCGCCAAAAGGACTTCGAAACGGCGGAAGGCCTACTGCGTCCGGTGGTGCATCATGACGGCGATGATGTGTTTTCTACTCAACTATTGGCCAGCACCCTGCTGCAGTCAGGCAAGTACAACGACGCGATAGCCCTCTTAGAGCCCTCAGGCGAGCCGCAGCCGGCCTCCGCAAACGAGCAGCCTGAAATCGACGACAAGCCTATCGGGGGCGGCAGAACGGCAAAAGAGAGTAGCGAGCCGGCAGAAGCCCCAGTCGGGCTCGACCCAGAGGTCCGGCGCGGTTATGTCCTTCTGATCCTTAGTCAGATCGGCAACAAGCAGTTCGATCAGGCGCTTACCGCCGCGGAAGACCTGCGGCGCCGCGATCCCGCTTCGCCCGTAGCCGAGAACCTATTGGGGCGCATCTACCTGGCGAAAGACGATGAAAAGAACGCCGAGGCGGCCTGGCGCCGCGCGAACGAAATCGCGCCTGGAGACACGGATGCCAACACCCACCTCGCCGCTCTAGCGCTGCAGCGAGAACGTCTGCCGGAGGCCCGGCAGCATTACCAGGCGATTCTCGATCATCATCCCGACAACGTTGGGGCTCTCGTCAGGCTGGCCCAACTCGACGCGACAGAGGGAAATATCTCGGCGATGGAAGCGCACTTGCGCGAGGCGGTCTCAGCAGACCCTGTGGCCGTGGTGCCCCGATTGCTCCTTGCCAGGTACCGGCTG
Source organism: Caldilineaceae bacterium (assembly GCA_046259705.1). Lineage (GTDB taxonomy): Bacteria > Chloroflexota > Anaerolineae > Caldilineales > Caldilineaceae > JASGTU01. The sequence goes on from JBJYXA010000353.1 coordinate 3,985, forward strand.
CAACAAAACCGGGTCAAAGACGCCATGGAACTGCTGGCGCCTGTTGAGGATAGAGCGCAGGACAATCCCGAGTTCTTGGTAACCCTGACCACCGCGCAACTTATGGATGGATCACCGGAGACTGCCAAGTCGACTGTACAGCAGTTGCTGCGCCGGGCACCGAAATCCGCCGCAGCGCACTTCTTGTCGGCCCGTGTCGCCGCGGGAACCGGCGACGCAGCAGCCGTGAACGACGAGTTGGCCGAATCCGTTAAGCTCGATCCGAATTTCTTCGAAGCGCGCCTCGCCTACACGCGACTCCTGTTGTTGCAGAAGCGCTATGCTTTGGCCCGCGAAAGCTTGGCGGTCCTACAGAAGACACATCCGGATCGTCCAGAGGTCAAGGTTCTCGTAGGACTGGCCGCCATGGAGTCCCAGTCGGAACAATCCGACGAAGCAGAAAAAGTGCTTGCGGAGGTCTTTGCAGCGGCGCCGTCCCCCATGACCGCATTAGCGCTGGCACTGGAGAAATGGCGCAGCGGGGAAAGGTCCGACGCCATCACGCTCTTGCAGAAGTGGGTGAGGACGCATCCGAAGGACGCGAAGGCACGTTTCGCGCTCGCGAACTTCTTGGTCAGCTCGGGGCAGAGGGAAGACGGTGTGGCGCAATACCGCCGCATCGTCGAGCAAGCGCCAGACAACGCGCTCGCCTTGAACCAGCTCGCGTGGAACTTGCTGAGGGTGGATCCGAAGGCGGCGCTAGGCTACGCAAAAAGGGCTGCTGAGCTGCAGCCCGAAGCGCCGGAGGTCCTCGATACCTATGCCTTCGCCCTGGCGACCAACGGCGACTTGGCGTCGGCGAAACGTTCGGCCGAGAAGGCGTTGGCCAAACAGCCTCAGAATCCGACCTTTCAGTATCGCAAGGCGATGATCCTCGACATGCAAGGGAAGCAACAGGAAGCCATGACGGTCCTCGAAGACCTCCTCAAAGACAGCAGATTGGACTTTGAGGAACGGCCAGAAGCCCAGGCCCTGGCCGACAAGATCCGGAATCAGACCCCGCCGGCTCAGTAAATCCACGGGCCAGCGGCCATGAAGGAACCGTCTTGATCAGCTTTGCGAGTCATGGGAGGTGCAGTGGATGTCCCCCACCACCTGCGAGCCCCCCAATTTCGGCAAGATCGAGATCAACATGTGCACATGATCCGGGGCGCGAGGCGAACGAATTCAAAGCCTTCGCGCGTGATATCAGCGCTTGGACCCGGTGATAACGCATCCAAGCTGAAGCCGTGATTCCAGAACACGGAGCGGCAGCGACAAGCGCCGGTCCAAGACCGCGATCTGACCTGATCTTGCGTAGCCAAGCACAGTGGACCGTGAAGCAGCTAGACCGTCAAAACAAGGGCGCGACACTAAAGCTGCCTCAGTGGCATTCGACGCACACAAGAGGCTCGATGCCCACGCCTGGATTTATTCCCGAGTTGTCCTTTCGGATTCGGGTCCGCGGGCCCAATTGGCTACCGGTCGAGCCCCGCGGCGCCGGTAAGTACATGCGCACCGCCTTGAACTGAAATGACGCAAGAAATTGGTTTGAATCGCCCCAGACCAACTGTGGGGCACCTGGAATCATCACAGATTCGATGCGACGCAATGGAGACTGGAGAGAATTTCCGTTCGCCGGCCGGGGTTACGGCACCCAGTCCGGGGCGAACTGTCGAATCTCGGTTGCATGATTCAGTTGCCCGGAATAACCCCGACAATCTTGGCTAGGGACGGGGCCCGGCGCGGCGGAGGAACGACGCGCAAGCGGGTCTGATGGGCAGCCTCGGGCGCTGGGCTTCGTAGAGCGTCAAAGCATTGCCAAGCGATTCCATATCGATACCGAATGCGGCACGCTCTGGCCCATGGCCGACGCGGGGCAGATTCCACGCCACGCGCCCTATTATGATCACGCCATTGGTGGTTCGTTAGCGTCTTGTCTTACCCCTACGACAACGCGATCGATGCCCGTGGCATGTGCGGATACGCCCGCCAGAACCGAGGCTATTCTTCTGTGCGCATCCGACGATGCCTGCAACGCTACAATTGGTCTGCAGCGACCGGCGCCAGTGCGCGTGTCGGCCAGCAAAGGAGGCCACAGTGCCAGAAGCACATTCGCGATGACGGCGACTGGCCCTTGGGACGATGGATATTGACGTCGGCCGAACGGCTGCGCCATTCAATTCTATCAGCCACCGAGGTCGTCCCGGCGCCGTCGAAATACCAGAGCCTCTGACGCTCATTCCTACGTGGCGCGCCCCGTGATGTTGGAACACAAGAGGGGGGGCGCTTCGCACAGGCGTGGACAAAAGGCCGAGAGGATGCGTAAGCAGCCAACCCGAACAAAAACGCGGCGCCCGGCTCGCGCTGTCTGCGGAACCGGGCGCCGTTGGCGACTCCCCTGTTTGAGCATCCGGTAAGGGACGGTTCAGCCGCTCTTCCGGCGTTTCACGCCCGCTAAGCCGAAGAGTCCCAGGCCCAACAGCGCCAAGCTGCCCGGTGCCGGAATCGCCTCGACCACCTTGTTCTGGGAGATGGTGAGGGCATGGGCAAAGGCGCCGTTTTCTAGTGACGGACCTGCCCCAGCGGTCGCTCCGCCAGCCACGTTGGAGCTACCGACGGTCTGGACACATAAGTCGTCGTCGTTGACGTCCCCGCATGGACCGACGCCGCCAATGTAGGGATTCGGGATGGGCAATACTGGCTCGATCGTATTATAGAAGGTGCTTAAGCCAAACTGGACGTCAACGAAGCTTGCGGCCTGGTTTGCGTTCCAGGCGAGGAAAATGTTGGCGGCCGCCGGGTTACCGGTCAAGGATTGCCACATGTCATTCGGGTCAAGACCGAACCCGTCGACTTGGATCAAGTCACCCTGGCTGCCCTCGGTGATGCAATCGGCCACGGACGTACAATTTGACGAACCTGGCAACCCGCTAAGCCCCGCAGCCCCGCCAAAAGCGGTACTGTTGTCGACGACAAGATCACGATCGGTAATTGACGGATTTGTGTTTGCCGCCAAGTTCTGGAATATGGCGATGACGGCACCGTCGCCAGCGTCGCCGTTGGTCACCGAGGTCGTGCCCGTGCCCAGGCCGAGAAAGTAGTTCAGACCTTCGTCCGGTGCCTTGTAAGTCCAAACGCCGGTATCGGGGTTCTGCGTGTCGATCTGAATCGCGGCGACGCCTGTAATTTGCTGTCCTGACGGGATCTGGTTAACGCCATCAATTGAGAAGGTTGTGTATTCGAAGACGGCCAGAATCACATCGCCTGAGACGATGTTGCATTCGTCGCCCGCGCAGCCATTTGGTGTAACCAGCGTTCCGCCCCGGAACAAGAAATCGATCGCGTCGTCCTGGAAGGTCCATTCTGCGGCTCCAGCGCTGCCCGCGAGACCCAGGCCGACCGCGGCGGCAACCCCTAGCTTTCTCATGTTCATCACATTCACCTCGTCGTTTTGTTACAACGCCTAGCGTCAACAAGCGTTGCTGCCCGACCAACCGGCACCCTGTTCGCTCATGGTCTGTTGCCCACAGCTAAGCAGAACTTATACCAGTTATGCGTGGTGCAATCTAACCCATTGCCTGGATATCTTTTTTTACCAATACAGACAGGATACCGGGAAGTGACTTCAGAGAAACTGTAAAAAATGCTGACGCCTGCTGTCCGATTCTGTTTCTATCGCAAGTGTCGCCGACGCTTTATCCGCCCTTTTGCCCCGACGGTATCCGCCCGTCTGGCCCCGTTTGCGCACAAAAGCCTTTTTTATCAGTCACTCAGCTGACTCGGCGCAACTGTAAACTTTTCTGACACAAACACCCGTCCTGCACAGTCGCTCTACGGTTGTCTTCCTATCCACTCACTGGGCTGAACGGGAGATGCTCACTCTGATCTGACGTGAAAGGCATCGAGGGGATAGCCACGACGCGGGGTCGCCGATCAGGTGCTCTCGGTCCTAAATGGCGGCCGGCGAACAGCGTCCTGGTTTCGCGCCGGACAGCGCAAGGTCGGCGGAATTGGCGAACGGGAGGCGGTGAAGCAACCGGGCGCGATATCGCCCCCGATCGGCTCGACCGCCGATTGCAGTGATTTGGGGACCGACCAACGTACCCGCTGACTAAGCATCGCGCCGGGGCCGGACATTGACTTCACGCCATACGCAGCGCCGCGAGGCACGCCTGCGCCTCGGGATGCTGCACGCCGCCAGGAAGCTCGACGACATCAAAGGCATTCGAAAAGACATCGAGTTGCAGCGATGTTGGGGCGGAAGGGACCTCGCCGCGCTGGAGCAGGATCTTGACGGCATTGCCGGCCACGAATCCGGCGCAAAGGTAAACGCCCACCGCCGTGGACGGGCCGCGCTGGTTTTCGATGTCCAGACGTGAGGCGTCGACAAGGGAACTGAACTGAAGCCGAGTAGGCGACAGCCCGACCAAGAACCGGCGCAGCTTCTCCAGCTGATCTTGACCCTGGAACTGAAAATAATCCTCGAACGTCATCCCGCCCGGCAAAAAGGCGAGCATGGCGACCCCCCAACCCAATGGTGCCGCGGTAATGGCGGCAATGTTCCTTTCCGCGCATACCGAAAAGACGGCCTCGCGGGCGTCCGTGACGAAGAAATCCAGTCCGTCGATATACAGGTCGACGTCGCGTAGAAATTCGTTGACATTGGCGCTGTCGATACCGGATCGAAACTTTGTGATATCAAGCTCCGGGTTGATGTCGAGCGCCATCTCAGCCATCACATCGACCTTGGGCCGTCCGATCTGACTCATCATCGCGCCGAACTGACGATTGAAATTGGCAACTTCAAAGGCGTCAAGATCAGCGATATTGAAGGCGCCGACGCCCAAGCGGGTAAGCGCGAGCAGGTGTGCCCCCCCAACCCCGCCGAGCCCGGCGATGGCAACGCGTTTGCCCCGGAGCTGCCGCAGCTCGGCTTCGGTTAGCCAGCCGATATTTCGGCTAAAGGCTTCTTCATAATCGAAGGCGTTTGGCATGGCTGACCGACCCGTCAGGATTCGCAGATCAATAGCCGCGATGTGCTGACATTGCGCAACGCGATAATAAGCAAACGCGTTTTGACATTCTCTCGCTCAGCTGCAGCGCGCCGCTCGGCACAAGCTGCGATGGACAGGTTTGCAGCCTTTGCGATGATTACACAATTGCAGGACCGTCGTCGTTACTACCCCTTATCGACGGCAGGGCCTCGCCACGTGGTCCTTCGTTTCCGGTCCGGTGCGCCGTCACCTCGTCGCGCAGCAACTTCAGCTGGG
>JBJYXA010000354.1:0-4626 GCA_046259705.1 Caldilineaceae bacterium
ATCTTCAGCGAATGCTTCACCATCATCGCCTACGCCGCGTATGCGCAAGCCACCGCAGACGTGGACCGATTACAGCGCGCCGTTGACCTGTTCAAGCTGACACAACACTACCTAGCCACGCCTGGTCTCCTGCCTCCGAAGACGGATCCGCAGACACGCCCCATGAAGGGCATTGCAGTGCCCATGATCATGATTAGCACGGCTCAGGTTCTGCGCGGGGCCGGCGGCGATCCCGAGCTTTGTAACGAACCGATCAACCGCTACATCGACGAGATTGAACGCGACTTCATGCACCCGGAACTGCGCGTAGTGCTAGAAGTAGTCGGACCTCACGGCGAGTTTCTCGACTGCTTTGACGGCCGCACCGTCACGCCCGGCCACGCCATCGAAGCGGCCTGGTTCATTCTGGATGAAGCGGCGCACCGCGGCAACGACGCCCGCTTAAGGCAGATGGGCGCGACCATGCTGGAGTGGATGTGGGAGCTGGGCTGGGATGAGGAATACGGCGGGCTCTATTACTTCCGCGACGTGAAGGGACTGCCGGTCCAGGAGTATTGGCACGACATGAAATTCTGGTGGCCGCACAACGAGGCGATCATCGCCACGCTGCTGGCCTACCAGCTCACCGGCGACAGTACCTTTGCGCAGTGGCATACACTGGCCCATGAGTGGGCCTTTCGGCATTTCCCGGATGCAGAATATGGGGAGTGGTTTGGCTATCTACATCGCGACGGCAGTCTTTCCGTGCCGCTCAAGGGCAACCAGTGGAAAGGCGCCTTCCACGTACCGCGTATGTATTGGAAGTGCTGGCAAATACTTGAAGAGATGACTTCTAGAAACTGAAAGCCGATAGCCCGAAGACACGAGAGGTCTCACCATCCACTCGTCGCCGTAGAGCTCGGCTCCGGTTTTCGTCGGACGGTTGGTCTGAGAGGATCTTCCGCTCCAGACTTTGACTGGTATTCCATCGTTCAGCCCGCCCGTGCGCCGTTCGGAATAGGTGATTCGGGCTGGGCAAGAACCGGTTTTAGCCCGTCTGCGTAGCCAATGTCGAAGAGCATTCCTTCAGAGGTCAAGCCCATCATCTGCTTAGGAGCGAGGTTGACGACAAACAGTGCCTGTTTTCCCGTAATCACGGACGGGTCAGGTCGTTCTTCTTTGATGCCGGCAAGGATTGACCGGGTTTGGTCGCCGAGGTCTACGGTCAGACGGACTAGTTTGTTGGAGCCGGGAACGTCATCCACGGCCAAAATCGTACCGACACGGATGTCGATCTTGTCGAAGTCTTCAAAGCTCACGGTCTCCTTCACGGGGGCCGGCTGAAATTCCTTGTGGCTTGGCATGATGGGCCTCCTGTCTGCCATAGGGGTTCGCATACTACAGGACCGCTTAAGGCTAAGGTTTCTAGCGTGATTCATCCGACAACAAAGCACCCGCTCCAGAAGGTGCCTTGTTCTGGAGCGGGTGGCAATCTGCGTGGATCAGCAGAATCAGCGATGATCTGCGTCCCAGGATTTTCTAGTCGACCGTCTTGATCACCGACAGGTCGCCGCTCTTGGCAGCCTCCAGCACCGGACCCATGTATTCGTCCACCATGTCGGCTGTGAGCGGTACGGGCATGTTCTCCAGCTTCATCTTGAGCTGCGGGTTCTTGGCCGCAGTAAGCGCCCGCTCGATGTGCGTATCCGTGAAGCCGGGCACCTCGCCCAACGTGGCCGGGAAACCAATTCGCTCTTCGAAGTGAATCATGGCGTCTGCTACCGCCTCACCCAACGCGCGTCCCGAAAGGCTTTCCAAGTCCGCGTCCGTATCCCCGGAAGCTTTGTAGAGCGGCCCGGTCAAGTGCAGCGGATCTTGAATGGCCGGCGAGAAGAATACCGTATAATACGGATTCATGATGGCGCAAGCGCGGCCGTGACTCAGCACGTCCACCAGCGAAAAGCTCGTAAGGTGCCCGCCGTTGGTCCCGCCCAGCATAATGGCGTAACCGCCCAGATCGGTTGCCAGACCAAGCGCCTCGCGCGCCTCCGCATCCTTCGGGTTGTCGATCACCCGCGGTAGGTATTCCAGCACCAGCTTGATCGTCTCGACTGCCACGTCTTCCATGCGCTCGTATTGAGGCTGTCCCACCGCGCCGTACAGCACTTCGGTGGAATGGGCGATGCCGTCCAGCGCGCCGTCGGCCGTGAGAGATACCGGCGCGCCGAAGGTCACCGCATAGTCGAAGACGGGCTGGATGGGTACGATGGCCTCATCTACGATCAGCTTCTTCTGTCCAGTGCTCACGTCGGTGATGTTCGAGTATTTGGTCAAATGCGCGCCGGAACTGGCCGCGGTCTGGATCGCCACGTGCGGCGTCAGCTTCTTGCCGCTCTTGGCTAGCGCCGCGCCAACCAGTCCTGTACCGAAGTAGTCTTCAATCTCACCACCCAGCGTGCGCAGCACCTCCGCCGCCTTGGATGCGTCAATGGTGCTGCCGCCGCCGAAGCTGACGATCACGTCCGGGTCAAGTTCAATAACCCCCTCGGTGATACGCGCCAGGTCTTCCAAGGGGGCGTTAGGGCCCGCCCCAGCCAGCTCTCCTACGATGTCTACGTCTGCTTCCGCCAGGGAATCGCGGATAGTCTGGATGTAGGCGTCGGAACCGGGAAAATGGTCTGCGATGAGCGCTGCGTTGCGGCCATACTTAGCCGTAGCCTTACCGACCTGCGGCAAGACCCCCAAGCCGTGTATGTAGGCGTCACCCTTGAACTCGGCGAGCATGGTGCGTGCTTTTGTGAAATCTGCCATTCGAACACTCCTCTAATTCGATTGTCGTTCGTTTCTAGCGGTTTGAGTTCGGGTGTCAAGAACCAGGTGTATTGATTATATCCCTGTCGCAGACATATGGGGAACCACGGCGTCAGACTGCTTGGCACAGAGATCGAATAGCGCCGCACTGTCAGGAAGAGTCGCTCACGCCTCCCCCAATTTCGTCGAGTATGCAAGCCATGTAAGAGGGATGGAATAAAATTCCAATAGTACGCACAAGATAGAATAAATATTCGGCATATTTGGCAATATTACAAATACTATTGAAATGATACCTGAAATCGTAGTATAATCTTCGTATGGACAACCTTGACGAACTCGACATCGCCATCCTTCGCATCTTGCAGGAGGACGGCCGCATCACGAATGCCGACCTAGCGAAACGCGTCAGCCTGTCGCCGCCTGCCACTCATGCGCGCATGCGCCGCCTGACCGAACAGGGCTATATCCGGCGCACCGTCGCCCTGCTCGACAAGGAAAAGCTTGGCTACGACATGACCTGCTTTGTCAGCGTGAGTCTGCAATTGCACCGCCAGGAAGGGCTCGACGAGTTCCGCAGTCGCGTGCGCGATTTCCCCGAAGTACTCGAATGTCACCATGTGACCGGCGAGTTTGATTTTCTGCTCAAGGTCGTGGTGCGCAATCGACGGGACCTGGAACGTTTCGTGATCCAGGAACTGACGCCCGTTCCCGGCGTCGCACGTATCAACACTAGCCTCGTGCTGTCAGAAGTGAAGTCGACCACGGCCCTGCCGTTGTACACAAATACAACTGGCGAGTGAAGAGGGTGCGACTCAGGCTGCCGGCGCGCTATCGGATCTAGTTGGTTGGTTCGGAATAGCAGATCACCGCGACCACAACGTGTTGAGCCAATCCCGCCGTGTTGTCGCTACAAAGACCCGCCTACAAGCCTGGAAGGAGTGATGAAATGTCCGAAACGAAGCCGCAAACTATGGGACAGCAGTTCGGTCGCCGTTCTTGGGCCGAGCCGTGGAAGATCAAGATGGTCGAGCCCATCCAAGTAATCAGCGCTGAGGCTCGCGCACGCGCGATGGCAGACGCCGGCTATAACACTTTTCTGCTTCGATCAGAAGATGTCTATATTGACCTGCTAACCGACAGCGGGACCGGCGCCATGAGCGACCGCCAGTGGGCAGGCATCATGTTAGGGGATGAGGCGTACGCAGGAAGTCGCAATTTCTACCACCTGGAAGATGCCATCCGTACCTACTACGGCTATCGTCACATCGTACCTGCGCATCAAGGGCGCGGCGCCGAGCATCTCATCAGCCAGGCTGCTATCCAGCCAGGCCAGTTCATCCCCGGAAACATGTATTTCACGACCACGCGATTGCACCAGGAGCTAGCCGGCGGCACTTTCGTGGACGTCATCGTCGACGAGGCGCACGACCCCACGAACCTGCATCCCTTCAAGGGTAATGTGGACCTCGACAAGCTACAGGCGCTTATCGACCGTGAGGGCGCGGACAAGATTGCCTACATCAGCCTGGCGGGGACCGTCAATATGGCCGGAGGCCAGCCGGTGAGCATGGCCAACGTCCGTGCTCTCAAAGCATTGTGCGACAGCTACGGCATCCCCGTTTACCTCGACGCGACTCGCATGGTCGAAAACTGCCTCTTCATCCAGGAGCGTGAGGAAGGCTACGCGGAGAAGACCATTGCCGACATCCTCAAGGAATTCTGCAGCTATACCGACGGCGCATGGATGAGCGCCAAGAAGGACAACCTGGTCAACATCGGCGGCTGGCTGGCCGTCAACGACGAGGAACTCTTCGACAAGGCGCGCAACATGGT
>JBJYXA010000355.1:0-19650 GCA_046259705.1 Caldilineaceae bacterium
TGCGGCGGCTGCGCAGCCATCCCAGCCTGGCCCTGTGGTGCGGCAACAACGAGAACCAGTGGTTACACGAACGGGCCTTCTGGCAGGAAGAGGATCCCATCGCGCCAGGGGCCCTGTATTACGACCACGTTCTGCCTGAGGCGGTTGCCACCTGGGATGGCAAGACGCCCTATTGGCCCAGCAGCCCCTATGGCGGGAACGACTACAACAGCGAGCTGGATGGCGACAGCCACAATTGGAACGCGTGGCATGGCAACTTCCCGCGCCATTTCGGGGAGGAGCCGAAGGTGGACCATTCCCCGGCAGGCGTCAGCTACCGTCGCTACGGGGAAGACATGACGCGCTTCTGCAGCGAGTTCGGCATGCACGCGGCGCCCGTTGCCGAGACGTTGCGCCGCAACATCCCGGAAGACCAGCTCTACCATCACAGCCCGTCCATGGACCATCATAACAAAGACAATCCCAAAAACAAGGGCGACAGCTTGATGCAGTCGGTGACGGGATTGCCGGAAACGCTGGACGAGTACATCGATTTCAGCATGGTGGCCCAGGCCGAAGGGCTCAAGTATGGCATCGAGCATTACCGGAGACGCAAACCGCACTGCTCGGGCACGTTGTTCTGGCAGTTGAACGACTGCTGGCCGGTGCTGAGTTGGAGCGTCATCGACTATTACGGCTTCGGCAAGGCAGGCTACTACTATGCCCGCCGCGTCTACGAGCCGGTGCTGGCTTCGTTCCAGGAGTTGGAGGACGGCGCGCTCGCGCTTTGGGTAACGAACGACACGCTGGAAGCGGTGGCGGATACGCTGGTTCTTCGTCTGGTGACGTTCGAAGGCGCCGTGCTCTATCGGGAGGAGATCACGGTTTCGATTCCGGCCAACAGCAGCATCGAGGTATGGCGCGGGAGGCTAGAGGCCGGCAACGACCGTTTCGTCGCGGTGCGCGGCGGCCATATTCATCCCAACCGTCACTTCTTCGCCGAGATCAAGGACCTTGCCCTGGGCCTGGTCAAGATCGCCGCGGCGGTTCACCAGGACGATGTCCACACGCTGGCGGTGAGCCTGCGTACCGACGCATTCGCCTATTTTGTGCACCTGTCCACCGGCTACGAGACCACGGAGTACGAAGACAACTTCTTCGACCTGGAACCCGGTGTGGAGCGTGTGGTCGTGGTGAGGGATGCGGCGCGCGAGTTGGCGCCGCAGGCGCTGGCGGTGTCGGCGTATGTGGGACAGGAGTGGGAGATTCAGCGGCGGTGAGGGTGAAGGCAAGGCATTATACCGGTGACGTCGGGCCAGCCCACGGATGATGAACGTTGGCCCACGCCACGAACAGGCCGGACCTGTTTGCGCGGAAAGGAGACGACTGCATCGGAAGTACACATGGATACAGCGGCAAGGCGGGTTCTCCGCTCTCATGGAGGACGTTCGATCCTATCCGGAAATCGCAGCGCCGTCGCTTCCGCCGATGCATATGCAGCACAAAGGTTCCGGCGCGTCTACGAGGGTAGGTATAGGTTCGACAGGCGCCTCGACCGGAAAGGCCGGACGATAGGCGTCGTGTCCCGTTCCATATCTGGCTTCGAGCAGGGCCGCATATTGGGCGGCAAGAACCGGATCTGTGCGCCAGCGCAGCCCGAGGTATTCGGCCGCTTTGACGACGCCTAGCACGGATTGTTTGTGATGCTGCTCGCCGTGGTGCGGGCTTACCGGCAGGAAGAACCATCGCTCCAGGCTCGCTGCCGTCTCGCGCAGAGCGGACGAAGCAGCATAGTGGACTGGGCGCAAAGAGGGCAGTCACTCAACACGCGTATTCTCAGCGCTGACATATGCCCAGAATGTGGACGGGGAAGCCTCGTCCGGAAGCTGAAAAGCGACGCCATGGGCCAAGGCAACGCCTTCGGTAGCGGAGAGAGTGGGAAGCCCAGCGGCCATCCGCAAGCCAGTCGCCACTGTTTCGAGCGCAGCTGTCTGACACTGCGTTGGGCCGTCTCTATGAGGCCCAGGGAAAGACTGATGCAGCTAGGCGTGCATGGACGTCAGCCGGGAACGTGATCAAAGAGATCGCGGCCACGCTGCCGGATTCTGATTTGCGCACCGAGTTCCTGCGCAACACCGCAGCACAAATAGACTTGCCTGAGATTTCAAGCTCGCTCACAGGATAGGCCGCGATATTTGCCTCCGCGGCGCACCTACCGTTTTCGGCGAAACAACAGACAACCGGCCCTCTGAAGCATCCAGGCGCGACTGCAAAAGGGCCCTGTATTCGGGTGAATCGTACCGCCGCGGGACATCCTGTGCCGCACACAAACAGGCCATCACGAATTCGGGGCTGGCCGCTATGCGTGCGACGAGGAAGGTATGAGAGCCGTCCGACCCCCTTCGAGCCAGCGCGCGCAGTCCGGGGTCAGGACTCTAGTCTTGGCCCGCTCGTACATGACCAACTCCTCCGGTGTGAGCACATCTTTCCAGCGTCCGTTCGTTCCTTTGAAGAAGAATGTCTCGTAACCGTGCTTCCAAGCGCCCAGAGCAAATTCCGGGGGAATTGGTCCCATCGTCGATGCATGTGCCTTGATGGAGTCAAAGCTGACTGCTTGCGTAATTTCTGAAATGTCCTCTTTTGACACGGCAATCTCCAGAAAGTCAGCGATGCGACCGATCTCCGTAGGCAGATCTCCAAGCAGATCATTGAAGTGCACAAACAGGATGTTGTCCAGATAGCGGAAATTCCACCACGACTGCGTGTGATACATATTGCCCGAATGGGGATAACCCTCGCTCTCCCACGCAAACCAGCCCCGATTGATCCACCAATCCCATAACTCGTGAATATCGTCGGGACAACGTGGCATGGGATCGCCAACTCTGCCACGAGGATCGTTCAGCCTCTCATAGGTGGCGTCGGTGTAATTCGAGTAGTGATTCCAGAACGACATAAATACGTCGCGCGCATCGCGTCCGACGACGATATACCTAACTTGGGCATAATAGGGGAATGCATCCAGCGGCAAGTGAGTTTTCAAGAGCCGCTGATTCTGTTGTGCCGCGAGTTTCTCTAGTTTCGGGGCAAGCGGCGAGGTCCGGTGGCCAAGCCAGGGCGAGATGTCGGCAAGTGCGGGCTTTGGCTGTCCCAAGAAAATGAGCTGAAGGACGATATTCTGCGTCCACGTCGTGCCTGACCGGTAGGACGTGGAGACGATCACGTCGTCCCGTCGTGGCAAATAGTGGTCCCAGTGGGTGCCGTCAAAGACATGATTCTGGTAGATGTGCGTCCGTACGGGAAATTCACCTGGCATAGTAGTCACCTCCACGCCGCCAAATCGGATCCACTGCCAGCAACACGGCATAGGAAAATGGCGTCGCCTGCGCACGGAAAGTGGCGCTGGAATCTGACATGTATCGGGACTGGACATTCAGCCAGCAAATCTCGACAGGGGCACGAAACTTGGACAACGGCGCCGCCGTGTTTGCGCTCAAGGTGCTTTGGGTAGCGGTGCAGGAATGCAGCGAGGAACTCTGAGCAATTGTCGGAAGGAGTTTGCCCGATTAGAAACGATATGTCAATCGCGATCAAAAAAACCGCTACGGCATCTGCGTGTCTGCACAGGGCTGCGGCGGCACGCGAACGCGTGGCGTGCCGCACAGACCATCGACATAAAGGTCCGGTTCTAGTAAACTCTAGGGAGACTCCGCCTGGTTACATGTTTACCGGTCGAGAAATCTAGCGGCCGCGGTTAAGGGCTCTATTTGCTGAACCGTCTTGCGCCACACCGGCCGCATGCGGTAAGGGGTTTGCACGTACATCCGCCCTGTTACACAGGAGATTGAATGAACCATGAACATAAAAGGTATCGTTCCGCCCATGGTGACGCCGTTTGGAGCGGACGAAGAGCTGGACGAAGGCGCGCTGCGTGACGACATCGACTATATGATCGAGGAGGCAGGCGTACCCGCCATCGTCGTGGGCGGCAGCACAGGCGAGGGGCACACGCTGGACGACGCTGATCATCGCGCGCTGGTGGCAATCACCGTGAACGCCGTGAAGGGCCGCGTCCCCGTGATTGTAGGCATCATCGTGGACAGCACACGCCAGGCCGTACGCCGCGCCCAGGCTATCGCTGACCTGGATGTGGCAGCGCTGCAGGTGACGCCGGTACATTATTTGTTCCGCCCGGACGACGACGCCATGGTGGCCCATTTTGCCAGGCTTGCGGCCGGGGCAGCGGCGCCGGTGATGATCTACAACGTGGTGCCATGGTCCTATTGCTCGCCCGCGCTGCTGACGCGCATCATCACCGAAGTGGACGGCGTCATCGGCGTGAAGCAGAGCGCCGGGGCCATGAAGCTGCTGGCCGACCTGCTGCTGATGCTGGAGGGGCGAGGTACAGTCTACTCCGCGGTGGACGCGCTGTTGTATCCGTCGTTCCTGCTCGGGGCCGACGGCGCGATTGCGGCTATCCTTACTGCCTGTCCGAAGCTGTGTGTTGCCCTGTGGAACGCAGTACAGGAGGGAGACCAGGCGACGGCGCTGCGCTTGCATCAGGATCTGCTGCGCATCTGGAACGCCATCGAGGGGGCGAATCTGCCGGCCAACGTGAAGACGGCCATGGCGCTGCAGGGTCGCGATGGGGGCGTGCCGCGTGCGCCCATGCCGGCCAGCTCACCGGCGCAGCGCGAGGCGATCCAGGCAGCGTTGCAGGCCGCGGGTGTGATTTGAGGTCGAGTCTCATTTGCAAATGTGACTACGAGCCTAGTCGGTCGAGCCCGGTTTGTCGGAGCCACGATCCTCGCGCGTGGCGTTGTTGCGTTCAATGAGGCGCTCGATCTGAGCGACGAAGTCTGCCGTGATCTCCTTTAGGTCGGCCTGTACCGTCTCGTAGTTCAACGCATAGAGCAGGCGCGCCCAGTAGCTGTTGTAGATGACGCCCAGCCACGTGATGTAGTTTAGATTCTCTTCCAGAGAGCGCAGCGGGCGGCTGAGAAAGAAGGTGATGAAAGACGCCACCGACATGCCGCCGAAGATCAGCGCAAACCAGGCGTCGTGCGTCCAAATGCTCATGGCGACGGCGGCGATGAAGGACGCCAGCCCCACGAAGAACAGCGTGCGGTACATGCGCACCGTGGAGTTATAGGGCACCATGAACGAGCGCAGGATTCTGTCGAACATCTCCTGATTATTCTTGAATCCCTGCATGATGTGCTCGCGCCACGCGGCGTACAGCTCGGGGTCGGTCTTGCTCAAGTCGGGAGAAATTGGCGGCACAAACAATTCGGGCTGTGGCGGGTCGTCGTCCGATTTTGGCGGCGGCTGCGAGCGCAAGCGCGCAAACGCGTTCACGCCGTCTTCGACAAGCGCGGCATAGTGTTCGGCCTGGCCGCTGCCGTTGTAGGACGTGGCAAAGGCCAGATAGTCTTTATGCTGTAGCGCCCACACCCGCAGAGGATCGCCGCGTACAAAGTCGAAGAAGCCGAGTACCTGGGCATTGGCGCTGTCGCGGAAACTCACGAACATCTCCTCCACTGAATCGTAGCCGACGGTCTGATGATTAAAGCCCATGATCTGGGCCAGCCCCATGCTGATGGACAGCTTCGCGCTGTGCGGGCTGAACTTGGTCCGAGCCATGTTGAAAACCGTCCATTCCTCGTCGTGGTCGCCATGGAAGTAGCGCCACGCATGTTCGGGCGACTGGCGCCAATAATGTCCCTCCCAGGGTCTGGCCACGTCGAAGCGCAGATATTTCGCAAACTCGTCGGGATTTAACCGGCCATATTCCTCGAAAAAGATGTGATTCTCGAAGCGAATGCGCATGCGGCCGTCGTCCATAAATGAGATGCCACCGGATTCCACCGCCAACACGGCCACGGCAACCGCGGGGTCGATGCCCAGCATTTCCGACACGGTCTCGATGAGCGAGCCATACTCATTCCAGGTGCGCATAATTACACGTTCAGTCCACGTGCTCGAGTCTGGATCGACGCTGATTTGCTCCGGCGCGGGCAGGACATGTTGCATGAGTTCGTCTCGCTCGCGCAGAAAACCGCCAGGCGGCGCTTCGGGATCGCCCTCCTCCTGCCGCAGGATAAACTCGCCGTTCACATACCCCTGTTGGCTCAGTGCGTCGACGTACAACCATTCATCAACCTCGGCCAGCACGGTGACGAGCGTGGCGAAGGGCAGAGCCTGGATAATGGGGTTCTCGATTCCTGGACCGGTGCGCTGATTCACGCCGAGTGAGGCCGCCACCGACCCCTGCCACTGCTCGTCCTCCGGCAGGAGAGTGTCCGGCGGCACCGCCACGTGAGGTTCCGGAACGTTAGGTTGGCGAACCATGAACGCCTTGGCAGGTTCGGTGCGCAAGGCGTCTTCGAAATCCTCGATAATTCCGGGGCGGTCGGAGATCGACCATTCGGGCTGGTCTGGTATCAAGGGCCAGCGGTAGAGGATCAGGGCCTGGATGGGTTGATTCTCCGGGTCCGCGTTCCATTTTGCGATCTCTTCGTACGCTGTTTGCACCCAGCCGACGTTGGTTCCCGGATTCCAGCCCTGGTGGCGCGTGGTGGGGTCGGTCTCCGTGATGAGCACGGGCAGGTGGCGGAAGCGCTCCGGGATGGCGGCCATATAGTCGCGATAGGTACGGAACTCGTTACGCAGATGTGTGTACCCCGGCTGCGTGTGGAAGTAATCACCGGTAATCTGCTGCGGGTTCAGGTCGTGCGTGTAGGTATGGATCGCAAAACCGTCGACCTCTTTGTCGCCAAGTAGTTCCATGACGTCGATGAAGTAGCGGATCCAGTCGCCGCGCACATTGCTGGCATAGGTGGTCTGTGCATTCCAAGGCGCAGAACCCGCCACCAGCACTTGATCGTCCTCGTGGCCGGGAACGGAACGGATGGCCGCGCGAACCAGCCGGTAGGCGGTCGCATATTGAATGGGAAAGATAGGCTCCCCGTTCGGGCGTTCCTGTTCGTGGTTCGGCTCGTTGCCCACGATCCAGATATGACAACCTTTGGATCGGGCCACGAAACGCGCCGCCGACTGTGCGAACTCGGGGTACTTGTCCGGCGTGGGAAGTGTGCCGGCGCTGCCATAGCCGTGGTTGAGGCGGGTAACGACGCCGAAGCCGTCGGCTGCCAGCTTCGAACAATCTGCGTCGTCGGTGCCGCCGTCTAGTCCGATCTCCGCCAACTGCAACACCCAGCCAATGCGACCCGCCTCCTTCATGAGGTGTTCGCCGCCGGGTTCATGCAGCCCGTATATATAGTCAGGGAGCAAATCCGGAGAAATCAGGACCGGCTCATCGTCGGGGTCAAGCGAGATCGCCCTGCCACTCAGTACATTAAGGTACTGTCCCGCATGCTGCCTTGTTCTCTTATTCAAGGCGAAACCTTTCGCGAGGTCGATTTGTAGAATGTGCGTTCAGTCTTGGAATTCCGTGCGTCCACGTGTACGTTGACGGATTGCCTCAACTACCGATACTACGTTTCTCACTGTTCCGGAGCAACAATCCATATTGTTTCTTATGATACCATATTCCAAAGAATATGACGATACGCTATACATTTTATATTGCATCACTGCGGAGTGCGTCTCATTGGCTTTGTAGTGCCTCTACTGGGCGTGATTCCTTGCGGTTTAGCCTGTGCGGCGATAGCGCTCGTTGCCATCAGCCAAGTGGGCGGACCCTGCGCCGGCAATTTCGACGACTCCACTGTTCAGAAGCTTACTGCGAAAAAGTTGCTCGCTTAACCGTTCCTGCATGACGGCCGCGTACAGCGACTGCGCCTGAGCGAATGTGAAAAGGTCGGGCAACAGTGCGAGAGCTGCGCCGTCTGGCTGCCACGCCGCCCGCAACCGTTCGCGTGCGCAGTCGATAATCTGCCTATGGTCGAAGGCAAGCTGCGGCAGGCCGGCAAGCGGTTGCCATGCGACTTCGGCTGCGTCCGATTCGGCGCGCAGACTTGCCTGCGAGCGCTGCTGCGGGCTAAGCAGCGCTAGATAGGCTACGCTGATAGTACGGCCGCGCGGGTCCCGCCCCGGTGCGCCAAACGCGCCGATCTGCACCATCGGCGCGCCCGAGAGCTTCGTCTCTTCTTCCAGTTCGCGTGCGGCTGCCGTGACCAGGTCTTCGTCCTCCTCCACGAAACCGCCCGGCAGCGCCCACATCCCTGCGAAAGGATCGTGCCTGCGCCGGATGAGCAAGACCTCGAGTTCTTCGCCAGGGAAGGAAAGTACGACCACGTCCACGGTGACCGCAGGACGCGGGTATTCGTAGCAGTACGGCTTATGGGTGGAGCCTTGTTCGGTCTGCGCTGTGGACAAGAGCACGGTCTCACGGGATGGTGCTGTTTCGGCCTCTCTCGCAAGTTTATGTGCCAGCGACCGCTTTGTCAAAACGACGCAAGGGAGGCTGGCGGCAAGGTAGCGATACGGGTCCTGGGCGCGCTTTCTCTCGCCTGTGGCGGCGAGCGATAGTTCGCTTGGGGGAACCACAAGGTGCGCGGCCGCAAAGGCACGCCTGTGTCCTGCCCAGCAGGTAGGGCGCATCTGTATCATGGCCACGCGGCGCGCGCCTACTGGTTGCGTGGAGCGGTGTTTCGGATCAGTCTTCGGATGGACGGGGTGTGCTGGCGCCGCGGTCTCGGTGGTACCGAGAGAGCGACCAGCTGCCGAAGCGGCGCAGCAGGAAACGAACCCGGTCGCAGCGCAACCGGAGGTCGGCGTCTTCGATAACCACGTCGCCGCGCACCTGGCTCAGCACGGAATGCGAATCGCCGCGAATGTCCAAACGTGCGGCTTCTGGAGACACGCCGTAGTCCTGCAGGCGTTGTAGCGTAGCCTCCAAGGCTGCAATCAACGTGTCGTACTCTGCCTCGTCGCCGGTCACGTCGTGACTGAATCGCAGACGGACAATCTGTTGCGGCATGCCCGGCCAGCGGATGGCGTAGCTCCCGTAGCCGAGGGCGGGGTCGCCGCGCGTGCCGCCGTCGAAAATGATGCCGATGGGCGCCTCGGGCGCTTGGCCCGGAAGCGGCGCCATGGCCGAGGATACCGAGTTCGGGTCCGGGTTCTCACCGGAGATCACGACTTTGCTGCTGACGGACGAACGGTATACGCGTTCGGGAGCGCCTTCAGTCGTGGCTTTGCCCCGCGGTTCACCCCTCTGTTTTTCTTTTGTCTGGCGCTCGGATTCGGGGGTGGATTCCGGTACAGGGGTGGATTCAGGTTCAGGGACGGAAGGTTCGCTCGGTTCGGCGAGCGGGCTGGATTCTTCTGGACCTTCGGGCTCGACCGGCTGGCCGCGTTCGGCGGCAGGAACCGTGACGTCCGCACCCAATGCCGGTGCGACGCGCAACCGGTTCTGATCCGATAGAAGCTCTTGTGGTTCCCAAAGACCGAGTATGCGCAGCCGGCGCAGCAGGCGCCTACGCTGACCGGGCGTCAGCGCGCTGATCTGCTCGACAATCTGCAGGAGCTTGGCTTCTGTCGCTTCGGGGGCGCTCATTTCCGCACCTTCGTTGTGACCGAACCTGCCGGCCCGTGCACCAACCTATGGCTGCGATTGCGTCGCAAGGCTCGGCGCATCCGCATTGGTGTAGCGATGCGGGCGTCAATTCACCGCCGCTTCGACATCGCGTCTGGACTTGCGCCGTTCTGCGCGCGCTTTCTCCCACAAATACAGGAGATTCGAGGCGTGGAACTGCTGGACTGCGCCGCCCAACGGAATCCTACTGCGGTCGAAGTCCTCGACATCGGAACGCAGCAAGTCGTGCTTCGTGGCGCCTTCGGCCATAAGTCTGTCCACAGTGCTTTGGATGTCATCCAAGTATTGGCTTGTGGAATCGATGCTGCTGGTAATCTCACCGCGCAGGAGTACTTCGCCATGTCCCTGCACAATGCACTCCAGGTTGTGCTCGTGCAAATTGGAGAGCGACTGCTGATAGGCCTCAATGTCGCTATAGGGACCGGAAATGAGCGGCACCGCCATAATGAGGTCGCTGGCGAACAGGACCTTCTCTTCACGCACGTGAACGCAACACACTTCCGGCGACGGGCCTGGCGTATTGAAGATGTGAATGGTCTTTCCGCCGAGACGGATCACCATGCCCTCGTTGAATACGATCTTGGGCAACCGGATCTCGACCTGACGCAATTCGGGGGTGTGATCCTGGGCTTCCAGCAGCGCCTCGTATGCGTGTTCGGCCAGCATGTGCCTGCACTTCTCGTGTGCGATCAGTTCCGCCTCAGGAAAGAGGTAGGAACCATACACGTGGTCGGCGTGAGCCACAGTGTTGACCACGTAACGGATGCCCTGTGGGCAGATGCGCTTTGCAAAATTGATGATCTGGCGGGTCTCCGAAGGGAACGGCAGGGTGTCTATGAGGACACCGCCCTCCGGTGTAACCACAAGCCCGGCGTTCACTTCTAAGTATAGCTCGCTGGTGAACATCCAAGTGTGATCGGCGACGCGAGTTCGAATGATGGCCACGAAGCTTGCTTCCTTCAGCCAACCAAATTACGCTGGCGGTGCACGCACCATTCAAGCGGTGCGCTGAGAATCAAAACAGTATAGCGACGGCGCGATTCTGCGGGTCGGCGCGGTAGTCTAGCACAACGATTCGTGCTCGTCAACTAAGTATACATAATTCAGATGGGACACGATCGGGTTGCACCGGACCCGGACAAAAACAAGCCGCCCGACTAAGTCGGACGGCAGGACTCCGCAGAATCGTGTGGACAGTGGGTACGAACCTGCTAGCGCAGGTGGGTGCTGACTGGACGCTTCAGTCTTGCCCTGGACCATAAGGTCCGGGCTATCACATTCACGCCACTTAGTCATGCTCCCGTATTTAAGGTGTTGGCTCGCCCCGCGTTCCGTCCGAATCACGAATACTGCAGAGTCACCAGTAATATATCATAGTTTCGTCATAGGAGCAAGCAATATCTGCCGCTATTTGGGACGCAATTTCGGCAAGAGTCGGACTTTTCTCGGGCGCGTTGTATACGCAGTCGGCAGATGTGTGCGGCGCTTCCACTCGTGTGACAGGCCAGTTCAACGCCTACCACTATACGAAATTTGACAAGCGGGACGTGATCTGGGAGCCGGGCGGGGCGATCGCAAGCGCGTCGCGCAGAACCGCGATCTTCTCGGGGCTGCGCTCATTCTTCACTGCGCCGGCGAGTACATTTTGCACGCCTTCGTTTGGCGATGTAACCATGATGGTGACCAGATAATTGTACAGGTCGATATCCTTGGTGCGTCGCAAGAAGCCGTCGAGAAAGCCGGCGTGGCGCGGCTCATCCTGGCCCATCACCAACAGATCGAATAAGCCGACCAGCGCTGCGCGATCCTCGGAATCGGTGAACTGCGCCACCAATTCGTCGATCACGACTTCGGGCGCGTCGCCCAGATTGCGCAGACATTCGGCCGTAACTTCGGGATGCCCCGCCCCCTGTTGTTGCGTGGCATAGAAATAAAGCGGGAGCAATTCGCCGCAGGCCGCAAGCACGCGGGCTGCGGTGAGGGCAGGTTCGCCCGACATGGATTCCGTGTAGCCGTCCGCCAGCAAACGGGTCGCGAAGAAAGACGCAAGGCGTCGGTCCAGCTCGGCAAGCAATACGATGGCCGTCCCGCGCAGCAGCCCCGCCTCCTCCTGGAAAGAGGGTGGCAGAAATTCGTAGGTGGTCACTGCGTCGACCACTAGCTCGGTATCGTCCATGCCCATGATGGGCTGCAAGGCTTTGAGTATGCCGGCGCGCGTGTAGGCGGCCGGGTCGCGTGTCCCGTTGTGCTCAGCATAATGCCAGTAGAGGTCGCGCAGCGATGCACGCGCCGGAGGGTACGGGTTCTTGGCAAGCACGCTAAGGGCGGCTTGAACCACCTGCAGGCCATTCTTGACGACGAGGAGATTTGCGGCATAGGCCGCCTGTTCATCCGGCGCGCTGCGCAACGCGGCCAGTGTGCGCACCATCTCTTTCTTGTCATCCGGCATGGTTACCTCCTGAAGTTCTCGCACACCTGCCTATTGGGCCGGCTGCTTGCGCCGGACGCGGAATTGCCCGTTACAGCTCGGGCCGCCGGCTCAATGCTCGCCGCGTACCAGATAGATCCACGGCATGGAGAAAAGGGTGACGGCAAACTTGATCAGGATATTGGCCAGTGCAATTGACCAGACCACCGGCCACGGCAGCATCCAGCCAAAAGCCAGCACGGAAAAGAGTACCGAGTCCAGTGGCACCGAGATGGCATTGGAAGTGAGTACGCGCATCCATTGCCAGCGGTCGGCATGTCGATTGACCCACGCCTGGTAGACCTCACCGTCAACGAGTTCGGCAATTACCTCGGCAAGTATGGAGGCCGTCACGATGCGCCATACGGGAGCTAGCACGGCGCCGAACGCGGTCTGAGGCCCGACGGACGGATCCGCGGGTAGGATTGAAACTGCGAGAAACAGCAGGGCCATAAGCAGATTGACGATGGCCGCTGTGAAGATGAGCGCCCTGGCCGTGGCGATGCCTCCCACCTTATGCACCAAGTCGCGCAGGGTGAAGGTGAACGGATAGACCAGGGTACCGCCGTCTACGGACAGCCCTCCGATGCTGAGAATACGCAGGCTGGCGATGTCGGCCAGCATTTGCGCTGCGATGTAGAGCGACGAGACAACGGCGATCGCTCGCGTACCGGAAAGCTGCAACGCGGGAATGCGAAACGTGCGCACCCTCGCCATGACCGTGTTGATGTTGCTACTCAAATTCATTTGTTCCAATTCAGCCGCGCCATGACCCGTGTCATGGTCAAAAACGCGGTCATTGTACCAGACCTAATCCCAGACCCGTGCAATCGCTACACACCCTCGGAATACGGCGCACACATTCGGGGCGTATGCCGTGGTAGAATGTGCCCATGCAAGAGACGCCAAAGAAGGTGCAGCAAAAGTTGAAGCAGCTGCCTGCTAGCCCAGGCTGCTATCAGATGCACAACGACAAGGGCGAAGTGATCTACGTCGGCAAGGCGTTGTCGCTGCGCAACCGCGTGCGCAGCTACTTTCACGCAGGCGCCAAACACTCACCGAAAACGGAAGCGCTGGTAGCGGAGATCCGCGACATCACGTGGTGGGTGACGCACACGGAGTTGGAAGCGCTCGTCCTCGAGAACGAGCTGATCAAACGCTACCAACCGCGCTACAACATCCGTCTCAAGGACGATAAGTCTTTCCCGTACATCAAGGTCAACTGGCAGGATGATTTTCCCAAGGTGGAGGTCGTGCGCAACCTGAGCCGGGACGGCGCCCGTTACTTCGGCCCCTACACCAGCGCCCGCGCCTGCTACCATACGCTGGATGCTTTGCGACGTGTGTTCCCCTACCTGGACTGCGACCGCACCATCACCGGCAATGACCCCAAACCGTGCCTGTACTACCATATCAAGATGTGTGGCGGTCCATGCATCGGCAGGCAGTCGCGTGACGAATATCGGGCGACGGTCCAGCAGTTGATGGACTTTCTTTGCGGGCACGCGGATGCGGTATTGGCGCAATTGCAGGCGCAGATGGACCGGGCGTCCACGAATATGCAGTTCGAGTTGGCCGCGGTCTATCGCGATCGGATAAAGGCCGCAACGCAGATTGCGGAGCAGCAGCAGGTCGTCAGCACGCAGGTTGAGGATGTGGATTACGTGGGTGTTGCCCAGGACGAGCGGACGGAAGACGCCGCCGTCCAGGTGCTTTTCGTGCGGCAAGGGCGGCTCACCGGCCGCGAAACCTTTATGCTGGAGGGCGCGGAAGCGCCGCAAGCCGACGTCAACCAACAGGGCGTGCTGGTGGAGGCGTTCGTGCAACGCTTCTATGACAACGCACCTTTCATCCCGAAACTGATCCTCGTGCAAGCCATGCCCGATAGCGAGCAAGTGCTGGAGGAATGGCTGCAAGAGCGCCGTGGTTCCAAGGTAGAACTGCGCGTGCCGTTGCGCGGCCCGAAGCGGACACTGATGGAGATGGCGCAGCGGAATGCGGAGGAGTACCTGCGCGTGCAGTTGGCGGAACGGGCCGCAGATACGCATCGCCAGACCGAGGCGCTCACCGATTTGCAGGCAGCGTTGGGCCTTGAGAAACCGCCCACGCGCATCGAGTGTTTCGACGTCAGCACGCTGCAAGGCACCAATACGGTTGGCTCCATGGTTGTCTTCGCCAAAGGCGTGCCGCAAAAGAGCTCGTATAAGCGATTCAAGATTCGAGGCAAGGGCAGTCAAGGCGAACCGGATGATTTCGCGAGCATGCGCGAGATGTTACGGCGCCGTTTCCGTCGCATTGTGGAGGAAGACGGCCAGAACGGCGCGGACCCCGGAAAACGCGCGTCCAGTGACGAGGCATGGCGCATACGGCCCGATCTTGTGATCGTCGACGGTGGGAAGGGACAGCTCGGCATTGGCGTGGAGGTGTTGTCGGAGTTTGGCCTATTGCAGGAGATACCCATCGTCGGTCTCGCCAAACGCGAAGAGGAAATCTTCCGCCCGGGACGGCCGCAGCCGGTGTGGCTAGAGCGAGGCAGCCCTGGTCTGCATCTGGTGCAGCGCGTCCGAGACGAGGCGCATCGATTTGCCATCACCTATCACCGCAATCTTCGTCGTAAAGAACAGACGCGATCCAAGCTGGATGATGTTCCCGGCATCGGCCCTACGCGCCGTAAGGCGCTGCTCACCTATTTCGGCGGTGACCTGGATCGAATTCGCGAGGCCTCGCTCGACGAACTGCTGGCCGTGCCAGGCATGAACCAGCGTGCGGCCAAAGCCGTGAAGGAGAAACTGTAGTCGCTTCTGCTGTGAACGTCTCCGAGAATACGCCGTTCGACCTACCCACTGCGTACGCCGAGGTGTTTGCTCTGCTCATTGCGTGGGGTCTTTCGCGCGCGGACGCGGAATACACCCTGCAGGGCGCGGTGTCGCTGCGCGAGCTGCGTCCGCGCGAGGTACTGTATGCCCAAGGCGAGCCGGTGTCCAACATCTATTTGCTGCAATCGGGGCGGCTGTTCCAGGACAGGTTGACGACCGACGCAGAAGGGAAGAGCCGGGTCTCGCTGCGACGCGAAGTCGAAGCGGGACAAATGATCGGGCAGTATGACCTGCTCTACGGCCGCGGCCACACGACACGGGTGCGCGCGCTCGACCCGTGCCAAGTCGTGTGCATCAACGCGACCGCGCTGGACCGTCTGCTCTATCAGCGACCGGAGATGCGCAACAAGATCGCGCCGGCAACCGTCGTAGCGCGCCTGCGTACGTTCCCATTCTTTGGGCAACTGGACCCGGCGTCGTTTGCGTTCCTCGCCGAGGTCTGCGAGCAGCGCGAATGTGTGGACGGTGAAAGTATCTACGCGGCGACAGACCTGGCAGAACACATATATCTTATCGACAGCGGTCAAGTGCGGTTGACGCAGCCTTCGGGACCGCCGGGCTGGCTGGGGAACGGCATGGAACTGGGCATTCTGGACCAGATTATCGAGCGTCCGGCCATCCAGAAGCCGGTCGCTTATGGCCACAGCGCAACAGCCGTCGGTGATGTTACGCTGTTCTATTGGCCTCGCCAAGCCATCATCGATTTGACCGGCATCAACCCCGAACGGACCGGCCACGAGTTGAGCGCGGCACGCGAGCGGACGGTGCTATCCGCCGGCGTCTTCTCGAAATTCACGAACGAGCAACGCAGCAAATTGATCGGCTACATGAGTCACTACTACTTCCCCATTCCGCATTTCGTCATGCAACAAGGCGAAAATGGGGATAGCCTGTGGATGCTTATGCCGGGAAGCGTTGGAACGCTACGTGCGCTCGAGGGCTCGCGGCCATTGCATCCCACCAAGGTATACGGACCTAACTACTTCAGCGAGCTATCGCTCAAGGCTGACTATCTGTTGGATTCTACGTTAGAGGCGGACCCGGGCAGCCAGTGGTTGCGGCTACACAAGGATGATTTCCAAACCTTCCTGCACGAAACCGATCCGTCGCTGATGTCGGCGCTCACGCTAGGTCCCGCCGCGGAAAAACATCTGGGGCGAACCAAGGACCGCAGACGTTATGGATGGCTCGAGCCCGGCGAGATCTTGCTCAGGTTTGAGCGGCGTCACTGGGTCTATCTCTTGCGCAAGATGCTGGTTCCCACCTTCATGCTGATACTTTTGCTGGCCGTCATGATGGGAATTTCGTACGTGGATCTGGCGCCGAGCTGGGAATATGGTTTGACCGCGCCCTTTGTGCTGGCTGCTACCGCTTTGTTCTTGTGGCACCTACTCGACTACCTTAACGACTATATTCTGGTGACGAACCAGCGCGTGGTGCACCAGGAAAAGGTGATCCTGGTGACGGAGTGGCGAAAGGCGGCGTTTCTCGAGCAGGTGCGCAATGTAGATATCGCGACATCCTTTTTCGGCAGATTGTTGGGTTATGGCGCGATCAATGTACAGACGGCTGCCACCGAAGGATCGATCCAGTTCGACTATTTGCCTGACCCGCATGGACTAAAACAACTGATTCTGGAAGAGCAGACTCGCCGTCTAGGCCAATATAAGGCATCCACCAAGATGGTCATTCAGACCCTGTTGCAGGAGCGGCTAGGCCTAGACCTGACCCTTCCACCCAGGGTGACGAGCGATGGCGAACGCGATGGCCGCCAGGTACGCACGAGTTGGCGCCTGCGCGCTCAGGAATTGCGGAATAGGCTAGCGGCAGGACAAGGAGGCGCACCCAAGGACCTCATTGTATGGCGCAAGCACTGGCTGATACTTGTGGGCAAGATCTTCATGCCGCTGTCCTTGCTCATCTTTCTGCTGATGATCCTATCGGGACAGCGCTTCATTCCTGCTTCGCTGCATCAGGCCGTTGCGGCACTGGATATAGTCCTGACTGTCGTTGCCGTGCTGGCAGTGTTGCGGATCTTGTGGAACATTGCGGACTGGCACAACGATACGTACGAACTCGACTATAAACAGATTGCGGACGTCTCCAAGAAACCCCTCTTCTTTTCCGAGCATCGTCGCACTGCGCTGTTGAGCGAAATCGAGAACGTAGAGGTTTCGGTCCCCAGTCCCATCAATTACCTGTTCAACTTCGGCAACGTGCGCATCCAAACGGCAGCCACTGAGGGCGCATTCACCTTTGATTGGGTGGCGGACCCGCGCGGCGTCAGCAGGGAGATCTGGCGGCGAATCGAACTGTACCGGCAACGGCAGGAAGACCAACGTGCTCGCCAGCGCGCCGAGGAGCTTCCTGACTGGTTCGAGATGTATGACCGAATGGGGGCCGATGTCCAGGGCAGTGCGATGCGGTAGGCGCCCGGCAGCACTGGGGCGCTTCGTGCCTACCAGCCGAAGCTAAGCCGGTCGATGAGCCGGCGAGGCAATTTGGCCTCTTGCATTTGGCCCTGCGTCAGTTCGATGGGGTAAGACACGCGCTCGTAGCGCCAGACCATGGTGTCCAAATCCAAAATAGCATATGCGGCGCGCGCATCGTTGTCGCGCGGCTGGCCGACGCTGCCTGGATTGATGATTAGACGCTGGCCATCCGTGGTGTCGATAGAGAGATCCACACCGCACTTCGGCTGCAGATAGTCGACCGTAGGAAGGATCGGACGCGAGGGCCCGGAAACGGGCTCCTGGCGTATATGCCAGCGATAAATGGCAGGCTTGTGAGTGTGGCCGACGAGGCATATGGGTTCGACAAAAACGTCGAAGTTGTCCATGGCCACGCGGGGATTCATGATATACTCCCATACCGGCTCGCGCGGGCTGGCATGGGTAATGAGGATTTTGTCGCTTGCTTCCGGCCGGACAGGAACGGCGGGCAATTGATCCAAATACGCTCGAGACTCCTCGGTCAATTCCTCGCGCGTCCACAGCACTGCCTCACGCGCTTGGGGATTGAAATCATCTACATCCACCCCTGGCCGGCCCAGCACTGCCCAATCGTGGTTGCCCATGACGCAGAGTGACGCTTGATCTCGAATGATTTCGACGCACTCATTGGGACGCGGACCATAGCCGACGACATCGCCAAGACACCACATGTCGTCGTACTCTCCATCGGCTGCACTCAGAACCGTCTCGAGAGCGACAAGGTTTGCATGGATGTCGGATACGATGAGGACGCGCATGCCGTGCATAATACCACACGCATTCGGGGAGGTTGCAATCGCTGATTGCGGCGCTGAGGAATTGCAATTTGGCGCGGTACCTTACGTACAATTTGATAGAAGAACTTGTACAACGCTGCCTACAGAGATCCTGGCAAGAATACTTGACGGATCCTCCCCTGTCCACTATCATCCGCTGTGACTTCGGGCGCAGCGACCTGCTACCTGTCCTCAGATCTGCTCCGTCGAGATGAGGGCTGTCCGAAGAAATAGAGATTTCACCACATCACCGGTATGGCTGACGAAATGCGAGACACCGAGACTCCCGAGCATAGCCTCCCCTCAGCGGCCGCAAGGGACGGTTCGGATCCCGATGCGTCTGGACGCTCCGATTTTCGTTTCGTCGGCATCCTGCACCATCCGAAGAAACCAGAATCCATCCAGCTGGCGGCCCAGATCGGCCGCTTCCTGCAGACCCATGGCGTTGAGGAGATCTGGCACGAGTCTGCTTGGGAACAGGAAGCCGTCATGGAGCACCTGCCCAACGTGGATCTGCTGATTACCTTGGGGGGCGACGGCACCTTACTGCGGGCGGCGCGGCTGGGCGCTGTGCACGGGGTACCCATGCTCGGCGTGAAGATGGGCCGGTTAGGGTTTTTGGCTGAGGTGGAACCGGACGACTGGCAGGATCCGTTGGAACAAATGTTGTCGGGGGATTACTGGATCGAAGAACGCCTTATGGTGAGGGCACAGTTGCACCGGCCACGCGCTAAGGACGGCGTAATGGTGACGATCTGCGAATACGATGCGCTCAACGACGTCGTGCTCAGCCGCGGCGGGCTGGCGCGCGTGGTACGTATTCGCGTGGAACTGGATGGCGGATACCTGACAACCTACACGTGTGATGGTTTGATAGTAAGTACGGCGACGGGCAGCACCGGTTATGCGCTGGCCGCGCACGGTCCCATATTGCCGCCGGGGCTTCGCAATATCGTGGTTATTCCCATCGCGCCGCATCTAAGCATGGACAGAGCGGTGGTGCTTTCGGAAGGTACCGAAATCCGAATGAGTGCGTCGAGTGACCACGAGGCCATGCTTACGGTGGATGGGCAGTTTGTCATCGAGGTATACGAGGGCGACGAAGTGATCGTAGTGGGCAGTCCAAATTTGGCCCGCTTCGTGCGTTTACGCGAACCCAGCTACTTCTATCGGATGTTGACCGACAAGCTACGCTGGCCGGACAGCATCGAGGAATGACCCCGGGGGCGATCGATGCCTGTACCGGAACGTCGCCCCGTTGAAGAGTCTATGACGGATATTCCAACAACTATGCAGGAAACGAAAGAAGTGACAGCTACAGAACCAAAAGTACGAGCCACCGGTATGGCGCAGGCGGAGAACAGCGCTCCGCAACCAGTGGAAGAGGTGATGTATTGCGCCAATCATCCGGATGTGGAGACCTTGCTGCGCTGCAACCGCTGCGGCAAGCCCATCTGCCTGAAGTGCGCACAGTTGACCGATGTCGGCTATCGCTGCA
>JBJYXA010000356.1:0-4234 GCA_046259705.1 Caldilineaceae bacterium
AGCAGTTCGCGATCGCCAAGCAACTCGATCCGAAGGACCCCACTGCTTATTTCTACGACGCCATCCAGAAGCAGACCACGAATAGACCCGTAGAAGCCTTGCAGGAGATGCAAACGGCAATCGAGCTGAACGACAATCGCGCGGTCTACCGCTCTCGTTTGCTGCTCGATTCCGACCGGGCCGCACGCGGCGCGAGCCTCGCCAACATCTACAACGACCTCGGCTTTCAGCAGCTTGGCTTGGTGGAAGGCTGGAAGTCGGTCAACACCGATCCGACCAGCTCTGCCGCACACCGCTTTCTCGCGGACACCTACGCGGTTCTTCCGCGCCACGAGATCGCTCGGGTCAGCGAGCTGTTGCAATCCCAGCTGCTCGACCCCCTGAACGCGGCTCCGCTTCAGCCGCTGCTTGCGGAAAGCAACCTCTTTTTGATCAGCTCCTTGGGTCCTGCAGCAGTGGGATTCAACGAATTCAACGAGCTATTTACGCGCAACGGCCTTAATTTCCTGGCTAGTGGCCTTGTGGGGGGAAACAATACGCGAGCTGGACAGGCGATCGTCTCCGGCGTTCAGGATAAGGTATCGTTTAGCGTCGGCGGCTTCCGCTTCGATACAGACGGTTTCCGCCCTAACGCCTATCAAGAAACAACCCTGGCGAACGTCTTCTTGCAAATGGAGCTTTCGCCGGATACCAGCATCCAAGCCGAGTATCGCTACAAGGATGCCAATCAGGGCGATACCCAACTGCGCTTTTTCCCCGACGAGTACTTCCCCGGGCAAGATCTGAGAGAGCGCACCAGCTCCTACAGACTGGGTTTGCGGCGAAATCTTTCCGCCAACTCGATTCTGCTCGGCTCGCTCGTGTACGTGGACGGAGAGTACGGAGCAGATCAGGACCCGGTGCCGTCCGCATATACGGCATTGGGACTAGCTTCTCTGGAGGGCGACGAGCCTCAAGACGCGCTTAGCGCGGAGATACAGAATCTGTATCGAGCGGCGAAGTTCGATCTAACCAGCGGTGTCGGGTATTTCAATCGTAACAGCTCGGCAACCCTTACGACCAAAACGATTTTGCCGCCGCCGTTTGACAGCCTCCAGGAAACGGGCAGCACCGATATCGAGCACGCGAATGCCTATGTCTATTCCAACGTTCGCCTGCTCAAAAATTTGACCGCTACTCTTGGTCTGAGTGCCGACTTTACCGGCGATACGTCTGAAAGCTTGCAGAAGACCGCCAACGACGACAATCAATACAACCCCAAGTTCGGCCTGATGTGGACGCCGCTGACGAACACGCTGGTACGTCTCGCGGCCTTCCGCGTCCAGAAGCGCCCGGTCATCGCCAACCAGACGTTGGAGCCGACCCAGGTGGCAGGATTCAACCAATTCTACGACGACTACAACAATACGGTGTCGCGCCGCTATGGCGCCGCGATCGATCAGACTTTCAGCTCGAGCCTCTACGGTGGGGTTGAAGTATCCCGGCGGGATCTGGATGTACCGCTTACCGGCATCAACATCGAAACGGGCGACCCCGTATATTCCACCGTAGACTGGCAAGAAGACCTAGCGCGGGCCTATCTGTTCTGGACGCCGAAGTCTTGGCTCGCTTTGTCGCTCGATTACCGATTCGAGCGTTTCGAGCGAGATGCCCAGTTGACCGACGGCGTAAAAGACGCTGACACGCATCGGCTGGGCCTGGGGATCAGAGCCTTTCTTCCGTCGGGCTGGAGCTTCGGTGTGAACCCGGCCTATTATCATCAGAAAGGGACTTTCGAAAGCGTCACCCAGCTTCCGATACCGGAGCCCATTCTTAGCAAAGGCGACGACAGCTTCTGGCTTGTGGATGGTGCCCTTAGTTATCGCCTGCCCAAGAGGTACGGCTTTATCTCGGTCGGCGTGCAAAATATGTTCGACCAGAATTTCAGGTATTTCGATACCGACTACAAGAATACGGCTTTGCAGCCCAGCCGGATTTTCTTTACCAGCCTCAGTTTGGCGCTGCCTTAGTTTCGGAGAAAACCATGTCAACCAGAAGTCGTTTGCTCGGGGTCCTCGGACTTGCGGTGGGGACAATGATGGTATCGCCGGCGATGGCGGGGTATTGTGCGTTGAAGAGTCCGAGTGGTGCTTGTCTGTTTTGGGTTGGGAGCGTTAGCTGTGAGAATCTGAACGGAACCGGGGTTGGCAATGTTACTCAAGATCCGAAATGGTTAACCTGCGAGGTCTCGCCCCCGGACGTAGCCGTCGTCGACGCGCCAACTAGCGTAGTTTTTTGCGCGAACAAAGGCGGCAGCGTGCCAACAGGCGTGAATGCTTATTTCTCTAATGAATTCTCCGGTTTTTCCCAATTGGAGGCAGGAATGGTCGATAGGAACGGGCGCTTCACCGGTGGTATGGTGCATGCTACCGAAGAAGAACTTATAGCAGACGATTCAGAATACCCCGACAAAGGCACCGAGTTCCAGAAGGCATGCTGGAGGCAAAATAAAAACTGGTACCCAGTGGATTATGTGCCCTGTTCGATGAACGTGACCACTGCAGTAATCGACGCGGACGGGCTGGTAGTCAACGACCTCAGTGCGACCTACAGCTGCGTTTTGCCGAACTGCGAGAACCTTGGCTGGGATAGCGCGGCTGATCGGCCCCAGCGCTGGCAATACCAGTGCGAGCGGGTCCAATAGGTCGTATCGGAGAGTTGGAGAGGATGCGAAGCCTAAACGCCGACGTGTGCGCGGAGGGCTTCGCTGACAAAGCTTCAACTTTACTGTTCGGTCTCGGACGTGAAGTCTGGCGACGATACTAGCTATATCCTTGGACCCAGACCGACGACTCCTGAGAGATGGTCTCGGTTGATCGACGGAGCCGTTCAAGCCTGCTGTGGCCGCACAGATGGCGGTAGCACGCTGAGTCCGAACGTCAACCGGGGCCGACGGCAATTGTGGAGCACATGGTTGCGCAATCGCTCGACCAACGCGTCACTCGCGACGTCGACGGGATTGACCGAATTCCCTCAACCGCTACCAACCGCCGCTGCAGAGCGGCGTGGAGCGGTCGCTTACGTCGAGGATACCGCGTGGCGACGGTCGGCTCCACCATCCTGATGACTCCGATGAGCCGGAACGTGAGACATGATCTTGAAACGGCGCGATTGCACTCTTCTCCGTTACTTGAATAAAAGCGACACTTTCCGCGGGTGGTGGATTTGAAACGGTCCGAAAGTAAATATCAGATCGTTCCGACAGCGCTCGAAGGCTTCTCGGAAGCCATGGCGTTGCGCGCCGAGCGCAACGTGCGGGTCGCCAAGCGTGCGACTGTCATGCTCCGCGCGGACATCGTGAACATCGTGCTTTTCGACGCCCTGATGGCCGTCATGACCTGGGCCTACATAGATCGGCTCGGAGTGATGATCTAAGTCCTTGGCGCCATGCGCGTCGAGTTCGGCGACATGTCCAGGAACTTGGGTAAGGTGCGCACCACGCTCGTCCTAATCGAGCGGGGCATGGCGACGTGCTCCGTCGTCACCGTACCGACACTGGTGATCTCTGTTGGTATGGCTGGCTTACGGGAGAGAATCTATCGGTTCATAAGCATCGAAGGATCGTATATCCCGCGGGCCGAATGAACTACCGGCCTAAATGTGACGTGATCAGTAGCTATGCCAGAAGTGCCGATTTGACATAGATGAACAACATCGCTGGTGGCAGCGTCTATGGATGAAACATCAACATGCACTGTGAGCATACGTCGACCCGAGGTGAGCACGCCCTTCTGCGGGGCGTTGCATAGATAGCGACGGCCCGAACCGTGGTTCCGGCGCGTGACTTAATAATCGCCTACGCCTCGGCTAGATGTTTGTAAACAGCTTGGGAATCATCTTTTGAAACTACTCGCACAGGGCAACGATATAAACATTACCGTCCTCTCATATCTAAAGGTCGAGTTCCCGGATCAGCACGATCGTTGGTCGAACAGCCGGAAAAAGCCTCGAATGTTTTCTCGAGCCTGGGTCTCGTAGCGATCGTAGAAGAAATCGGTCTGAAAGATCCGGTCGCGGGCTAGCAGAGCCCGCAAGAAGGTCCGCTTGCCAGTGTAGAAGTCTTCGTCCGAGCCGGGGAATTCCGCCTGAAGGTTCATCGTGTCCCGAAGGTAACACTCCCATGGACACCCAAAGCTGGCTAGGTCGATGTCGCAGATGAACTGCTGATCCAAATCCTCCGGAGCCTCCCGATGGG
>JBJYXA010000357.1:0-1711 GCA_046259705.1 Caldilineaceae bacterium
TGACGATCTCCATACCATTGGAATGGCTGCGACACTGGCGATCCACGTACGGGGACTTGGTGAAATTGAGTATGAGGTACTTCGTCGAGTTTCAGACCACTTTATGTCGGTTCCGTCATGTGCCCTTGAGAAAGTTCTCAGCGTCTTGGAGGATGTCGGCTTTGTCCAGCTAGTGCACGCCGGCAGAAAAATCTCCAAGGTTATCCCCAATATCCCTGTTTTTGAAGACGTTTACGAAGGGCTAGGTGTTCCATCCCGGATGATCACATAGACCCTCGCCGGTCTGCTCTGTTCATGGCAAGGTCGATCCTGCGCGAGGTTCGGGATGGAGGGCTGAGATGCTGATCTCTCTTCACAAGCAGGCGACGACAACGCCCAAGATCCGGGCTGCGATCCAGGCGAGCACGGACCCGGCGTGGATGGTGGCCGAGCGCTATGGGATCTCCGAGCAGACGGTCTGGAAGTGGCGGGGTCGCGATGACGTCCACGACCGGAGCCACACGCCGCACCGCTTGCAGACGACGCTGGCGCCGGCGCAGGAGGCGGTCGCCGTGGCGCTGCGCAAGGCGCTTCTCCTGCCCCTCGATGATCTGCTCGCTGTGGTGCGCGAGTTCCTCAACCCGCATGTCTCCCGATCGGGGCTCGACCGCTGCCTCCGGCGCCACGGCGTGGGCAATCTGCAGGCGCTGAAGCCGAAGGAACCCAAGCCCGCGCATGGCAGCTTCAAGGCCTACGCGCCCGGCTATGTGCACATCGACATCAAATACCTGCCCCAGATGGCCGACGAGGATCGCCGCCGATACCTCTTCGTGGCCATCGACCGGGCCACGCGGTGGGTCTTCGTCCGCATCTATCCGGCGCAGACCGCGGCCAATGCGCGGAGGTTCCTCCGCGACCTTGAGCGCGCGGCCCCGATGAAGATCACCCGGGTGCTGACCGACAACGGTAAAGCGTTCACCGACCGCCTGTTCGGTCTGCGCAAGCGCGCCGCCACAGGGCAGCACGAGTTCGACCTGCTCTGCGCAGAACTCGGTATCGAGCATCGCCTCGCACCCCCGATGCGGCCGCAGACCAACGGCATGGTCGAGCGCTTCAACGGCAGGATCGAGGATGTCTTGCAGAGCCATCGCTTCCAGAGTGGCGAGGACCTGGAGCAGACCCTCCTGCGCTACGTCCACCTCTACAACAGCCAGCTGCCACAGTCCGCCCTGAAGGGACGAACGCCCATCGACGCCCTAAAGGACTGGCAACGTCAAAGACCCGAGCTGTTCAGGAAGCGGGTCTACAATCACGCGGGATGTGACACCTAAGTCGTTTTGCCAGTGCCGAAAAGCGCGAAACGATTGTTCCATCGGATGAGATAGTTTGGGTCACTTCGTTTCTTGCGGAAAAGCCCGTACATTCAATCTGCATTGTCGCAGTGCTCCTATTTCTCCCAATTCTTGACACTGCAGGTGTCTTAAACATAAGTAGGCGCGCTTGGTTCGAGGATTGGCAGCGAGTTATGCATTTTCTGCCCAAACGCATATTTTTCGTAATATCTCTTTCTCTTGGAACCCTATTCGTTTTTGCATTTATTGCGGGTCTTTGGGCACTTCTACCGAGCAATTGATCATTTGGTTCGCAGATTTATGTAAGACTACCGGTGGTTTCCGAGCGATCAGGAACAAGGCGCTGCGCCCGCCTTCCGGCAGCCATTCCTCGACGATCT
>JBJYXA010000358.1:0-2367 GCA_046259705.1 Caldilineaceae bacterium
CATTCGGCCGGCGCTCTCTATCAGACCTTCCCCGCCGACGAGGCGCGGAGGGTGCCACGTAACCCAGTGCCCCAAAAAATGTCAGCCAGCTCCATCTATTCAGGAATGACAAAAGAGATGCCGAAAACGAGCCGGCGGCCATCCAACTCATCCACCCATTTGCACACACTCAAGGTCGCCTTGCCATGCTCGGAGTGATCGACCAGCTCGCGCATGTAATGCGGCTTGCCGGAGGCCAGAACATCTTCGTCGTCCTTAACAAGCGCCTCGGCGTTCGCTTTCCAGATCAGCTGGTTGTCCTTCTTTCCCGCCACATTCTCGCCAGCCAAGTCGCATATGGCACGATTACCCCAGAGATAGTGCCATTCCTCATCCTTCACCCACATCAGAAACGGAACATGTTCAAAAGCTTCGAGCTCCTTCAATTTCATTGTCGGTTCCCTCTCGTTTGCTCGCGGTAGATGGGTTAGCTGATAGCAGTAAGCACTATTGACGCATACCCAAATGATAAAGCGTGATGCCGCGTATCGGTGGACATATCGGATATTGCCTGAGCCGCAAGATTGCTAAAACTAATTGATGCGAGATTACGCACTAAATCCACAAAGGCGACAAAGAGGACGCAAACTTTTAGAGTTTGGCGGATTCTAACGATTGTAGCAACACGGATTTTTTGTTGACCTACGGCAGGTGAGGCCGGCCGCTACTGCAGCGAATTCCTCGGCGTTATTCACATTCAGATCGGTGCCTTTCGGGAAGTGGTGACGAAGCAGTTCGTTGGTATTCTCGTTTGTGCCACGCTGCCACGGGCTTCGCGGATTGCAGAAGAAGACCTGGACGCCGGCATCTATTTTGAGGCGTGCTGCGCCATTTCGGCTCCCTGATTCCATGTCAGCGATCGGCGCAGCTCTTCACGCAAGGTAACGATAGTCCGTGTGATCGCATCGTGCAGAGCCTCAGCTCCATGGCCAGCAAGCGCAGACAAGTTCTTCGCGCCTAGCCCGTTTCCGTGGTCCGCAGGACGGGGAAGAGGCAGCACCATGAAGCCGTTGCCGCGCCGACGTGTGCGGGGCCCTCGGCACCCGCAACACTCGTCCGGTTCGCAAACAGGCGATTAGCTCCCGGCGCAACGCTTCTGCCTTGGATGAAGCACCGGGCGATCTGCTCCGGGCTCCATGCCCGGGACATCGTCGATCTTGGCGCCGGCCTTGCCGGCTGTCAATGGGCACCGAAGTTTCCCCGATCGTATTGCCTCACGAAGGAATGTTACCCGGGAGTTCGGGATCGGGCGCGTGAGTTGAGCGGTGAG
Organism: Caldilineaceae bacterium; assembly: GCA_046259705.1. Lineage (GTDB taxonomy): Bacteria > Chloroflexota > Anaerolineae > Caldilineales > Caldilineaceae > JASGTU01. The sequence goes on from JBJYXA010000358.1 coordinate 1,310, forward strand.
ATCGACTCCTGATCCTCCCCCTGAAAAGTGGTCCGACCTGAACTATGTCTTTTGACATGAAGGAGGACTGCAGTGCCGAAGAAGCGATACACGCCTGAAGAGATCGTCGCGAAGTTGCGGCAGGTCGACGTGCTGGTCTCGCAGGGCCAGAATATCGCTGACGCGATCCGTCAGATCGGGGTGAGCGAAGTCACCTATTATCGGTGGCGCCAGGAGTACGGCGGGCTGAAGACCGATCAGGTCAAGCGCCTGAAGGAGCTGGAGCAGGAGAACAGCCGGCTTCGCCGGGCGGTGTCGGATTTGACGCTGGATAAACTCATTCTGCAGGAGGCCGCCCGGGGAAACTTCTAAGCCCCGCGCGTCGCCGCGCCTGTATCGAGCAGATCAGACAAGTCATGCATGTCTCCGAGCGCCGCGCCTGTGCGGCGCTCGGGCAGCATCGCTCGACGCAGCGCAAGGTACCGCGGGGCCGTGATGACGAAGAACAGCTGACGGCCAATCTCATCGCATTGGCCCGGCAATACGGCCGTTACGGGTATCGCAAGATCGCCGGGCTGCTGGAGCAGGAGGGCTGGCTGGTCAACGACAAGCGGGTCGAGCGGATCTGGCGACGCGAGGGGCTGAAGGTCCCCCATAAACAACCCAAGCGCGGCCGGCTCTGGCTTGCGGATGGGTCGTGCATCCGGCTGCGTCCCCAGCACCGCAATCACGTCTGGTCCTACGATTTTGTCGAGGATCGGACCCACGATGGACGGAAATATCGCATGCTCAATGTGATCGATGAGTTTACCCACGAATGCCTGGCGATCCGGGTCGCCCGCAAGCTCAAGGCCATCGATGTGATCGATGTGCTGTCCGATCTCTTCATCCTGCGTGGCGTGCCTGGCCACATCCGGTCAGACAATGGGCCAGAGTTTGTGGCCGAGGCCGTGCAGGCGTGGATCACAGCGGTCGGCGCCAAGACCGCCTACATCACACCAGGCAGCCCTTGGGAGAATGGCTATGTCGAGAGCTTCAACGCACGCCTGCGCGATGAATTGCTCGACGGTGAAATCTTC
>JBJYXA010000359.1:0-4678 GCA_046259705.1 Caldilineaceae bacterium
GCGACGTTCGTCCACCCCGCGCCGCGCACGGTCACCAGTGGTGACGTTGCCTTCTACATAGCGGCCACGGGATCCCGGTTTGCCCTCCCGTCGTCGAGCGCGTTTGCGGCCCGGCTGGGGCATCGTGCGGCTCCCATCGATGATGTTCTGGCTTTTCACATGGTTTTTGGGCGAACGGTACCGCTCACCCTCAACTCCGTGGCCAATCTCGGCTACGCGGAGTGTCGATTTCTCAGGAACCTGTATCCGGGAGACACTATTACGGCGACCAGCGAGGTCATCGGGGCGAAGCAGACCTCCAGCGGAAAGACGGGTGTCGTCTATATCCGCTGCCGATCCGTGGACCAGTCCGGCAATCCCGTGATCGAGTTCGTCCGCTGGGAACTGATGCGCAAGCGCGACGAGGGGTCACCCGCGCCGCAGTCGGTCATCCCCGAACTGGCCGCAGCGGTGGCGCCTGCGGATCTGCCATCAGCCAGGCTCGGAGACTGGCGTGATTACGATTACGCTCTGGCCGGCTCGCCCCACGGGTGGGAGGACTACAAGGTCGGCGAGCGCATCGATCACATCGACGGCATGACTCTGGAAGAAGCCGAGCACCTGATGATTACGCGGCTGTATCAGAACACATCAAAACTGCACGTCAACCAATTCACCGCGGCCACGGAACGGTTTGGCCGCCGCCTGGTCTACGGCGGCCATGTGATCTCGATCGCTCGTGCGTTGACTTTCAACGGCCTCGAGAACGCACAAAACCTGCTGGCGATCAATGGAGGGGTCCACTGCGCCCCTTGCTTTGCCGGCGATACCGTCTTCGCCTGGTCCGAGGTGCTCGCGAAAGCCGAGCTTTCCGGCCGCTCGGACGTAGCCGCCCTGCGTCTTCGCCTCGTCGCCGCGAAGGAGCGATTCTGCGACGACTTCCCTTACAAGAATGATGACGGGAGCTACGCGGACGGAGTGATCCTCGACCTCGACTACTGGGTTGCCGTGCCCCGGCAGGGGTGACCGGGGTGCTCTACGGACAAATCATGAATAACCACGGCGGACACGGGAAACACTGAGAAAACAGAGCCTTGCGGGCGTATGCTCAGCAGTGAACCTCGAAAAAGTATAAGAAATATTAAGAGGGTATTGGGAAGATATCTACTCGCAACTTCCCGGTCTATTACCTGAAGATGGCGCTCAATTCTCATTGCACATCGCGATATTGCAAAAGTATCGCTCCCATTACAGATCTATTGCGCCCACTCCCGGCTCGGGGCACGCAGGCTTCTGTGCCGACAGGTTTTTCAGTGGCGTCCGTGCTGGTTGATCTCTGAAAACGCGGGTCCGTTTCCGGTGAAAAGAGGTAGCGTGTCCGGTGGGGCTCTAGTGTGTGGTACCAGGAGCGGCCGCATAGGGGTGTCCTGTTCTTGCTGGCGCAGGTGAGCCAGTATCCGATGCCCCAGGGCACCCTCTCTTGATGCTTCGCATCAATTCACCTTGTCAATGGTCTCCCGCTCCTCAATGCAAGCAATGACTTTGGCAGACCCACCGCAACGACCACAAATCTCAATAGGGTGTAGACCACTTTGCCGGTGGAACTGAGCGACAGGCGCGGAATGGCGACAGCGGGGCGGGCGATGTAGCGGCACAGACGCTCGCGCTTTCCTCGTTGGCGGACTTCACAGCTCACACCCGCGTGGAGGGAGAAGCCATTGGCCTTGGCCACCCGTTCCAGCCCGGGGTCTGGGCGGTCCAGTGGCTGGATGGTGCGAATCATGAAGGCCTTTTGACCCTGTTGTGGGCCGGCGGCAATGCGGTAAGACACAGAGCTACCCAGGAGATGCGGCATGGCATCCGTGTCGTCGGCAGGGTCCAAGTCAAGCCAGGCTTGTTCGGCATCCTGCTCCAGTAACCCCTGGCGCTCCAGGCAACGGCCCACACGTTGGCTAATCAGCTGAACCAGATTCTCCAATTCGCTTATGTCCGGCGCCCTGACGCGCTTAAACCGTGGTGGCCAGTTGTCGCGATAGAGATATAACCCATCCAGAGCCAACCTCGCCAAGGTCGATGTCCTGATCCTGGACGACTGGGGGCTGATGAAACTCAACGCCGAGAACCGGCGCGACCTCCTGGAGGTGCTGGAGGACCGGCACGGCACCCGCTCGACGGTTGCCACCAGCCAGTTGCCCATCGAGGAGTGGCACGCGGTCATCGGCGATCCGACGCTGGCCGACGCCATTTTGGATCGGCTGGTGCACAACGCTTACAAGATCAATCTGAGAGGAGAGTCGATGCGAAAACGCAGCGCAAAGTTGACGAGCACCACCGGTTCCGAGTAACAATGCAAACCCCGCGTCGCTACGCTCCGATGGGTGGCAGCTTTGCCCCGGTTTGGGTGGCAGGCTTCACGTGGAATGGGTGGCAGACTTCAGCGGTTTACCCACCTGAATTGGCATACAAGTGAGAATTCCGCGGAAATGGCGTATATTTGGACATCTATAAGGACATTAACTGTTAGGGAAGACTCCACATGAGTGACCCGTGTAAAGCCATTGCGAGTTCCCTCGCCGCCATCATCTGTCTGGCAACCGTTCCAGCCACAGGCCAGGAAGAGATGCAGGTGGAATATGACGTGGTGGAGATGCCATCTCACTGGGTTGCGCCGGCACCGACGGGCAAGGGCGCCGGGCCGGTTACGGAAGAAATGCTGCGCAAATCCGGCAGCTACACCGATAAATGGCTGCAGTATCACGGCGACGATCGCGGCTATCGGCACAGCCCGATAAAGGCGCTCACACCTGAAAAAGTAAAGAACCTGAGACTGGCCTGGTTGCTGCCCACCGGCACACTCGGCCAACAGGAGGTGTCTCCCGTCGTCTACGATGGCATTATCTACGTCACGACGTCCTACAACCGGTTGTTTGCCCTGGAGTCTGCCACCGGGAAAACGCTGTGGCGCTACGATCACCAGAACCCCAAAGACCTGCGCCTGTGTTGCGGCCCACCCAATCGTGGCGTGGCGATTTACGGCAACACCGTATTGATGGCAACGCTGGACGCGCATCTCCTGGCGTTCGATCGCCGCACGGGCGCGCTACTCTGGAACCGGAAAATGGCCGATTACGACAAGGGCTATTCCGCAACCAGTGCGCCACTCATCGTAAAAGGGATGGCGGTCATCGGTATTGCGGGCGGTGAGTTTGGCGTGCGCGGATTTTTTGATGCCTATGATGTAAAAACCGGAGAGCTTGTGTGGCGCCATTATACGGTTCCTGCAGCGGGCGAGCCCGGCGTCGAAACCTGGGCCGGCGAATCCTGGAAAACCGGCGGCGCCCCTGCCTGGACTACCGGGCTGTATGATGCCGAGACCGATACCTTGTTCTGGACCACCGGTAACCCGTCCCCTGACTGGAACGGCGATTCGCGCAAGGGCGATAATCTCTATTCCAATTCACTGCTGGCGGTCGAGCCCGAGACCGGAAAGCTGAAGTGGCATTTCCAGTTTACACCGCACGACCTTTGGGACTACGACGGGAATACCCATATCTTCCTGCTGGACTTCAAGCAGGGGAACAAGGTCCATAAAGTGGTCGCCCAGCCCAACCGCAACGGCTATTTCTACGTTATCGATCGCCAGAGCGGGGAATTCCTGCGCGGTAATGCCTACCTGGAGCAGGTGAACTGGGCTACCCTGGATGCCAAAGGCCGCCCCATCGTTTCGCCCCACGCACTGCCCACGGAGAGCCCGACCGAGCGAGTTTGCCCGTCCAATGCCGGCGGTATCAATGGCGCCTGGACGGCGGCCTATAACCCCGACCTGAATCTGGCGTTCATACCGGCCATGGAAGCCTGTTCGCAATTCCAGAAGGGCCTGGCTATCTACATGGAGGGCTTGCCTTACACCGGCGGCACGTTCATCCAGGTCGACGGCAGAAACAAGATAGCGTACGGACACATCACCGCTTACGATGTCGCCAAAGGCGAGGTATCTTGGCGTTACCACGACCCTTTTCCGGTCAGTGCCGGAGCCCTCAGTACGGCAGGCGGTGTCGTCTTCAGCGGATCCAATTCCGGAGCGATTGCACTGGACGCGCGTAGCGGGGAAAAAATCTGGTCCTTCAATCTCGGTGCACCGATCCGTAGTCAGCCCATTGCCTGGCAGGAGGACGGGAAGACGTATGTCGCCTACGGCGCCGGCGATTCGCCTTCACTGGCGGCCATGTTCGGCGCTCCCACCCATACCAGCGACGGTGGATTATTTGCGGTGTTCGTCCTTGAGTAGGATTGCAGGCCTCATAGCGGGGGTCGTGCTGTCGGTCGCGCCATTGTCACAAGCGCAGACCGATGTGCAAAGAGGCGAGCAGTTGTTCACCGCGCTCTGTTCGGCTTACTGCCACGGACGCGACCCGGGTAAACGCGAGGCCCCTTATTTGTTCGATTGCGAATGGTTGCACGGTGGCAGCGAGGAAGAAATATTTGCCACGGTAAGCAACGGCGTGCCCAATACTCGCATGGTTTCGTTCGGTGGAAAGCTACCCAACGGCGACGACGACATTCGCAACCTGGTCTCCTTCCTGATGGCCAACTCCAGGTGCCAGGAATAGTGCGACTGCTGATCACATTCGTTGGTCCGCCTCGCCTGTCCCTGGCGAGTTCGTAGTTTAGGCTGCCACTGGTAGTTGAAATAATCCGC
>JBJYXA010000360.1:0-1978 GCA_046259705.1 Caldilineaceae bacterium
ACACATTGGTTCGATATGATGTTCTTCTACAACGGTGAGGTGCCTGCCTCTTGGGTAATCGGTCAAGTAGACATACGGGACGGTGATACCATCTTTGCCGTTCGCGTAGAGGGGCAAGGGATAAGCTGGATCCAGTTCGCGAACGGCGTCCAAGGACTGATGTTGACGGGGCAAGGCGCTGGGCCTCTGCTTAACCGGCTCGTAGGGTCCGACGGCGTGATCGAGGTAGGTCATAGCCCTGAGATCCCCCTGCGCATCCGGGGTAAGGGGGATGTCGATTGGCGCGCTGTAGATGTAGGCGAAGGTTTGCACAGCGACGAATACGTCGCCCGCGGCGTGCTGGACCTAATCGACGCACTGCAGAACGACAGAGAGCCGGAGTTGTCCGCCGGTCGAGCACTGCAGGCGACCGAACTCATATTCGCCACGTACGAGTCCAGCCGAAAGCGCGGCCGTGTCGACTTGCCGCTGACCATCACAGACTCTCCGCTACAAGCGATGCTGGACGAGGCGTAGACCACCGCCGTCATCGTAGTTCACACTTGTACACGGGCCACGAGGCGTCACAGCGTGACGCGTCACGCCATGGCGCTTCGTGATCGAACTCATGCTTCGTGCGACGAATTCAAGGGGCGCATTATGTTGACATCGAGAGAACGCGTGGCAATCGCGCTGTCGCACCAGGAGCCGGATCGCGTGCCGCTGGATCTGGGAGGCTGCGGTCAGACGGGCATGCATGTGGACGCGGTCTATCGTCTGCGTCAGGCGTTGGGACTCGACGAACCGGGGACGCCGGTTAAGGTCGTCGAACCCTATCAAATGCTGGGCGAGATCAAACCAGACCTTGTCGATGCTTTGGGCGTGGATGTCGTACCGCTCTCCGGAGGACCGACGCTGTTCGGTTTTCGCAATGAGGGCTGGAAGCCGTGGACCACTTTTGGCGGAACGCCAGTCCTGGTCCCCGGCGGCTTCAACACGGTGCCGGAACCAAACGGTGATATCCTCATGTATCCGGAGGGCGACAAGTCTGTGCCGCCATCAGGCGTTATGCCACAGGGCGGGTTTTATTTTGACTCGCTCATGCGCCAACCGCCCATCGATGAAGCCCACCTCAATGTGCAAGACAACGTGGAGGAATTCGGCCCCATCGCAGACCGCGACCTCACACACTTCGCCGAAGAAGCGCAGAGACTTTACACGGAGACGGACAAGGCCATTTTCGCCGTCTTTCCCGGTTCTGGATTCGGCGATATCGCACTCGTGCCCGCCATGTGGCTCAAACACCCCAAGGGCATTCGTGATGTGGAGGAGTGGTACGTCAGTACGGTCACCCGGCAGGATTACGTCTACGCCATATTCGAGCGGCAATGTGAGATTGCGCTGCAGAACATGGAACGTTTCTATCACGCCGTGGGTGACCGGGTGATGCTGGTGCACATCACGGGCACGGACTTCGGCACGCAGACAGCGCCCTTCATCTCACCGAAGACGTATCAGAAGCTGTACCAGCCCTTCCACCGGCGACTGAACGATTGGATCCATACGCACACCGAGTGGAAGAGCTTCATGCATACCGACGGCGCGCTCATGCCGTTGCTGCCGCACTTCGCCGACGCCGGCTTCGATATCTTGAATCCTGTGCAGTTTACCGCCACCGGTATGGACCCAGCCACCGTAAAAGGCAAATTCGGTGACCGCTTTACATTCTGGGGCGCCGGCGTAGATACGCAGCAGGTACTGCCCTTTGGAACACCCGACGAGGTGCGCGCCCAGGTACGCGAGAACATACGTATCTTCTCTCCGGGCGGTGGTTTCGTTTTCTCTACCGTACACAATGCGCAACCCCAGACGCCCGTGCAGAATCTCATCGCCATGTACGACACAGTGCGGGAATTCGGTGAATACGCCAACCATGGCGAGCGATGAACGAAGTTTCAAGGCGAAGGAAGGTCGATCGCCAACAGTACTTGTCGTTGAT
>JBJYXA010000361.1:0-7214 GCA_046259705.1 Caldilineaceae bacterium
GCGATCGAACCAGCCGTCACCGCCTGAAGCGTCGGCGCATCATCGGCGCCGGTAATAGTCAGCGTTAAAGTCGCCGTATCGGTCGCGCCGTACTCGTCAGTGACGGTATATTGAAACTCTTCGGTGACCACTTCACCTTGGCCGAGCGCTTGCGTGTCGGGATCAGCGTTGTCGAGCGTGTAGGTGTACGAGCCGTCGCTGTTGATAATAACCGAGCCATAAGTGCCGGTCACAGCAATGCCGACATTAGTAGAATTGCCATTCACTGCGGCAACAGTGAGAACCGCCCCGTTGTCGACGTCGGTGTCGTTGCTCAGGACGCTTCCTGAGGCCGTAGGATCGCCGTCCTCAACCACCGGATCTGGAGCGTTCGTATTATTATCGGCGATCGCAACCGGCGCGTCATTCGCGCCGTTGACGGTGACGATGAGGTTAGCTTCCGCAGTGAGCCCGCTGCTATCGGCTACTGTGTAAACGAAGAATTCGAACCCCTGCTCACTTTGGGCAAGCGCTTGAGTGTCGGGATCGGCATTGTCTAGTGTGTAGGTGTAACTGCCGTCGGGGAAGATCTGCAAAGAGCCGAAGATCCCGACGATGGTGGTACCGGCACCCGTTACCGGTATGGCTGGACTTGCACCGATGCTGACAACCGTTAGGCCATCGCCTGAATCATTGTCGAGGACGTTGCCGGTGCCCTGGGGGCTGCCTGCGGCGTCAGCGCCTGCCTCAACCACCGCATTGCCTTCGCCTCCAGCAATGAGATCATCGACAGCAACCGGCGGATTGCTTGCGACAGGATCTAGTTCTTCCACCTCCTGTACGAAGAACTCTTCCGTGCTCTCTTCTTCCTCCTCCAACTCCTGTTGGGTACCATCTTGTTCGTTCTGTTGCACAGGCGCACTTGACTGACCTGTAGATGCCCCTTCCTCTGAGTCCTCCTTCTTTATCTCCGGGTCCTGAACTTCCTCTGCCGAAGATGATTTTTCCTCGTCTTCATCCTCAGCCTCATCCTGAAGTTCCTTCAGGCTATTGGCCTCATTCTGTGCAAACGTGAGCTGTGACCCCGACGCTTCCCCTATTCCTTCAGATGTAACCACCTGCCCGTCGCCGAGCTGGGGGTTTCCGGGCTCAGTCGTGATCTGGATGACGTTGTCGTGGCCTGGTAGCGGAATGCAGAAGCCGCCTCCCGAACTCAGACCAGAGCAGCCGGCAGCAGTACCCCGGATACCCATCGTGGCAATCGGGGTTGCCACATCCATTTCTCCACTATCGACGATCTTACCGCCGACCATGGAAAAGGTGCCTTTGACGATGTTGAACAAGGCCGAGTTGGACGAACTATCTGGGTCGTAGACCAGATTGTTGATCACCATCTTTGTTCCGGCCGACATGTTGAACAAAGTGCCGTCGCTGAAGCGAATGCCGAGCGAAGACCCGGCCACCTCAACCACGTCGTTCTGAAAAATTGGGTCGCCCTTATCCAGAGCCTCTTTCGTGCCGTCGACGCGCTGGACCTCCGCCTCTCCCTCAGCCTTGACCACCTCACCAATCGGCGCAGGAGCATCGGGCGCTGTGGCTTGGGTATATTGTCCAGGATGTGCAGGACCGGCGAGCAAACTGACGGTTTCGCCGGAAAGACCGCTGCTATCTGGAGCTACCAGCGATGGCGGCGCGTCGGAATCAAAATAGCGCGGCACAAGGATCGTCTGCCCGTCTTCGCCGACGAGCTTGAGGTCACTGCCTGAGCGAATGAACGTCGCGCCATAGAGGAAATCGCTGTCTGGGACGTGCACTTTCCCGTCCACACTAGGTGCGAGCACTATCGACGGCGCGCCGCCGGCGTCAGTTGATAAGGCCATGTGTGAGTGTCCCTCAAAGCTGTGGCCAGAGTATAATCTCGAAGTACTCTTCTGATCCAGCCCAATAGAGCTACGCGGCGGCTAAACAATGGGCAGGCCTCCCAAAAAATGAGCAGGCCTTTCGTCTCTTCCTTGTCTATGTTTTCGGCAACCGAAAGCGAGCCGCGATGAAGGAATCAATAATCATGGCGGCAGCCAATAGCGAAAGTAAATAGCCATTTTATGTTGCAGATTTACAACGCGATCGACTCGATTTGTGCTGCTTCGAGAATTTGCCGCTTTATATCGAGACTTGCCGCAAGCGATCGTTATAGCCTCGCGCAGTAACTCGAGTGCGGATGTGACCATGACTCCCTGGGGAATTGGGTGGGCGCGGCTGATTGCGGTCTTCTCGATGGTTCTGACTCTGGTCTGGGCGCCACCGGCCAGCGCCATCTCCTTGCGGGAGGCGGTCGAAACCGCCTTGGAGGCTAATCCCGAAATCGGCGAGTCGGTGGCCAATCGAGAGGCCACGCAGTTTGAACTGCGTCAAGCTCGCGGGCTCTATCTTCCACAAATTGATTTGGAGGGCCGCTACGACGGGCAGAACTATGACAGCCCGGCAACACGCCTTACTGGCACATCAGACGATACACTCGGCAGGAGTGAAGCAAACCTGACCCTATCGCAAGTCATTTTCAACGGGTTTGGTCGACGCGGTGAGGTTGAGCAACAAGCAGCTCTCGTTGATGCGGCCTCAAATCGAGTATACGAGCGTTCCGAGGTCATCGGTTTGAATACTGTTCGTCAGTATCTTGAATTCGGCCGACTTCTGCGCATTGTTCAGTTGTCAGACGAAAACATAAGATATCATCGTAAGGTTCTGGCGGATGTCACTAAGGGCGTCGATGAAGGGACGCTCAGCATTGCGGATCGCCAGCTCGCCGAAGACCGCCTCTATCGCGCCGAAGCCGAACTATCTCGAGCGCGCCAAGAGCTGAACGCTTCTGCCATCCGCTTTTACAAGCTCATTGGGATCCCGCTCGATGCCTATGAGGGCGCCCCACTTCCAGCGGGCTCTCTGCCCAATTCCCTCCAGCAGGGCACGTCCATAGCCCGGACGAACAGCCCTCTTGTCCGCATTGCCCAGTCAGAACTTGATGCTGCGTACGGCGCGCGCAAGGTGGCGAACTCCGAGCTTTACCCTGAAGTGGCAGCCGAGCTTCGGGGCAGATATGGCAACGATCTGGATGGTGTGTTTGGCCGCGAGACTGAACTGCGGGCAGGTGTGGTCTTCCGTTGGAACTTGTACCGAGGGGGCATCGATATTGCCAATAAGCAAGAAGCCCTGCGCCGCATCGATGCAGCACGCTTTCGGCTGGATCAAGCCTTTCGAGATGTCGAGGAGACACTGCGTCTCGCTTGGAACCAGCGGGAACTAGAGTTGCGGCGCCTTTCCGAACTCGAAAAGTCGCTATCGCAGCTCAATTTGCTGGTTGTTTCCTACCAGGAGCAATTCAAGATTGGAGAACGGACGCTACTCGACCTCCTCAACACCCAGAACAACAAGTTTAACACGCAGGTTGCCGTCGAGACCTCGCGGTTCGATGTGCTCTTTGCTGGTTACGGTATCTTGGCGGCCACGGGTACGTTGCTTGCGGCCTTGAACCTTGCGCCTCCACTTCAGGCTTCTGCATATGCCCGAGACGCCTATGGGGTGCCCTTTACACCCGAAGCAGAAACGCAAAAACGCTTCTCGCCATGGGAACCATCCCTGACGGGTCAATAACAGCCTAGCTGTAAGAAGTTGTAAGTTAGACTTCGACTGAACTTTTGCGTTATTGTTGAAAAGCTTCCGTCTTTCGGACCCTAGTAATGAATGAGCCGCAAGTAAATCTCCGCTCGCCGAAGGCTCACCCCGGCGAGACGATGGACGTGCCGAAGTCCCCCGATGTAACAGCGGATGACCCGCTGCTAGGAAGTCTCGTCATCGTCGCTGAGTATTTTGGGCATTCAGTGCCCGCCTCTCACTTGGTATCTGGATTGCCTTTGGCAGACGGCCGACTAACCCCAAAACTATTCTCACGCGCGGCTGCTCGCGTGGGGTTGTCGGCCCGGATCATCAAAAGGCCGCTTACAGAACTTCCATCCCTTTTACTGCCGGCGATTGTTTTATTGGACAGCGGCCGGGCAGTCGTGTTGACAGCCCTTGGACGCAAAGATGCAACCGTCGTCATTCCAGAGAGCGGGAAGGGTGCAATCGAGATTCCGCTCGCCCATTTGGCGCGGGACTACACGGGCTACTCGATATGCGTAAAGCCCGAATATCGCGCCACGGATTTGGACGCCGGTGTGTCCGAGAACGCGATCGACAACAATCATTGGTTCTGGAGCGCTGTCCTGCCACTTTGGCGAACTTATGCGCAGGTGTTTGCTGCCGCATTTCTGATTAACTGCCTGGTGCTAGCGCTACCCCTATTCATCATGAATGTCTACGACCGTGTCTTGCCTAATAAGTCGTTCACGACTTTATGGGTCCTCGCCCTTGGCATGGGGTTGGCCATCATATTCGACTTCATCCTGAAAACCGTCAGAGTGGCCTTGCTCAACAATATTGGCCGCCGAGCAGACTTGGTTCTTGCAAGTCGCCTCTTCCAACACGTCCTCGGCCTTGACTTAAGCAGGCGCCCTCTGAAGACCGGCGAATTCGCAAATCAACTGCGTGATTACGAAATGGTACGGGAGTTTTTCACTTCCAGCACCGTCATTACGCTCACCGATTTTCTATTTATTTGGCTATTTATTTTCGTGATTTACCTTATCGCTGGCGCAATCGCATTAGTGCCCGCAATAGCCGTCATCGCAGTGCTCATAGTGGGCGTTTTGCTCCAATTCCCGCTTCACCGTGCGGTACATCGCGCTCAAACGGAAGCCACACATCGACATTCTCTCCTATTTGAGGCTCTCACAGGCTTGGAGACAATAAAGTGCTCTCGGGCGGAGGGGCAATTCCAAAGAAAATGGGAACAGTTCATTGACCGAAACGCAGAGACGACTGAGCGGCTACGACGTATCTCGTCTCTCACGATGAATTTCACGTCTCTCGTTCAGCAATTGGTTAGCGTCGGGGTTATTATCGTGGGCCTCTATATGTTTGACGCTGGCCAGGTGACCACTGGGGCAATTATCGCTGCTGTTATTCTTGCGAGCCGCGCAGTTGCTCCACTCGGTCAGATTGCCGGCACGCTCTCGCGCGCTCAACAGGCAATCCACTCCTTCCAAGTCCTTGACAATATAATGCAGTTCCCCGAAGAGAATTTGCATCAGGTCCGCCATGTCAGTCGTGCGATTGAAAAGGGCAATGTTGCCTTTGACAATGTTACCTTCAAGTACCCTGAGGCTGAGGCGCCTGCGCTGGAGAACTTCACGCTAAACATAAGTCAGGGAGAACGGGTTGCTATTATTGGCAAGATCGGTTCCGGAAAGACAACCATTGGCCGGCTGCTCACGCGCCTTTATGTCCCCTCATCAGGCTCTCTCCTTTTGGACGGCATCGACATTCGGCAATATCACCCCGCAGAGATCCGACGTTGTGTTGCGTTCGTTTCCCAGGAGTCGGCATTGTTCAATGGTTCAGTGCGCGACAATATCGTTCTTGGTGCGCCACACGTCTCGGATGAGCTTGTCGTGCGGGCGGCGGATTTAGCCGGCGTGAGCGAGTTTGTACGCGGACATCCTCAGGGCTTTAATTTGCCCGTGGGGGAAGCGGGCCGCTTTTTATCAAGCGGTCAAAAACAAGCCATTGCTCTGGCTCGATCGCTTCTTCTAGAGCCAGAAATCATATTTCTCGACGAGCCCTCGGGCGCAATGGATACCGCATCCGAACGCCTTCTCATCCAGCGGCTCAAGTCTACCTTCAAGAGCGATCAGACAGTCATCGTCACCACGCACAGATCTAGTATGCTCGCTTTGGCGGACAGACTGATCGTCATCGATCGAGGCAAGTTGGTCGCGGACGGCCCCCGCGATGAGGTTTTAGCCATGTTGACCGGGGGCACACGCCAAGGCTCATCCGAAGCGCCCATTGCTCCGAGCTTCCGGCACGAAGAGCCTCTCATGCGCGCGGCGCAAGTAGACAAACTTGGGCAGTAGATGTGGCGCCGAAGATTGTGCGTCATGCCCTGCATATCAGCCATAGCTTCACACGAACCGATTAGAAAGATCGAGAGGGCCAGATCATTCACTGTGAAAGAGCTGACGCTTAGTCCGTGAGGAGCTCGAAGCAAACCAGAGCTGCATTGAGGGAGCTCGTCGTGACCTGTCATTTTGACGGCCCGACTTGAGGCTGCGTGCAATCGTGGCAGCCCAGAAGAGAGCGGCAGAAACCCCTCACCTAGTGTGCCATTCCAGCAACATCGAGCAGATTTTTGGGATCACGTTCTATGGACCGCAACCTGGAAGTTGCTGAAGTTTGGGTGAGATGAGAGCATGCTGGAGAGAAGTCTTGGAGAAGTGAAGATGAGGGCGTTTCGCAATTTAGTCTTATGCGTGGCCATGCTGCTGGCCCCGGTTTCGGCAGCGAGTGCCGCAGGCCTCTACGGCGGAGCGAACGTGGCCTGTAATTACGGCAGCACTCTGCAAGATACGGGCGATATCCGCGTCCTTCGCGATGAATTGTATAGCCGGTACCATCATGCGATTGATGTCTACCACCAAACGATCAATTCAACTGGGCCAGCATTTCTCTGGGCGAAGGAAACAAAAATCGCTTGTGCAAAAGCTATCGGCTATTTGAAACTCGGCCATTTCAGACGGGAGATCGACCCGGAAACAATCTGGAAGTGCCAGTGCTTCTACGATCGCATGGTCCGATACGCAGGTCGTCGCTGAAGCATTCGGCGGCGATGTTCCCACCCATCTTGGTTGCCCGAAACAGACCCATCGAAAGACTGCTAGAGCTGCCTCCACTCGGCTGCAAGCCGCATTTCTCTCTCACCTCCGCCGCCGCTCAGAGCAACGCGTCCAATGCTTCCGTCTCTCAAACTCCCAACCGACTGCGCCGAACAATCCCTGGGATTCTAGGAGGACTGTAACAGGCGACTTTGGCATCGAGCCCGCGCTCTGGGTCCGAGCAGTCAATGAAAATGCTAGCCCCCCAATGCCACCCAAAAGATTCTCGCCTTAGAGTGTGCGCGGACACGACGCAAAATCGTCTCCTCGGCTCAGACGAAAATCTGAGGCGGTAAAGTGCAGCAGGTTTGAACTAGGAATTGGGCCTCACTGCGCGACTCGAACTTGTTCCCGGTCGATGAGGAAAAGCGTGGCGGAGACGGGGGGATTCGAACCCCCGATACAGCTTTACACTGTATAACGGTT
>JBJYXA010000362.1:0-7088 GCA_046259705.1 Caldilineaceae bacterium
CGGTTCATCGATACCTATGGCGGCGACGGACCTTTTGCCATGATGGTGGGTTTTCCCGGCCCGCATTGCCCGTACGATCCATGCCAGGAGTTCCTCGACCAGATCGACGCAGGCAAAATGCCACCGGCCATCCCAGAGGTCGAGGGGGATACACCTCTGCTGCGACAAGAGAACATTGAAGGCAATCTGCGTCCCTGGAACGGCGTCGACTATACCGAGTTCACGGACGAACACAAGCGGAAGATACGCGCGCACTACGCGGCTTCCGTCCTGCAGATCGATGTTGAAGTAGGTAAGATACTGGCTTCGCTGCGGAAAAAGGGGCTGATGGACAATACGGTCATCATCTTTGCCAGCGACCACGGAGACTATCTGGGCGACCATAACCTCATCGGCAAAGGGCAGTTTTATGAGAGTTCGACGCACGTCCCCCTCATCGTGCGCCCCGCCGGCGGCGGGACCGCACAGGTGCACAGGGACGTGGTCGGTTTGGGCGACGTCACCGCCACGATCTTGCGGCTGGGCGGTTGCGAAGTGCCGGAGTGGTTTGACTCCATGCCGTTACCGCGGTTGGGGCTGGGAGATGACCGGGGACGCGAGATCTATTTCGGCATGGTGGCCGGCGGCTGGATGGCGTTCGACGGAAAATGGAAGCTGTGCAAGTACTCGACAGGAGAGCACCTGCTTTTCGACTTGGAAGCCGATCCCCAGGAACAGAAGAACCTGATCCGGAATCCAGCGGCGCGCGAAGTGCTGTTACGTTTGGATGCAGCGCTTACTACTGAGATCATGCGCTCCGTTCTGGATTCAGTAGCGGAAAGGCGCGTCTACACCGTGGATAAGTCGGGCGATCCCATATTTGGCCGGGAAGGTTGGCAGCGTCCTTATCCGCGTAAGATCGCGCAGCCAGCAACGCTAGGGCGAGGGTGACTCCGCCGCCACCACGATCAGGTCGACCGCGGTGTCCACACCGAGTCGACCCGTGTTGATCATTAGGTGATAGTAGCGAGGATCCTTCCAGTTTGCGCCCGTGAAGAAGCGCCGGAACCAGTTCCGGCGGCGTTCGTCAGCCCGCTGCACGATTTGTAATGCGCTTACCGGATCGCTCAGGTTGCGCGCGGCCTGAACGCGGGCCGCGCGTATCTTTGGCGGCGCGTAGATGTGCGTGTGCAGGATTCCAGGCCGCCCAGCAAGGATCATTTGCACACCGCGTCCCACAAAGACGATATTCCCACCCTGCCCTAGCGCCTCTACGGCGGCCGACATACGTTCGATATAGTTTTCCTCACTCAGGCCACTGCGGCCCTTGCCTTGACGATGTGCAAAAAGGGCGCGCATTTCTTCGCTCACGACCACGGGCCTGGACAACAATCTCTCTTCGTCCTCCACTATCTCCTCAACCTGCACATCAGCTTGACGCGCCATTTCGGCTAATACTTCTTTATCGACGCAGGCCGCACCGATTCTTTGCGCAACGCCCTCTGCGATGCGGGTCCCCAGCGAACCTAGCTCACGCGACACTGTGATGATCGGCATTTCGCCCTCCTCTCTATGGACAGATAGCGGAATTCACCATTTCAGTAGACCATCACGAAAGCCCTGTTCTGATCCTGCTGCTTCTTCCCCCGGCGCAGAAAAGAAAACCTCCGGCGTTCGACCGGAGGTTCATGATTAGCTTTGTGCGGAATTAGGAGCCCTCCAGCGCCTTTCGCATCTCGTCTCCGTTTTCCTTCCACCAGTTGAACAGGATCACCAGGTCCGTGTTCATGCAGAAATGGCGCACACCCATGTCCAGGTAGTAGCGCGCCTGGTCCGGCGTCCCGATCTCGATGCGAGGATGGATGCCCATCTTCAGCGAGGTCTCGATGACGCGCGTCTCGGCGGCTTTGATGGACGGGTCGCCCTTCTTGCCGGCTAGTCCGACGCTTACACTGTAGTCCGATGGACCCCACTGCACCATGTCGAGGCCCGGCAACGCCAGAATCTCTTCCAACTCATCCACCGCGCCCTTCTTCTCGATCATCAGGACGACGACAATATCGCGGATAGCCTGGACGTATTCGGGCGAACCTCCATAACCCATGTAGGAGCTACGGCGCATGCCGACGCCGAACTGACCCCCGTCCTCCGGCGTGTCCGGACGTACAGAAACTATGCACTGCTTGGCCTCCTCCACGTTATGCGCATCGGCGAAGAGCACGCTGCCGAAACCGGAACCGAACGCACGCTGTGCGAATAGCTGATTTGCCGTCCAGTCGAGCTTGATCATCATACCCAGGTCATATAGCTCGGCGGCGCGGCAGAGGTTGTCCAGGTCGCGCATGTCATAGGGGACATATTCGGCCACGAACTCCACGTAATCAAACATGCCCGTATGACCGACGGCTTCGATCACTGAGGGCCATGTGGAATGAACGTGAGTACCCAGGGTTGGTTTGCCCTCATTGAGCAACTTACGAATCTTGTTTTCTCGCATGGTGCGTTTTCCTCACAACTTGCAGGATGGGATAGAAAGAAAGTTTGCTTGGCCGGAGGCTAGCGAACGGTCCGGTCGACCTACTGCGACGGCAACCTCGAGGGATGAGAACAGACGTCACGCCGGTTGCGCCTAGAAAAGTTGTCTATCGTAAACATAGTCTAGCACCGATCGTAGTCTGGTCGGAATTGGTGAAGTGGCCGAATCTGATACACTGAACCCGAGGACGAGATGCAACCAGAGAGGCTAATCATGAGTTCGACAATCGCAGCCGGACTTTCCGGCACATCCTCGCGTATCGTGGGCAGTGCGGATCTGGCGACCTCAATGGGGAGCGGGACGGTCGAGGTCTTCGCCACACCGGCAATGATTGCGCTGATGGAGGAAGCTGCGGTAGACGCACTGGCGCCTGCGTTGCCGGACGGCCTGACATCGGTTGGGATCTATTTGGAAGTGCACCATCTTGCGGGCACCCCGCTACAAATGAGCGTAAGCGCAACCGCCACGGTCATCGAGGTGGACGGGCGCGTGATCACTTTCGAGGTGAGTGCGACCGATGGCCTGGAAATCATTGGCCGCGGCGTCCACCGCCGGGTCATCGTAGATGGCGCCCGATTTGTGGAAAGAGTCTCCGCAAAGACGGCCCATCCGTAGTCCAGCGGTTGCGCTATTCGCCGCTCCGTCGCAAAACCGGCGCATGCTTAGCGCGCGCATACAGATCGGCAAACTCCTGCGTTCCGTCGTCGAAGAGGAGTTCGGTAAAGACGCCTCGCTCGTACAGCGGCTGGTTCCCCGTAGAGAAGTAATTCCACATGACTGATCTAGAGAACGAATCGTCGGCGAAGTACACCTCCACACCGTTTGGCCGGCTGTAGCGAACGATCTTGCGCGGCAACGAAAAGTCGGCTTTGTCCACGCGATAACGTTCGAGGGCATCTTCATCCGGCTTCACGCCGAGGCCGGGTTCTTCCGGCGCCTTGGCATATCCGCCTGTCACGTCGAAACGTCGCTCGATGAGCGGATGCTCGTAGAGTTCGTGGCAGGTGATGGCTGGCCACTGCGCGTGCGACAACGTCGCGCCCAAATGCAG
Organism: Caldilineaceae bacterium; assembly: GCA_046259705.1. Classification (GTDB taxonomy): domain Bacteria; phylum Chloroflexota; class Anaerolineae; order Caldilineales; family Caldilineaceae; genus JASGTU01. The sequence goes on from JBJYXA010000362.1 coordinate 3,567, forward strand.
CATCATGGCCGTCGTCAGACCGGTGCCTACCATCTGAAGAAAGAAAGGCATATTGGCCGTGGCGCAGGCCGCGCCGCCGGTCACGATCTTGGAGACGCCGCCCGCCATGACAAATCCGTCGCAGTATCCTTCGGCGATGGCAGCGCCGGGCGGTACGCTACCGTAATGGTGTGCGATGGGCGTTCGAATCTTCTCCCGCAGCAAGCGATTGCCCGGCAAGTCCGTGGCGCGAATCGGTCCTTCGAATATGCTAATCTTAGGGAAATCTGTTTCCAGCTCGCGCAACACCGGCACTGCGCTGGCCACGTTGATGAGAAAATCGTTCCAGTCCGAGTCGATGTGGAAATAGTCCGGCGTCGCCTCACTGATGCGCTTGACGGTCTCATAGACGTCGTGCCATGGCCGCGTCTTGATCTTGAATGAAGTGTAGCCGAGACCGACGGCGATCTTTGCCTCCGCCTCGTACAGTTCGGGCGACATATCGTGGTCCCAGAAAGAGATGGGACACCAGTCGCGCACCTTCTGTCCCAGCAGCCGGTAGACTGGCACGCCGGCCAGCTGGCCCGCGGCATCGAAGAGCGCCATCTGCAGCCCCGCCCCAAGATTGTCATCCCACATCAACTCGAACGGTGAGCGACCGATGGCGATATCAGTGTCCGGGACCTGTCCCCAAGTATAGTTCTGGATGGTCTCACCGTAGCCTACGACGCCGACGTCGGTGACCACGCGAATCACCTCGACCTCGGACCACGTATCAATGCGCGCCCGCTGCATTTCGCGCCGAATGCGTTCATGAAATGGGATGACCAGCAGTATTCGTTCGACGTCCACGACTTTGGCTGAGGCGGTCATAGCTCGTATTCCTCCAGTATTTCGGCGATACGTCGTATGCGCTCGATCTCGTTGATGGGCAGCACCATATCGACGACATTGAAAATCATGGGGCGCCCGTCCAGCATGTCGAGCAGGCCGTACACATAGTCTTCCATTTCAGATAGAGGCGATTGCGCTTCCAGTAAGGGGCACGGGATGCCGCCCCAGATGATCGGTTTGTCGCCCCAGGCGTCCATCGCCTCCTGCACCGTCAACGGCGTCAGTGGGTAGGGTGAGAAGGACTCGATCACGTCCAGGCCGCATGCTGCGATCTGCGGAACGATGGGCTTCAGGTTGCCGTCCATGTGACTGCCGATCTTCTTGCCCTGACCATGAGCAATGTCGCTGAGCCGCAGGTACGGATTCATACTATACTGCTCGAAGAGGCGCGGGTTCGTCATCATACCGTCCACGTTGTCGCCCAGCTCCACGTAGGGTGCATCCAGTTCTGCAAGGGCTTCCACCTCACGCTCGACTCGCTCGTCCAACAGGGCCATGAGCGTGGTTATCTGTTGGGGATGGTCATGCAGTGCAAAGAAGAATTCTCCCGTGTCCAGATAGTCGATGAGCAGTTGCTGAAATCCGATCCGTTCGAGCGACGGCACGACGAAACCGTCGCCGCCGTACTCCTGCTGTGTAGCCACAATCGTCTCGAAATCCGGGATGAACTCCGTGCGTTCGACGATGTACTGGATGATGGGGTAATCATCGTCGCGGGTAATGGGATGCTTGGTCATGTATGCCCGCGCGCCGGTAGCCAACATTTCTTCCAGTGCCGTGTACTCGACTGTGGCCGTTCCCACGGGCGTGTGGAACTCCACCAAGGTCTTGCCCGTTCGCTCGGGCGTCATGGAGCGCAGGTCCGGGAACCTGTCTACGATAGGATTTACTTCGCGATGGATCTCCGCGCCGTCGAAATAGATGACCATCTCCACGCCGTTGAGGCGGAGCTGAAAGGCCCCTTGCATGCGATGCCGGCCAAAGCCGACGTCGCGGTGTATGTCAGTCAGATCCATGCTGCGGTACTGGTCAGGCATTTTCGCTCTGCGCAGCAGGCCGCTCTGCCACAGTTCCAGCCTGCCAACGAACGGATAGCGGTCAGGCCGCCTGCCTTCGAAAACGGAAACTATACGCTCATATTGGGTCATTCGTGGGGAATCTGCAGCCATTGGGCGCGCCCTCCATTCTCGCGCTCGGAAATCTTGAACGGAGCTGGCCGTCGGAAAAAGAAGTTAGCGGCCCTTAGCCATCGTGACGGAAAGCCCGCCGTCGATAGGAAAGATCTGACCCGTTATATGCCCGGCGTCCTCAGAAACGAGGTAACGCACCAACGAGGCCACCTCTCGGGCATGGCCCGGACGACCATCCGGCGCGTCTTGGCACTGCGGGTAATCCGCTGCCAGAGGAAAATCCTCGAACGCGGGAAGCGTCCATCCCGGCGCCACGGCATTGGCGGTGACGCCGCTGCGCGCCAGCTCCACGCCCAGCGTCTTGGTGAGCATATTGATGCCCGCCTTGGCGATACCATACAGCCCCTCGCCGGGCACATAGTTCAAACTGGCAATGGAACTAATATTCACAATGCGACCCCAATTGCGTTCCACCATACTCGGCGCCAGGCTACGGGTCAACTCGTACGTGGAGCGCAGATCTGTATTGATCATTCGGTCCCACTCTTGATCGTTGGTCTCCAAGAGCGGCTTCTCCACCCAGTCGCCGGCATTGTTGACGAGTATGTCGACCGGCCCCACATCGGTGCGCACGGCCGCTCCGAGACTGGACGCGCCGCCGGGCGTGGCCAGATCCGCCTGTACGATGTAAGCACGAGCGCCTGCCCCGTTGACGGCTTCCGCCAACCGGCTGACCGCGCTCAAGTCACTGCGATAATGGAGCGCTAGGGTCCAGCCTGGCTCGGCCAGGGCCAGCGCTATTGCCGAACCGATTCCGCCGCTGGCCCCGGTGACAAGTACGTTCTTCACGGGCGATACTCCTCGGCTGATTTCCCTTGTACGCCGAAACTGGGTTGGCTTGCGTTCACGAGCCTGGTTCTGTGGCTACTCAGGGCCGCGTTCTCTTATTTTGATACAAACTACGCTTCGTTTGTCACGAGGCCAGACAGTGTTGCTTGGTCGCGTTCCGCTCAAGGAACCTGTGCGCCAACGGCCTCCACATAGATAGCATATACTGACTGGCCGGCAGTCATGAAGAGGCGATTCTTCTTCACGCCGCCGAAACAGAGGTTTGAACAGGGCTCCGGCAAGTGAATCTTTCCGATCAACGCGCCGTCGGGCGCGTAGCAATGGGCGCCGTCGAAACCGTCGCCCGCCCAGCCGGCCGCGACCCAGAGGTTGCTGTCCCTGTCCGTGCGGATCCCGTCCGCACCGCCCGGTCTCATGTTCACGAAGACGCGGCCGTTGGCTGGCATCTTGGCGTCAACCATGTCATAGACTCGGATGTTAGGCGGGCCATCTTCATCCTGCGCGGCTCCAGTATCAGAGACATACAGCAATGATTCGTCGGGTGAAAAACAGATGCCGTTGGGACGTTCCATCTCCGTGATCATGGCCGCGCATTCACCGCTTTGCGCGTCGATGCGATAGACGGTGGTGGGCAGTTCGAACTCGGCCTTCTCGCCCTCGTAATTGAGCA
>JBJYXA010000363.1:0-26123 GCA_046259705.1 Caldilineaceae bacterium
GACTCGCATGCTCAACAGGATCGGATTTACCTGCCCCGCTTTGCTGCAGTATTGAACTTCTATTCTTCCATTTCGATGTTTCTATTTGCCGTGGTCCAAACCGGTTGCGCCGGATGCTGCTGGCGTAATACAGAAGCTGCGGAATAGACGTGCAGTTGCCAGGTACGTCAGACCGGCGCAGTAAGCGCCTCTTTTTGGGCCGGATCTTTTTCATAGACCGAAATCGCTGCTATTATGCACGCACTCCACTAATGCACTTCTGGGCGAGCAGTGGGACCCAGGCCCGTTCTCGTGCGAAGTCGATTGTGCACCAATACTCAACAAGGGGCGAACCGGTGAATGTCATTCGATTTGGAACAGACGGTTGGCGCGGTCGCGTAGCCGAAGATTATACATTCGCAAACGTACGTCGCTGCGCCCAAGGGTTTGCTTCCTATTTGAAGGATCGCGGCTTGCACGGCACGATCGTCGTGGGCCACGATCGGCGGTTCATTTCCGAAGACTTCGCTGCGGCTGTCTCGGAGGTTCTGGCAGGTAACGGATTTCACGTGCTCTTGACGCCGAAGGCCACGCCTACGCCTGTTATTAGCTACAGCGTCGTTGCGAACAGCGCATTGGGCGCCGTCAACATCACGGCGAGCCACAATCCACCAGCGGACAATGGCTTCAAGGTACGCGACGAACATGGCGGAGCCGTCGCCCCTGACGGCCTGGCCGCGATTGAGGCGCGTATCCCATCTGCGGACGATTCAAACGCCATCCTGCGCAGCGATTTCGCTGAAGCCATGGATCGCGGTGCGATTGAATACTTTGATCCCAAGCCTGCGTACATGGTGCATCTATCCAGCCTTATCGACGTAGAACCCATCAAACGGGCCGGACTGAAGGTGGTTGTCGACAACATGTGGGGCAACGGCGCAGGCTGGCTCAGCGAGATACTTGGCGGCGGTGACACAGAAATCATCGAGATTCACGCCGAACGAAATCCGCTTTTTCCCAATATGGAGCGGCCGGAGCCCATTCCACCCAACGTGGACGCGGGTCTGGCTGCAGGAAAGCGCGTCCATGCGGACGCTATTTGCATTTTGGATGGCGATGCGGACCGTTGCGGTTTCGGTGACGAGAAGGGGGAATTTGTCGATCAACTACGCGTCTATGGACTTCTGGCTTACTATCTGCTCGAGGTTCGGCACGAACGGGGGGCCATCGTAAAGACGCTGAGCACGACTTCCATGTTGGACAAGCTGGGCGAGTTGTACGGTGTACCCGTTATACACACTGGCGTAGGGTACAAGTATGTTGCCCCCGCCATGATGGAGCACGACGCCATGATCGGCGGTGAGGAGAGCGGCGGATATGCATTTCGTGGGCATGTCCCCGAACGCGACGGTATGCTGGCCAATCTCTATCTCTTGGACCTGATGGTTCGGACCGGAAAAACGCCGACCCAGTTACTGGACGCGCTGTTCGAAAAGGTTGGCGCTCATTACTACGACCGCGTCGATACCCGGCTCGCAGGTGACGAGATGAAAATGCAGGCAAAGGCTCTTTTGGACGCCGTGCGGCCGGAAGGGTTGAAGCTAGGCGGGCATCGTGTAATCGATAAGCTGACCACGGACGGTTACAAGTTCGTTATGGACGACGGCGGATGGTTACTCGTCCGTTTCTCCGGCACAGAGCCGCTTATCCGTGTCTATACGGAGACGACCGATGAGTCCGCAGTTCAAGCGATCCTTGCCGATGGCCAGAAGCTTGCAGGTATCGCATAGTCGCTCACTTAGAAAGCAACCCTACTGAGCGATGTGTGTATTCGTGATAAAAAGAACAAACTGTACGTAAGACGGAAATGAGGCCGCTTTCGTACGCGTGTAGCATTCGACTTTGCATGCGAAAGCTGCGGCTATAGGGGATTCAAAAACGTTGTTGATTGATAGCCATTGTCACCTTGATCTGGAACAGTTCGATGATGATCGAGAGGATGTCGTAGAGCGGGCTCGTGCGGCCGATGTACACATCATTGTGAATCCCGGCATTGACCTGGTTCACAGCCGTCAGGCAATTGCACTGGCGGAGACCTACCGTGAGGTCTATGCTGCTGTAGGTGTACATCCTACCAGCAGTGCAGAATTCGATTCCCACACCGTGACAGAACTCCGTGCGCTCGCCGCTAATCCAAAGGTCGTGGCCATTGGTGAAATCGGTCTCGACTACCATTGGGATACGGTCGCGCCGGAGCAACAGAAAGCGGCCCTCCGTGCGCAATTGGCGCTGGCGGCCGAACTCGGTTTGCCTGTCATCATTCACAGCAGGGATTCGAATGAAGACATGGCCGAAGAACTGAGCAGATGGGTACAGGGCGAAGAGTTTCGAGTCTCGGCGTTGGCGGCGCGACCATACGCAGGCGTGCTACATGCCTTCAGTGGGGACGCGGCCATGGCCGAGGCAGCCTATGAGTGGGGGTTCGTGGTCAGTTTGGGCGGTCCGGTTACCTACAAGAATGCAGAGGCGTTGCGCGAGCTGGTCCCGTACTTGCGTCGCGACCGGTTAATGCTCGAGACGGACGCACCCTATCTGTCACCCCACCCATACCGGAGCAAGCGCAATGAGCCGTCGTATGTACGGATTGTGTGCGAACGACTAGCCGAAATCTACGGGGCGAATGTGGACGAGATCGCCGCTGAAAGCACTGCGCTGGCGATACAGTTTTTCGGACTGGAGAAGTCGAGTGGCGGTCAAACAGATGTCATGGCGCGAGCGAACCCCGAGAGATAGCCTCGTATCTTTGAATGGCAATCATTCGGATAGGGAGGCGGCCATCGCAGCGACGCCTGCTGCCGGCATAGACGCCATATTGGATCCTGTGCGTCCGGCCCTCGCGCTGGTCGAAGCAAAAATGAAGTCGGTGGATTCGTCGCTCTTTACGCCGCTGGCCAATGCCTTTGTCGACTTAATCGGTAGCGGCGGAAAGCGTCTTCGCCCAGCCGTCGCTTTGTTGGCCGCCCATCTCGGCGAACCCGGAAACGGTAAGCCGGTCACCAACGACCACGTCATTTCATTGGCCGCTTCGGTAGAGATGCTGCATACGTCGACGCTCGTGCACGATGATGTCATCGACGGCGCGCTGTTGCGCCGAGGTGCGCCTACGCTTAACGCTAAATGGAACCGTGGTGCGACCGTGTTGGCCGGCGATTTCATGTTTGCACGCGCTGCCTACTTTGCTGCGGAAACGGACAACCCGCGTGTGATTCGGATCTTCAGTGACACACTCGACGTGATTGTCAATGGAGAACTACGGCAGTTATGGTCCCGGCATCATTTCCAACAAGACGTTGCCGAATACTACGAGCGCATTGAGGCCAAAACGGCCAGCCTTTTCCGCGCTGCAGCGGAGTCTGCAGGCGTCTTGACCGGCCTTTCTGATCATGATGTCCGACACCTTTGGAGCTATGGTCACAATCTGGGGATTGCGTTTCAGATTGTCGACGACATGCTCGACTTCACCGGAAATGAGACCAGTCTCGGCAAACCGGCGGGCAGCGATCTGTTGCAGGGTACGTTGACCCTTCCCTTCTTCCACTATCTGCGGACGATGCCCAAAGCGGAATCGTTTTTAGGACGCTTGGAGACGGCATATGAGCAGGCAGACGATGACCCCCAGACCTGGCGCTGGTTGGTGGCCCAGGTGGCGGCGGACGTAAAGGCTAGTTCAGCCATCGACGCGGCGCGTGCAGATGCAGTAAGCTATCTCGAACGCGCCAAAATGGAGTTGGCCTCCTTCCCACACAGCGTATACCGGACGAGCCTGCTCGCCTTGTGTGACTTTGTGGTACAGCGCACTTACTGATGGACGCTGAAGCCTCCGCAACCGAAGGTTCCTCTAGTCGCTACTCCATCGATCATTCAATCGATCTGTCCATCGTGATTGTCAGCTGGAACGTCTGGGACCTCCTACGCGCCTGCCTGCAATCAATCGAGAATGCCAGCCGGGCCGCGGCCGTTGAAGTGGCGACGCACCGTGCATTTGGCCCGGCAAGTTCACCGGCTCTGCTGGAAGTCATCGTCGTGGATAACGGTAGCGACGACGCGACCGTGGACCTCCTGTCTGCCCGATTTCCTTGGGTGCGGCTGATTGCAAGCGAAAGGAATCTCGGCTTCACGGGCGGTAACAACGCAGGGTATGCTGCCAGCTCCGGTCGCTTCGTTTATTTTCTAAACCCGGATACCGAGCTGCTGCCTTCGAGTACAGGCAGGGACAGCCTGTACGCGCTATACACCGCCATTGCGGAAGATGAGACGATCGCCATCGTGGGACCGCAACTTCGCTACGCGGATGGGCTGTGGCAGAACAACAGACGTACTTTTCCCACGCGCCTGACGGGGTTTCTCGAGAGCACCTGGTTTGGCCGCACGTGGCCCCGCAACCCGTGGGCGCGCCGGTTATATATGGAGGATTGGCCCAGCGACTTCACACACGATGTGGACTGGTTGACCGGGGCGGCCGTGCTGGCGCGCCGCAGCGCGCTAGAGCTGGTGCGCTCACCTGAATATAGGGGTCCTTTTGACGAGAGCTTTTTTATGTACAGCGAAGAGCTGGACCTCTGCCATCGTGTCAAGGATGCTGGATGGCGCATTGTATACGCGCCGAAAGCCGTCGTCGTGCACTATGAGGGTCGCAGTAGCGAACAGGCGGTAGCGGCACGCCATATCCACTTCAACTCGAGCAAAGTACGCTACTACGAGAAGTACTTTGGACGCTTCTGGTCTGAACTGTTGCGGCGTTATCTACTGTTGGAGTATCGCTGGCAACTCTGGTTGGAGCGCGCCAAATGGTTGGTTGGCCATAAGCGTCCGCTACGACGCCAGCGTATCGAAGTATACAAGCAGGTAATCGCAGATGGGTTGAGGCGTTAAGCTCGGTCAGGAAATACGGACCATTAGTCCTCTGCTTTGTCTTGCGGCATGGTTGCACTAACTTGGACGTTACGTTCGTTGCGGACGAGGACCTGACCGGTATGTCCGCGTGGCACACGTCGCACGTGACGACGTTCGGTCACGATCACGGGCGCGGACCGTTCCCCCCGTGCCTTCGAGTAGTATGCTGCGACCTGTGCAGCTGTGAGGATATCGTCCTCACTAACGGCTGCGCCGCGATTCCGCAACACGACATGTGAACCAGGGACGCCGCGGGCGTGCAGCCACAGGTCCTGAGGATGCGACAGGCCGAAGGTAATTGTCTCGTTTTGGCGTGCGTTGCGGCCCGCGAGGATTTCGAAGCCGCCTGGACTGGTGAATCGGCGGACGTTCTTGTTTGGCGGCGGCGTCTTGTCGCGTTTGGCGCCGGCATTCTTCCGTACGAGACCAGCGGCACGTACTTCCTCTTCTACGGCCGCTATCTCCGGCCGATTCTCGGCCATGGACAGGTCTATCTCCAGCTGGTCCAAAAACAAGAGGTCCCGTCTGAGTTTGGTGCGGCGGCGCGGGATGATGCTCGCGGCTCTTTCCAGCTTTGCGGCGCGGCTGAACAGTTGCTGTGCCTGCACAATGGGCGTACGCCGCTTATCCAGCGCAATCTGTAACATCTCGCTGCCGTCGCCGTTCACATCAACTTCGAGAGTGGTCTGACCCGGCCGTACCGTGTGCCCCAACGCCAGTAGCCATTCGGCCTGCGTGCGCAGCGACTCAGGTTCGCCGGGTTCCGGTTCGTCTGCCGCAAGCGCCTCAAGCTGGCGACCAATGCGACGGCGTGCCTGACGTAGTTGCGCGGCCGCCGCTTCCCTCGCGGCCGCATACTCGTCAGGAGTGTCTTCGCTGTTCTCCTGGTCGGCTACGCGTTGCGCCGCATAGAAGCGCTCCAGGGCCGCACTTATCGAACTAGTCGCGACAAAGCCGCGTCGATAGCCAATAGGATAGGGACTGAAAGCAACTACGGCTTCCGCCTCGACAACATTGCCGGGCAACCAACCGCCTTCCTTCACAGGTGACCACAGCTCCTGAAGCGCATGGATGATGGCCAGTGGTTCCGCGTCGCGCGCCGCCGATTCGGCGTTGCCGGTGGCGCGGAAGGCAAGCTCGCGCGCCTGTGTGGGACTAACGCCGGCCACGAAAGCGATAATGGCTTTCCACAGAGCGCCATCCTGGGCAGTGACCGCTGCCAACTGTTCGTAGTAGCCGTCACGGCCGTCATCGAGGGGTGGAAGCTTCTCCTGCGGCGCCGGAGGGCCGTAGGTCTGCCCCGGTCTCAGGCTCCGCCCAGCGCTGCCGCCTTTCGGCGCACGACGCAGAGTGCCGAGGATGGTGTCGTCGCCGTCCAGCAATAGCACATTGCCCATTCGTCCCATGGGTTCGGCGACGAGTTTGGTTTCGCCCTGTTCGGGGTGATCGAAGCGTAGGAGAAGTACTCTTTCTGCCGCATCAGGTTGCATTATGTCGATCAAGGCGGCGCCGCGTACATATTTACGCAAAAGGAGGAGCAGCGGCGTCTCCTGCTGCGCGCCGCGCCGTAGCTTCGAGGAGGAGAGTTGCACGCGGCTGGATCCCGTTGCCGCAGAGAGAAGCAGGTATTGGCGTTCGCGCTGCGCGTATAATTCCATTCCAATCGTATCGGCGTCTGTGAGTAGTACCTGCTGCACGCGCCCTTCGAGAATTGTGGCGCGCAGTTCGTCGGCTACGCAGGCAAGTGTCAGCGCATCGAAATGCATGGTGACCTCTGTTCGGACCTGTCGTTCATGGCTGGCGCGCCTCGTTAGGGGCCAGAGATGCTTCACTCGGCTTAACACGCCCCTGCTTTTGGTCGGCAATCGAACTAGCTACGTTAGGCATTGTTCAAGACTTGACACTATGCTAATGCGAACCGGTTCACTGTTTGACTTTGGAGCGCAAAGGTAACCTGGTTCGCACTTATTCGACGACGTGGAGGTCCTTGTAGTTGTTGGTGAGGGCTTCGCCGCCCTCTTCGCGAACCACGACAACATCCTCGACACGTGCTCCTAGCCGCCGCGGGATAAATATGCTCGGTTCAGCAGTGAAGCACATGCCGGTCGCCAGTTCTGTCGTGTCGCCCGCGGTGAGAAAGGGCGCCTCGTGTACATCGATGCCGATCCCGTGCCCCAGCCGATGACGGAACGCATCACCAAATCCGCTCTTCTGGATCACAGCCCGGGCTGCGGCGTCCGCTTGTTCACAGGTGTTTCCAGCGCGCAACGCAGCAATGCCGGCTGCCTGGGAATCGATTACGAGTTGATACACGCGTCGATATTCGGCGTCCGGTTCGCCGAAAAACACCGAGCGACCGTAGTCATAGCAATATCCTCCATAGACCGCGCCAAAGTCAAAGGAGATGGAGACGGGCGGCTCCAGTGGCACATGGAGAACCGCTTCGCGATTGGTGAAGTCAAACGGATAATCCACACCCATGTTGTAGAAAGATGTCACGAATGAGTTGGTCCGCGCACCGTTCTTCTGCAATTGATAGTTGACCTCGGCAATCAGATCCAGGTTAGTCATACCGTGGCGCAACCGGGCAAGTGTGGCCACATACGCTGCCTCGGTGATTTCACCCGCTTTGCGCATAACGGCGATCTCATCTTCGTCTTTAATGCGTCGCAGCGGCGCCAGTATGGCGGATGCAAGGCTGAGGGTTGCGTCCGGCAAGACGGATCGCAGATTGAGAACAAACTCGGCCCACGCGCGGTCTTCGACGGCCACAGCTGCGCCGGAGCCGATCTTTAGGCTGTCAAGCACCGAAGCCACCATTTGCAGGGGATCCCCGGCATCGGGCAGCACACGGACATCATAGCCGGTCACGCTGCCCATATGGAATTCGGCCATCATGCGCGGCAGCGTGAGGATCGGTTGTCCAAATTTGGGCACCCAGGCGCCGGTCAACCACTCACCCGGGTACATGGTATTCCCATAGTTGGGTTCCTCGCGCTCGATCCCGGTGAGATAGGTGAGATTTCCCGATACGTTTAGGAAGATTATGTCGATATTCGCCCTAGCCATGGCAGATTGTACGGACTGCAAACGTTTTTCGTAGTTAATCATTATGTTCTCCGGGTCGCGGCATACGATCACCGCGAATGCATCTTGATAGTGAATAAGGGCCGGCCGAACCGTGTCCATGTCGACCCCAAGTCTGGGGAGCGCCAGCGACATTCATCTACCGTTACTCAGTCTGTCCAACCGATTGGCAACGACGTTCTGTCGCCTGTGGCGCCAGCAGTGCCTAGATATTCTTGCGCAATCGCGGGTCCAGCGCGTCGCGGATTCCATCTCCTACGAAATTGAACGCAATGACGACCGTGAAGATTGCCAGACCGGCAAAGGCCGCCAACCACCATTGGTCAAAATACTCGATGCCGTCGGCGATCATACGGCCCCATTCCGGCGTGGATGGCTCCGGTCCCAGGCCGAGAAAGCTAAGGCCGGCGAAAACGAGGATGGCGTTGCCCAGATCAATTGTGGCCAGGACCACGGCCGGCGCCAAGCAGTTCGGCAATACGGTTCGGCCAAGGACTCTGCTTCGTGGCGCACCGATGGAGTAGGCTGCCTCGACGTACTCCTGTGATTTCACGCCGATGACGAGTGACCGCACGACGCGTGCATAGTTGGGCCACCAGACGACGACCATAGCGACGATGGCGTTGGCCAGGCTGGGTCCCAACGCAGCGGCCACGGCCATGGCCAGAATAATGGTAGGGAAAGCCATGAACACTTCGGTTAGGCGCATCACGGACTCGTCGAACCATCCTCCCAAGAAGCCTGAGAGCCCGCCCAGTAGGGTTCCGATCACGCCAGCCACGACGATGACGAGTACGCCCGCCGGCAGCGATAGTCTACCCCCATACAGTACGCGGCTCAGAATGTCACGTCCCAGTTGATCTGTGCCAAACCAATAGGTCGTATTGGGCGGCTGCAGGCGATCCGAGATGTGCTGTTCCATGGGGTCAAATGGAGCAATATGCGGCGCCAACAAGCTCATGATGACCCAGGCCAGGAAGAGCACGATGCCCGTGAGCGCAAGGGGATTGTGGCGAAGAAAGTATCGTATCGATGCTGCGCGTCCGGCGGGCCTACGGAGTTCGGGCAGTGTGGCGCTGGCCGCGGATGATATCGTGGTCATGTATAAAATAGACCTAGCCGGCGCGAAGCCGCGGGTCCAGGACGAAATAGAGTACGTCCACGATCAGATTGGTGAAGATGAAGATAAGCGCGATGAGCATACTGACGCCCATGATGGCCGGGAAATCGAGCGATGTGGAGGCGCGATAGGCATACTGGCCGATGCCGGGCCAGGCAAAGATGCTTTCTGTCAACACGGCTCCAGCGAGCAAGCTGCCGTACGAGAATCCGATTACGGTGACTACGGGGATCAGCGCGTTGCGCAGTGCGTGCCGCGTGAGTAGCGTTCGGTTGTTCAGCCCCTTGGAACGCGCGGTACGCATATAGTCTTCCCCCAATACTTCCAGCATGGCCGAGCGAGTCACGCGCGTTATCAGGCCCATGGTGTAGCTGGCAAGTACGATGGCCGGTAGCATCAGGTGTGAGATTGCATTCCCAAAAAGCGCCCAATCTCCAGCCAAAACCGAATCGATCGTATAGAAACCTGTGAAGTGCGGTGGCGGCTCCATTCCGACGTCCAGCCGTCCTGGACCTGCCGTCCACCCCAGCTTGGCGTAGAAGACATAGAGGGCGAGCAACGCCAGCCAAAATACCGGCACACTGACGCCTAGAAGCGAGGCCACGCGCGCGGAATGGTCGATCCATGTATTGCGCCGCATGGCGGATGCGAGACCCAAAGCCATACCAATGGACACGCCAATGAAGATGGCCACGGTGGCGAGTTCCATGGTGGCGGGTAGGAAGGCGCGCAAGTCTTCGAGCACAGGGCGGCGGCTCTTAATAGAGCGACCCAGGTCACCGTGAAGTAGGTTGCGCATATAAACGAAATACTGTTCGGCGATGGGTTTGTCCAAGCCCCATTCTGCCTCAAACGCGGCCACGATGCGCGGGTCGGACATGGCCTTCTGTCCTAAGTTGGCTGCGACCGGGTCCGACGGCACGGCATGGGAAATGGCAAAGGCAATCAGACTGATGCCGATGAGTAAGGGAACGATGAGAATCAGGCGACGCAGGATATATTGGTAGAGAGGCATAACGGAGGGACGAAAATGTTGGGGACAGACCGGTCACCGATCTGTCCCCACAAGGTTTCAGCCTTATTTACTAAGCAGCGACACGTCTACGCGCCATTGCGGGTTGTAGACGAAGCCTTGTAGATCGCTGTTCAGACCGATCTGAATACCCGGCTGAAGGAGTGGCGCATACGGCCCACTCTCCATTAGGTAATCTTGCATCTCGCCGAACATACCGGCGCGTACGTCATCATCTGTCTCGACCTTGAGCGCGTCGCGTAGCGAAAGGATGGTCTCATCAGCGTTCTCGTTTGTCCATCCGGCGCGTAGCCCGACCACGCCCTCGGGCAGAAACTCCACGTAGTCCAGCGAGTCGCGGTAGTCCGGCAGCCACAGCCATAGGCCGAAGGGTTCGGTGCCCTGGCGATAGGCTTCGAGGGCGACGCCAACCTCTGCCGGGGCCAACGTTACGTTGAAGCCGGCTTCGTTGAGGTCGGCCTGAACTTTCTGGGCGAATGTGCCAAAGTTGACGCCGGCGAATGTGAAGTCAGGATAAGCAAGTTCAGCGTCCAGCCCATCGCCATATCCTGCTTCGGCTAGCAATGCCTTGGCTTGGTCCACATCCCTAGCCAGGCCTGAATTTGCGTCATAGGCGCCCAGGAAACCGGCCGGCAATATGGACGCCGGGCTGACGGAATCACCGCCGCCCAGGGCGCGGATACCTTCGTAATCCAGCGCATAGCGCACTGCCTTCTGCACCAGCGGATCGGCAAAGGCGCCGCCCACCTCCGTGTTCTCGTTGGCTTTCAGAAAGATCAGCGTGTCGCTCAGGCCCTGATAGATGGTGACATTGCTGGCGCTCTCCAGGGATGGGAGCTGGTCAGCAGTAAGGTCCATAGCGATATCAATATCTCCGGCCTCAAGCTGGATCTTCTGGGTGGCGGCTTCAGCAATATTGCGGAAAATGATTCGGTCGATAGCGGGCGGTTCGCCCCAATAGTTCTCGTTTCGCACCAGCACGGTCTCGACGGTCGGTTCCCACGATTCGAGCACGTAGGGACCGCTTCCTGCCGAGTTCTGATTAAGCCATTCTTCTGCGCTGTCCGCGGTGGCCGCGTCTTCGCCGGCGCTGCCGCCCTGTGCCTCTACCTCACTCTGGCTGACGACACTGAAGGCATCGAATACCAGCTTGGCCAAGATCGCAGGATCGGGTTGAGTCAGCGTGAGCACGACTGTCTTGTCGTCGGGCGCCTCGACCGAGGCAATAGTTTCCGCCAGGAATGACGGATTACCAGCCAGGTTCTTGAGGCGGTTGAAGCTGAAGACTACATCGCCGGCGGTGACGGGATCACCGTTCGAAAAAGTGGGACCGTCCGCAAGTGTGAAGGTATAAACGGTGCCGTCCTCGGAGATCTCCCACGACTCCGCTAGGTCCGGTATTACCTTTTCGACGGAATCGTCAGGGAAGGTCACTAAGGTCTGATAGAGTGCCTTGTGAACGATCGTGGGCAGCGTCTCAAACGCGCGCTGCGGGTCGTAGGAAACGGTGTCCTCGGCAATGGCGACGACGAGGGTAGTGGACTCCTCACCGGCCGCACCGGCTTCTGTCTCCTGTGCAGTCGCGGCGCCGGTCTCTCCGGTGTCACCCGCCGGCGCAGGTGTAGCGCAAGCACTCAGTGCGATCAAGAGAACGAGCAAACTGCATACCAGAAGGTAAATGGATCTTCGAGTCATTTGTGGATTCCCCATTTTGGTACGATGTTATTGAGCGTCTGACTAGGCGGACATTGTCGAATTACCACGGTGCGACGTCCAGATATGAACTGTGGAGGATACCGTACTACGAAAAGAGCCAAGGTGCAATCCATGGCAGGGCGATGACCCACTTAGAGCACACATCCCCACGTCTCGCTGCGGTACCGCGTCGCCGTGTCCTTATTCGGGCTGGCATCGACCCCGCCGTATACTATTGGGTGTCGATGCAGGCAATTCACTTGCAACTGGAGGGAAAGCATGAAACGTAGATCAGAGTGGAAGACTCGTCTGGCTGTCTTAGCAATATTCCTGCTCGTATTGGCGGTCGCGGCAGGGTGTCGTTCTCGGTCAACAGAGGCACCCGTGCAGGAGGCGCCGGCTACGGAGGCGCCAACCCAGGATTCAGTAGCATCTCCTACCGAAGCCCCAACTGAGCAGCCTACCCAAGAAGCAGTGTCGGTCCAGCCTGCACAGGAGTCGGAACAACCCGTGGACGCGACAGTAGGGGCCCAGGAGGCTGCACCGGCGCCGGCCGACGATACCTCGGTAGCAACCGGATCTACGGTTGAGGGCGTGTGCAGTAATCCGTACTATCCGGTCCGCGACGGCGCCGTCTATCACTATCAGATGACTATGTCGGGGTCGGATCAGCAAGAGATGACCATGACGTTTGCTGTCACCGGGCCCGAATCATTCACCACCAGCCAGACTATCGGCGGGGTAACGACGGAAATGGCGTGGCAGTGTACGCCGGGTGGTTTACTGGCGACCGACTTCGGGCTGAGCGGACTAGATATCCCTGGCATAGAGTACACTATCGACGCAAAGTCAGGTGTCACATTCCCGCTGCCCGACCAGATGGTGGAGGGAACGACCTGGCAGAATCAATTCTCTATGTCTGGCCAGATGACGTCGGACGGTTTCAGTATGGCCATCAATATGAAAGCCGTCACGGACAACGTGCTCTCCGGTTTTGAAGACGTGACTACGCCGGCTGGGACATTCAACGCTGCCAGAGTGGACACGAGCACGACGTTTGAACTCTCCACCGACATGGCTGGCGCACCCGCGATGCCGGCCATGACTTCCGAATCGACAGTGTGGCTGTCGGAGGGGGTCGGAATGGTGAAAACAGAGTCCACGGATCCAACGGGCGGCACAATCTCGATGGAGCTGGTTGCGATGGAGTAAGTTTTGCGCAATCACCTGCCTGGCGTGCCTTACCCGACAGATTGATGTATCGCAATAGCCTCGAGGGTCCGCTCAGCGGACCCTCGAGGCTATTGCTTGGTCCGCGAGAAGGACATCACCACAGAGGGGTGACGTCCGGCGTGCTCAGATCGATGATTTCGAGTAGGTTGGCGCCCAAGCGATGATGCGCCGAAGTGCCACGAGTAAGTAACGCTAAGTCCCCTTCCACACCGTAGCGTTTGACCCATTCGCGAGCGTACGCCTGCCACGAATCTGGACGAGCGCGCAGGTGTTCGGGGTGTACGCCGTAGGTGAACTGCAGCCTCTGCGCGACTTCCTCACGAGGGGTGGTTGCGACGATCCAGGCGGGCAGCCGGAAACGCGCCACGCGCTGGGCGGTTTCGCCGCTGACGGTGGGCGTGAACACGATGCACGGCTCGAGTTTTTCAGCCGTCAGATATGTACTCAGGGCAATCAGGTCTGCCTGGTCAATGTCTGCGCCGGACATTCGCTCTGACAACATGTCGGCAACGTGATTGCTTGGCCGGTTCTCTTCCGTATATTGGGCGATGTCGGCCATGATTCGCACAACATCTATTGGGTGTTTGCCGACGGCCGTCTCACCTGAAAGCATTACGCAGTCGGTGCCGTCTAGAATCGCGTTGGCGACGTCCGTGGCCTCAGCTCGGGTTGGGCGCCGATGTACCGTCATGGACTCCATCATGTGCGTAGCGGTGATCACCGGTTTTCCCATAAGATTGGCCTGAAAGATCATAGTCTTCTGAATAATGGCCATCTCTTCGATGGGTACTTCTACGCCCAAATCACCGCGGGCTACCATGATGCCGTCGGCGGCTTGCAGGATACTATCCAGATTCTTGACGGCGCTGGCGCGTTCCATCTTGGCGATAATCGCAGGATGATAGCCCAGTGCGTGTGCGGCATTGCGCACCGCCACAATGTCTTTCTTGTCCTGCACGAAAGACTGGCTTACGGCATCCAACTCCTGTTCTGCTGCGAACTCCAGGAACTTCTTATCCCGATCGGTGAACGCGCTGATGCCCAGTTCGATGCCGGGGAAATTGACGCCTTTGTGGGAACGCAGTTCTCCGCCGGCGCGCACCTCCGTGTGCACGCATCTCCCGTCTATCTCGCGCACGGTTACCTGCACCATGCCGTCATTAATGAAAATACGGTCGCCCGGTTTGACAACCTGTGGGAGTCTTTTGAAGTTGATGTGTGCGCGCTCGCGTGAACCCTGTACTTCGTCGACGCACAGGTCAAAGTTGTCACCACGTACCAGTTCAATCGGTTCGTCTGCCAGCGCTCCGATGCGCATCTTTGGTCCCGGCAGGTCACCCATGATTGCCACACGTTTGTCTTGCGCAGCAGCGGCGGCTCGCACATTGGCGATGGTCTGTCTGTGGCTTGCCAAGTCTCCGTGCGCGAAGTTGATGCGTGCGATGTTCATACCCGCCGCCATCATCTCTTCCAGAGTTTCCTGTTCCCGAGACGCCGGACCGATAGTGCAAATAATCTTCGTTTTCTTGCGGGGCAACATTGAGCTTGGCATCAATTCCGTTTCTCCATGGTGGTTGCGGCAACAGTGCAAAGCCAGTGTAGTGTGAGCGGGTCGGTCCGTCAATGGGACAGATAGACGCTAATAATCAGGTGCCGGCCCGTCTTTCGGTAAAGCGCTTGAAAGGTCCGAGTGGAAGCTTCTGCAAGACAAATGCCATATCCTCACCGCGGAACGCGCCGAGCGGCGCCAGCGCGAATAGATAGACGACGGCGCCCAAAGTCACAGCCAACCATAGGCCTGCCCCAACCCGCTGGAGCAATACGGTGGCCAGAATCATCAGCCCGGTGGCGCCGACGGGCGGAGCTACAATACGCAGCCACGGTACGGCGCCGACGTTGCGGCGTACACTGTAGTAGAACGGGAAGAGCAAACTGAATTCGCTGAGAATCGTGACGACTGCGGCTCCGGCATAACCAAATCGCGGGATGGCGATCAGATTGCCCACCACGTTGAATGTCACTCCCATCAAGAATGCCCGCGTCAGAAAGTGTTGTTGGTTCACCGAGATCAGCAAGTACTGGGTGACGCTGTTGACGAAGCCGATGGGAATACTCCAGATCAGAATCTGCAGCGCCAGGTTAGAACCTCCGTCCACGACCAAGGTTTTGCCGAATGCCGTAAGTTCGAGCGGAATATTCAGATACTGTGCGCCGCCGACCAACCAAACCAGTGGCGTGGCCAGGAACGTGACGCCCGCAGCCATGGGCAGGCTGACGATGAGTAGCAGTCGTAACGCAATGTGATAGGCGCGGCGCAGACTCTCCCTTTCGCCCTTGGCGTAGCGGCTCATTAACGGGAAAATGGCCATGGTGAAGACGCTGGGTATGATGTTCAGGCCGTCGAGATATTTCAGCCCGACGCTGTAAAGACCCACGCTAAATGCGCCGGCCAGCGGGCGCAGAATCCAGACGTCGATGCGCCAGAAGATAGTCGCCAACAAGTGATTGATCATCAAGGGACCGCTGGTGCGGAGCATCCGCTGTTGAAGCGACCAATCCCATTTCCACTCCGGTTTGAATAGCGTTACGCGCATGAGGAAGTAGAGCCAGATCAGGGCCAGTACGTTGACGACCAGGCTGGTGCCGGCCAGGCCAACATATCCGTAGCCGAGAAGCAGCACCAGCGCGCCCAGCGACACCTTGAGCATGGCCATGGCGTTGGCGAGACCGGCCGGATATTCCATCTTCTCAAACGCCAGGAACATGCTGCTGAAGGCGTCGCTCCAGTTGGCAAATATCATGGAGATAGCAAATATGCCGATCGCGATCAGTTCTTGCCGGCCGATGCCGCTTGCGTCCAGGAACGTGACCTGACCCACCGCCCAAAAACCGAAGGCAACCAGCGCCATTACCGGCAAGCTGACGAGCCAGAGCAGCGTGCGCAAGCCCAAGACATTGGTCAGATAACGGCTGGACTGGTTCTTATCCGCGGCCACGTCACGAGTGAGCAGCGTTCCCAGCCCATAGCGACTGATGATCTCAAAGAATCCGTAGAATGCGATGACAAAGGCATAGCTGCCCGTGCCTGCGGGACCCAGGATGCGCACGTACAGCATGGCAAACGCGAAATCGACCGCCTTGTTCGTCAGGCTGAGGCCCATGGGCACGAGCGAATTCTTGGCGACGGTGCGCACCTCGCCTTCGGTTCTTTCGGGCCGGTAGAAGCGCCCCCATAGCCAATAGAGGACAAGCAACAGCAGCGCCATGCCCGACAGAAAGCTAATGTACAGGCCGAGCTTGAAACTCATAGGCGTGTAGACGAAACGCACCGTCCATTGGCCGGCCTCCGGCAGATAGACCGCACGCAACGCACCGTCCGCGCGATAGAGGGTCAGTTCCTGTTCTTGGTTTTCCGGCGCGCCAAACGGGCGGATGAACGCCTTCCAGCCTGGGAAGTAGGCGTCGGCCAAGATCAACCAGCCGCGATCGCTGAGATTGACGTCCACAAAGACATCGTTGGAAGTGTACCGGCTGATGTTCGCGTCTGCGACTTGCGGAGCCGATGGCGCCAACGCATGCTCTTCGGCCGGCGGCTCCTCGATGAATACTGTCTGCCCAAGATCAGTTTCGAGAAGAGGCTGGTCCGCGGCAGGGGCCACGCGCGCTTCCGGCACCACAAAAGCGCGCGGCAATACATTTTGATTCTCGTAAATTCCGATCGACTCGTCCCGATAAATCTCGCGCCACTTGGGATTGGGAATGTAGTGCTCAGTCAGCACGTAGCGCACATTGAGCAAGTCCAGCAGCGGATTGTCGAGGGAAGCGTAGACATCGCCACCCTGCTGTGCGTAGAGGGGCGCAATCTTATTGTAGAGAAGCTCATCGGATTGTGGTGCGATCCGTTCCATCAACGCCACATACTGCGCCGGGATGGTGGAGTCATAGCCGCGTATATCCTGCCAGTCGAAATACATTCCGCTGTTGGCATTGAATGTCTTCTCGCCTGGGGCGTCGAACGTGGTGAATCGCCAGGGAGCCAATCCATCAGCACCCGCCTGCATTCGCTCGTTGAGAAAGCGCACGGACGGCGGTGTTGATTCCGGATTCATCGGTGATAGATCGACGGGCGCGGCGGGATTGAAACGGCCGTGCGCAACAAAGAGGTCGACAAAAATCAGCAGTATCAGGGCAGTGGCAGCGTAAGGAATGGTGGACATCCTGCGAGCATCATCGCGCCGGCGTATTCCAAGGTAGAGGAGATAGAGCAGACCCGCAGCAAGCAACGAGAAGACGCCGAAGCGCAACAGGTTCATGACCTGGTAGCTCCAGAACATTCGCCCGCCCGCAAAGGCGGCTCGCGCGAGGTCGCTGCCGTCGACGATGCGCTGGCCAAGAGCGATGAATTGGTCTGGGTTGAAAAGGCTGGCGGCGACGACCACGAGGGCGGCCGCGCCGGCCAGAGCTACTGTGCTGACGATGGCGAGGACCGCAAGCCGCAACCTGCCGAACACTCTGCTCTCCGTACGCCAATACTGCACATTCGTCAGTTCTTGCGTCCCCATAGCTGCGAGTACGGCCATGGCCAGAGTAAAGGGGAAGACCCAGCGGAATGGGCTGTGGAGTTGATCCCAACCCGGCAGTCCATAGAAAAGAATGGCGTAGAACGGCGTGCCAAAAGCAAACAGAAGTGAGACCGGCGCCAGCGCCGCGAAGAACCAAAGGTG
This sequence comes from Caldilineaceae bacterium, assembly GCA_046259705.1. GTDB lineage: Bacteria > Chloroflexota > Anaerolineae > Caldilineales > Caldilineaceae > JASGTU01. Next base: position 17,825 of record JBJYXA010000363.1, read on the forward strand.
TACCGGGCGCGGTGCAGGTTGGGAAAGCGCGCCATGTGTCGCTGCACTTCGCCTTCCTCGCCCGAAGAGGATGCGAATTGATCCTGCCGCTACGGCAACCGCAGCCAGCAGCCAGGCGGCAATACTCAGATAGTCGCCGCCTTCCACGTAGTTCTTGATGCCCCAGAAGATGGTATTTGTGGGCTCGCCCAACGCGTTTGCGGTAGCAGGTACCCACATGTGGGACCATATGTCGTACCAGCGGTGATGGCTCGGATTGCCGAACACGTCCGGAAACCCGAAAGTAAGTAAGTGACGCAAGGGCCACGCCCAACCGACTACCTGGTCATAGGAAACGGAGCCAGCGCGGAAATTCTGTGGCAACAGCTCCAGCAGGGGCACAAGCTGGACTGCCCCCAGCCCAATTCCGAGGACAGCCATCGCCAACAACCAGACGCCAAGCACCGCTATGCGCGCGGCCGCGGTGAAACGCTTTGCTGCCTGATTCGCTTCCTCAGTTCTTCGCAGGATACGCCACGCGCTGATCAGTCGAATCAGCGCAAAGGCGCCGGATACGAGCATGGTGTAGTAGATAAGTTCAGGGTGGCCCCCCAGCACCATAAGGCCGATAGCGATGGCGCCGGCTGTGACGTACGGGATTGGGCTGTATGCGGCAACGCCCTTGTCTTCCTGTTTCCGTACCATGATCTCGATGATGGCGAGCACCAGCGGCAGCCACACGGCAGCGGCGAGAAACATCGTGAAAACGACGCTCACAATTAGGAAGCCGCTGAACATGAAGACCACGCCGCCCAGCAGCGCAGGCAATGGCCGCAGTCGTAGTACGCGTGCCAATAGATAAGTGTTGACGCCCGCCAATGCGATCTGGAGCGCGGTGAACCAGCCATAGGCAAGTTCTAGCGGCAGTACATAGAAAATGATGCTGAGAGGGTAGAAGGTGCTTGCTTGCCCGGCGGCGAGAAAGGGCAGACCCGTGAAGATTTTCGGATTCCATAACGGCAACTGGCCTTCGGCTAGCGTGCGTCGAATATGCAGTTTCCAGACAGCATTCTCCAGTACAAGATCGCTCAGCAGCTCGTTGTGTGGTACGAGACCGGGCTGCATGCTGCGAAATGGCTCGAAGGAATAGAGGTTATCGTAGGGCAACAACGTCCTGCCCGTAAGCGCGGGAAACAGAACCGGCGCAAACCAAAGCACCGGCAGGATGACAAGGATCAGCAGCGACAGCAGGTCGCCGCGATGGCGACGGAGCAGGCCTGACATAACTAATAGGGCGCGGACAGGCAGGCTTTACCCTGCCGCGCTTTCCCCCTGTCGATCATGTCGTGGGTCTGGAGGGAGCGTGTGCTTTGGAGGACGATCTGCGTCAGTCGTCAAGGCAGGGCTAGCAACGGGTATGCGCTGAAGACCGCGATAGCGCCAGCGTATCTGCCATGTGCGCCAGGCTGACTCGAATTTGACCGGAATGTCTAGCTTGCTTTGTCCGATGCGGCGATCCTCGAAGTGAATGGGAATCTCGACCAGGCGATACCCTAGCTTTTCGCACAGGTACGCCATCTCCACTTGAAAACTATATCCGTTGCTGCGCACTCGATTCAAATCGATGCCTAGTAGAGCGTCTCTTCGCCAGAGCTTGAACCCGGCGGTCATATCGCGAATACGCAAATTGAGGATCATGCGACTATACAGGTTTGCCCACCAGCTCACGAAACGCCGCCAGGTGCTCCAACCTTCATCCAGCGTACCGCCGGGCACATACCGGCTACCGATGACGACGTCTGCCCCCGTGGCAACCATAACGCCCAGCATTTCCGGAATGTAGTGTGGTGAATGGCTGAAATCCGCATCCATTTGAACCACGTACTCGGCCCCGTCCTGAAGCGCCCGGCGCATGCCCGCGATGTATGCCGTGCCCAGTCCGGCCTTGCCCGGCCGGTGCAAGACGGCAAATCGCGGGCGTTCGGCAGCCCCGGAGTTGTAGCGCTCTGCCAGTCCGTCGGCGATAGCCCCCGTCCCGTCGGGCGAGTTATCGTCCACGATGAGCAACTGGAGCCGAGTAAGGGGAAGTCGCAGCAGCGCATCCGCTATAGCCGGCACATTGTCCGCTTCGTTATAGGTAGGAATGACAACGGTAAGGCGTGTCTGTTCCAGAAAGGCAGAATCCAGACCATACGGCATCGCCGCGATCGTATCTTGTTTCCAGCCACCATCCGATTTCGGCATTGTAGTTTGGGATTGTATCACCATAGAAGGTTGTCGGTGAATTATATGGCCGCCACCGTCTCCCACCCGCTGTAGTGCTATACGATTCGCGGCCATTCGAGATTCCATCCACCCAATCCGCTAAATCCCTGTTGACATTGTACGCAAGAAGTGGAATACTCTGCCCCATTCCGCAATTTCATGGGTGTATTGCATCGTTCCCTACGCAGATATCCTGCTACCGGTCCCCACGCGGAATTCTTTGAATGATTGAAGCTCGATAGTTGTGTCGCCTGACGATAAGGGAGGTAGTAACGCACCTACTAGTTCGCATCGTGGTAGGTTAGGGCAGTTGCCGGTCGCAGTATGATGCAGTTCATGGCAGCATTGAGAGTACGATTCCCGGGACGGGTGGGAACATAAGTACTACATACAAGGGAGAAACATTGATGTTAGTTTGGAAATTAAATCGCATTGCACGTCGGGGTGGAGCCTTGCTTCTTATATGTGCCCTGTTGATGGCCGTGGCCACACCCATCGCCCATGCACAGGACGACGTCGAGGAGGCCAATAAGGCTACTGTTGAGCGCTTCTTCAATGAGCTGATCAACGAAGGCAACCTGGACATAATCGACGAGCTGGTTGCACCGAATTACGTTGAGCACTGGGCGTCTGAGGATACAGTTTATGCCGATCCGCAAGCGCTGAAGGACGAATGGGAGGGTATCTTCGCAGAGATGTCCCCGATCGAATTTCAGATTGATGACATGATGGCAGACGGTGACCGTGTGATAACTCAGTTTACGGCTTCGGCCCTGGGCGGGAAGGCGGTCTGGTCAGCTATCGGCATTACCCGTCTCGAAGATGGGAAGATCGTGGAGTACTCGGAAGAGGCAGATCAGCTTAGCATGATGACCCAGATGGGCATGTTGCCGGATCCGGGCGCCATGGAAGCAGACAGAGAGGTTGTTGCCCGTGCAATGGACGAGGTCTACAACCAGCACAACCTGGACAACATCGAGGACCTGTTCACACCGACCTTCGTCGACCATACTCCTTTTGAGGAGTTTGAGAGCGAAGACTATGACACGTTGCGCGCCTATCTCGGTATGCCTTTCTCCGATATGCCGGACCTCACCGTCGACGTGAGTGACATTATCGTCGAAGGCGACCGGGCCGCCGTGCGTTTCACCATGAGTTCGGAAGAGGCCGGCGTGGAAGTCGGCGGCGCCTACATTCTTCGCTTGGAGGATGGACGCATTGCCGAAGGTTGGGACTACACGGACTTGGCCAGCCTGCTGTCACAGCTTGGCATTATCGAGATCCCGCAGGAGCCGGAAATCGTGAGCATTGGGTCCGGCTTCACGAGTCCGCAGGGCGTCCTGGTGGATGCAGACGGCAACGTGTGGGTAGTTGACGGCGGTACCGGCGGTGAAGACGACGTAGACTGGATGAGCCCGGATTCCGGCGAAGTCGAGCCCGGCAAGATGGGGGAGACCGCTCAGGTGGCCATGATTACGCCGGACGGCGAGCAGACCGTTGTCGCTAATCTGCCCTCCATCGCTATTGGCTCCGACTTCCTCGGTGGAGCGGGCATCGCCCTTTTGGACGGCGAACTCTATGTCACCGTCGGCCAATGGTTGGGTGAACTCGGCGATGACAGGCTCCCGCTGGAAGCCGCGGTCGCCCGTGTCAACGCCGACGGAACCGTCGATGAGGTAGCTACCACCTGGGACGCGGAGATCGACAACCCTGACGGCACCCTCGTCGATACGCATCCATACGGACTCGCGGCTGGGCCGGATGGATTGCTCTGGGTAGCCGACGCAGGCGGTAATGATCTCCTGACTGTGGACCCGGCCACCGGCGAAGTCACCGTTGTGGCAGTATTCGACGGTATTCCGGGGCCGCTGCCGAATCCGAACCGGGACAATGCCATGGAGTCGGACCCGGTCCCCACCGGCGTGGCCTTCGGTGACGACGGCACCGTCTACGTGTCGTTGCTGGGCGGCTTCCCCTTCGTGCCAGGTTCGACCAAGGTAGTTACCGTTGATGCCGACGGCAATGTAGAAGACTACGCCACGGGGTTGACGATGCTGACCGACCTGCGCATGGGACCGGACGGCAACCTGTACGCAGTGAGCTTTGGACAGTTCACTGAACAGGGGCCGATTCCTAATGCTGGCGCCATCGTGCGCATCATGGAGGGCGACGCCTCGGAAGTCGTGCTGAGCGATCTGTCTTTCCCGACTTCTATCGACTTCAATAGCGCTGGCGATGCCTATATTACCATCAACGGCGTGGGCGCTCCCGGCTCCGGAGAAGTTGTCATGGTCGCCGGGTTGACCGATCTGCCTGGAACGCCTCTGACGGATCTCATGCCTTCGGAGTAGGTAAAAGAGTAGTTGGGTAGTTAACAGGCCGGCGGAGCAGGCGATCGGCTGATCACGCCGGCTCTGTTGGGGAGCATGACCTCGATACTTTCTGGCGCGGGCCGGGTTCGTAGAAAGCGGACCCGGCCCGTCTTTGTTACAAAGCGTGCAAAGACTGTGCTCGTCAGGACCGGTACGTCCGCCAGAAATGGGGGAGCAGAACACCAAACGACCCCTAAGTTTGGCGCACTATTCTCCTACCGGTACAATCGGCGGTGATTCGGACGCGTCTTCTGCAACGCCGGATGTGGAAGCGTTTGCCAGATAGAATTGTATCCGGAGTACACATCAACCTGCAGGGCTGGAAAGGAACACATGAGCACGAGCCTGGAAGACGCCGCCACAAAGCGTCACACATTCTTGGAGGAGCTTGAGTCTAGAGCGTTATGGTTTGCTTTGGCCGCTGCCCTGATTCAAGCCGCAACAACTTTCATATTCAACCCCGGTGCAAATGGGCTCCCGCTTGCCGGTTCACCGGATTCCATGGCGATCCGTTCGTTATTGGCCGCGATCGTTATCTCTTTGGTCGTCGGCTCCTATTCGTACGTGTGGGGAATGCGGTCCAGAAACGAGGTTCTCCTCGAAGAGTTTCAGCAGGACTATCGGTGGAGTGTTGTCCCCATGGCTCTGGCAGCGGTGGTGATGTCAGCCATGACCATTGCATGGCTCTTTGCCATTCTCAATCGAGCGTTTCCTGGAGCGACTTTCAATCGCGTTTCTATGACGCTGTTTCTGTCCATCGTATCGTCGACCATTGCATACATTGTCGCGGTATACATGGGCAGACTACACGCGGCCGACATGCTTTATCTCGGCGTGATTTTCCTTTTCGGTACGCTGCTATTCGCCGGCGCACGCAATGAAGATCCCTACTGGTGGGAGTACTCATTCAGCCACTTAGGCATGACACCGTCGAATTCCAAGAGCATTTTCAACATTGGCTTAATCTTTACCGGTGCGCTCATCGTCATTTGGTCGCAGTTCTTCATGAGAGACGTTGCCGTGTTGGAGCGGCGAGGTCTGATTTCCCATCGCACGTTCCAGATACTGAACTTGTCTTTGTTTCTGACGGGCATCATGCTGGGCACGGTGGGGCTAATTCGATTCGGCATCGCCCCAATATTCAATTTGATCCACGACGTAGCCGCGACCGGGAGCGGTGTTATTTTGGGTCTGTTGATGCTAAGTATGTGGTGGTTGAATCCGCACTACGGGCGCGTCTTCTATTATGTTTCTGTCCTTATCGTAGTGGGTATGATCGGCACCTTGCTGGCCAACGTAATGGGTTATCTCACTCTGACAGGTTTGGAATTCGGCTGTTTCGTGTTGGCGAGTATTTGGCTGGTGTTGTTCTTCCAGAACACGCAGTTGCTGATCGCTCGGGTAGCGCCCGAATCTCTGGCGATGAGACTCCGATAGGCGGTGCGGCACGCTTTGTTTTCTGCACCGCTGAAAGGCATGGCCATTTCGCCCATGAGGACCGCAGATCGTGAAAGCAAATGCTGAAAATTCTCCGTCCGTCCGGTTGACTGTACAATCGAAGCAGTCACCGGGCGGATTTCATTCAGCGCAAATCGGCCGCCATCCCGTGCCTTGGCTCTAGTTCACGGAAAGAGCAGATTCCGCAGCAAGTGCACTCACGAACAACGAACCCAACACAGCGTCATAGTGTCTGTAATTGCAGGCATTCCAGTATGCATACCACCGCACGAAGGAGTAAGAATGCAAACTGACTTGCGTGGTCGCGACTTCATCAGCGACATGGATTTCAGTAAGGAAGAGGTAGAGACCGTACTCGATGTTGCGTTCAAATTCAAGCGCGATCGTGCGCTGGGCTTGGCCCATCCTTTGCTACGCGACAAGACGCTGGCTATGCTCTTCTTTTTCACCAGTACGCGGACCCGGTCCAGCTTTGAAGCGGGCATGGCGCAATTAGGCGGACATGCTGCTTTTATCGATTCAACCACTACCCAGATAAGCCACGGCGACACCGCACACGAAATCGGCGAGATCATGGGCCGCTACTTTGACGGTATCGCCATCCGTCAGTGCGATTGGCGAGTCGGCAATCAATATATCAATGAAGTTGCCGCAGCCAGTCGCGTGCCCATCCTTAATATGCAGTGTGACGTCTATCACCCGTTCCAGATCCTGGCCGATTTGATGACGATAATCGAAAAGGTTGGTGACCCGCGAGGCAAGACCATCAACGTGAGCTGGGCGTATGCCAGCAGCTATCAAAAGCCCATCTCTGTGCCGCAGAGCTTGGTTCTGCAGATGACGCGCTTTGGCATGAACGTGCGTTTGACACGTCCGCCGGAATATAAACTAATGCCGGAGATACTGGAGCAAGCCTACGAAAATGCCGGCCGCTTCGGTGGTAGTCTAGAGGTGCTCGAGGACTTTGACGCCGGCTTCGAAGGAGCCGACATCGTTTATCCTAAGAGCTGGGGCGCCTTGCTGACCACAGATGACAACGAAGAGAGCGCCCGCATTGGGAGCCAGTATACTGACTGGATCGCCGATGAACGTCGTATGGCATTGGCCGCCCCCGGCGCTATCTACATGCACTGCCTGCCTGCCGACCGCAATATCGAGGTAACGGATGGTGTGATTACCGGTCCCCAGTCGGTCGTGTACGACGAGGCAGAGAACCGGCTGCATGTGCAGAAAGCAGTGATGGCGTTGACGATGCGATAGCCGGACGTCCATCGTCAAATCTGTGACATGACGCTGTATCGTGATTGGTGAGCAACAATAGCTATAGAGGAAAATGAAATGCCAGTAATCCCGGAATCTCATGCGGGTATCTTGAACAAGAAGTCGTTTGCCCATGTAGCCACGCTCAATGCCGACGGCTCTCCGCAGGTGACGCCCGTATGGGTAGACTATGACGGCGAACACATCGTTATCAATAGCGCAAAGGGACGTAAGAAAGACCGCAATATGCGCGCCCGGCCGCAGGTGGGCGTCAGCGTGCAGGATCCGGACAACCCTTATCGCTACTTAGGCGTAGAAGGTGTGGTCGAGGAGATCACCGAGGATGGCGCTACAGCGCACATTCACGCGCTTTCCCGGAAATATACTGGCCAGGATTACGATTTGCCGGCCGATCAAACACGGGTGATCTACAGGATTCGGCCCATTAGCGCATGGACGATGGGCTAAACGCAGCGGACGGGCCTACCATTTGTTCGCCGTTAGTTGACGAACGACATCAAACCAGTACATCGCTGAAAGAAGGGCGGACATGAAGCAGGTCACTGTTACCACCGCCATGGGCAAGCGGCTCATCGGTTTGGGCATGGCGCGACATCCGGCTATCAAGTCGGTTCTCGAAAACGGTACGCTTGTCATTATCGGCGGCACCACCAATGGCTATGTCGCCGAGGAAGTGTTGCGCGTGATCGGAATAGAAGAGGGGTTTTCCCGACTTGGCTTTCGACGCGGCGTAACTGCTGCACCCGGTGTCCGCGCTCCGGCAATCGACTTCCCCGGCGACGTCGTGATCCGGAAGGGCGAATGGCTCAAGGGCCGTACCATCCAGGACACGGTGGATGAGCTGGTGGAAGGCGACGTCATCCTGAAAGGCGGCAACGCTTTCGATGCACGCGGACAGGCCGCGGTGCAGATCGGCAGCAATGTGGGCGGAACAGCCTGGCTCG
>JBJYXA010000364.1:0-4831 GCA_046259705.1 Caldilineaceae bacterium
GGCACAGCTGGCCAAGAAAACGGCAAACAAGGCAAAGATTAGGAGTAGGGTGACCCCGCGTTGTTCCTGCGCAATCATAAAGCCTTCCCCACTCCGGTCGGTGTGAGCGCTTGGCCGCTAGCGCCGGTGGTACTGGCCGAGCCGCTTGCGGTCGCTATCGTCCCGTGCAAGATTAAGCTATCGGCGCAAGAATCCATGCTTATTTCGCGGAAATGGCACTCGTGCCCTTGAGTTTCTGGAGCCCAAGTGTTGCGGAATAATCTCTATTGGGTTTCAGTGATTCACAGCTAGTAACCTGCGGGTCCACGGCAGCTAAGCGGAAAAAGATCAATTTTGTACGCGCTGGCCAATCTCATTGGGCCGTGTTCGATCTGGGGCCCGGCAAATCGCAGGTTGTCCGCTAAACTTAGTTATCTCCTGCCATCTTCGGAGCCAGTAAGCCTACGGTCTTGGTATCAGTCTAGCATCTTTCCTTCAGGTGTCTTTTGGCTGCCAAGAAGCCATAACTGAACTGTCGCTTCTTTGGACGGAGGCTGCAGACCTGGGGCCACTGCCAAGAGGAGAGCGGTCGGCAGAATCGCAAGCCAGGAACAGACAGCGGCATTCGGACTCGTCCGGCATTCGCGTAACGCTTTGACAGCTACGTCATGGATTCAGCTAAGCTCATCGCCGTGATGGCCGGAATCTTGCTGGCCGCGGGTTGCGCTCAGATTCGCGTCAACTCGGTCGAGGCGCAGTTCCAGCAGATCCAATACCGTGGCGAGCAAGCGTATCAACGTGGCGATTACCAACAGGCGGAGGCCTATTGGCAGCGCGGTCTCCTCGCTGCCCGCAAGCGGAAAAGCGACACCGCAGCGGCAAGCTTTCTGATCGACCTTGCCCGCCTAGATGAAGGCCTAGGTAGATATCAGCAGTCGGTCAGCCACGCGGATGAGGCTGCGACGATCGCCCAGGGTCTTGGCGACAGCGCTCTCGAAGCCCGCGCTCTCGATGCCCTCGGTCTAGGCTACAGGCGTCTGGCGGATTACGCCAAAGCACTAGCGTCCGCGGAGCGTGCGCTGGAGATCGCGCGGCGCATCCCGGACCAACGTCTGCAGGCCTCGGCGCTGCGCAATATCGGGTCTGCCCGGCAGGCGCTTGGGGACTATGACGCGGCTGCATCGGCATACGAGTCTTCGGTGACCATCGCCGAGTCAATTGGCGACGCCGCAGAGCAAGCAAAGAGCTTGAACAATCTCGGTGGGCTGTATCGCCTGCGCGGAGATTACCAGCGAGCTCTGGACTACTACGCCAGATCCCTTGAGCGTCGCCGTCAACTCCATGATCAGGCGGGGGAAGGCCGCGTGCTTGGTAACATCTGTCTCGCCTACCAGAACCTGGGCGACTACACGCAGGCGCTGGATTACTGCCAGCAGTCCTTGGACATCGCACGTGGACTCGGCGATCGGGTACGAGAGGCGAACAACCTGAATAACGTCGGGGCGATCTATCGGGCAGCAGGGAAATACGACCAGGCTCTCGACAATTACCGGCAGTCTGTTGAGCTCAAGCAGGGTTTTGGTGACCTGGCGGGCGTGGGTCGTGGTCTCGCCAACATCGCTGAGATCTATTGGCGGCTTCGCCAATACGACCAGGCGGTCGCCTATTCCGAGCGTTCACTGGAAACGAGCCAGGCGATCGGCGACCGGTCAGGTGAAAGCGTGACAGAGGTAAACCTCGGAAGTTTGTACCTGGACCAACACCGCTATCCTGACGCAACGGAACATTTTCAGCGTGCCCTGGTTCTGCAAGTGGAGCTTGGGCAGCCAGAAGTACTGTGGCGGATATTCGACGGCATGAGCCGCACCGAATCTTTGCTGAATCATCCCGACCTTGCGATCCTGTATGGTAAACAGGCCGTTAACACTATACAGGCTATGCGCGCGAGCATATCGGATCTTGAGGAACAGCTACAGCGTTTCTTTCTAAGGGATAAGATGCTCGCGTACCGCAATGTCGCCAATTTGCTCATAGATGAGGGACGGTTGCCGGAAGCACAGCAAGTGCTGGATATGCTGAAGGAGGAGGAATATTTCGATTTCATTCGCCGCCAAGCAACAGACAACCCGCGGAAAACTCTTGCTTCGTCCACGAAGACTGAAGAAGAATGGAATAGGCGCTATCGCGAAATAGTGGAAATAGGCAAGGAATACTCGGCGATTGAGGCGAAAGGGGAAGCAGTGACGGAGCAAGAGCGGGCTCGGCATGCTGAAATCGCTGCCGATCTTACCAATGCTCGGAAAGAATTTCAGACGGCGGTCAAGGAACTCATCGACGTCTACAAAAAGGATCGAAGCATCGGAAACTTGAGGGCGATTCAGACTCCGCTACGGAATCTCGGGCATGGTGTAGTGCTGGTTCATTACTTCGTCACGCCAGATAAGCTAAGACTTATGGTGACCGGCCCCAATCCTTCTATTCCGCCTGTCCAGCGGGACGATGCTATAACTGATCGCGCCCTAAGAGAGCTAATCCAAAACTTCAAGGACAAATTAATTCACCCCGCGAGTGATCCCGAACCTGAAGCGCAGGCGCTTTATAGCCATCTCATCAGTCCTATTGAAGCAGACCTGCAGGCTTATGGTGCCCATACGCTGATGGTATATTTGGACGACGCGTTGCGGTATATACCACTTGCTGCCCTTCACGACGGCCGTCAGTATCTCGTTCAGCGTTATGCCTTGGTGACCTACTCTCCGGTCGCGAATTTGCAGCTCCAGACGCAACCGGTGCCGAACTGGCGCGCCGTCGGGCTTGGCGTGAGTCAGGCGGTGGACAATTTTCCAGCCCTTGCCGCCGTTCGCGACGAACTGGACGCCATCATAAAAACAGGTGAGTCAGATCCCAGAGGAATACTTCCCGGAGAGGAGTACCTGGACGCGGAATTTACGGCGGCGGAGTTGGAGACCGCGCTCAAAAAGAGCTACCCGGTTATTCATTTGGCAAGTCATTTCAAGCTCGATCCCGGCACGAACGAGGACTCTTATCTAGTGATTGGCGGGGGTGCCCACCTCACCCTGGCGGACCTCAGTCTTGGGGATTATAGCGCTGGGAGTGTAGATCTCCTGACCTTGTCGGCCTGTGAGACGGCGGTCGGGAGAACCAGTTCCAACGGCAGTGAGGTCGAGGAGGGCTTGGCAGCGTTGACTCAGAGCCTGGGTGCGCGTTCGGTCCTCGCGACTTTGTGGTCCGTTTCAGACCGCAGCACTGCAAAGTTCATGGAGAAGTTCTATTCGCAGCGGACGGCGCGGCACCGGACAAAAGCCGACGCGCTGCAAGAGGCTCAGCGAGCGTTTCTCAGTGGCTCCGTCGCCGCGGAAGGGCCGGCCAGTGATCGCGGGACGGTCATCTTGGGCCAGCCCCGTGGGCCGTCGGGGAGCAGCGGGTCCTACCAACACCCCTACTATTGGGCGCCCTTCATATTGATGGGGAACTGGTTGTGAACGCGCGCCGAGAAGGATCGATCGCTGTCGGGGCTGGCGCCGTCGCATCAGAACCGCGAAAGTGTCCCGATGGAGTCGGACAAGTCGAGTCGGTACTCCGAGTACAGTCTCGGCCTGGACGGCGAGGAAATCCGGCGATAGTTCGCCGCATGCTAAGTCAATTGCGAGAGGGTTAGCGTTATGAAGTTCAAAGACCTGTTTCTAGTCGGAATATCCATCGCCGCGCTGAACTTCACCGGGTGCGGCAAAGACGAGTCGTCCACCGGCCAGCCAAGCGGGGAGGCCTCGCAGTCGATGGCTGAGCCCGGGCAGTCACCGGGAGAGACGGCGCCGCCGCTCACCGAGCCCGGCGAGTCGAGCGAATCCCTGTCCGGGGAAGCACCATCGATGTCCGAGCCTGCCGCGGAGCAGCCCGAGACGTCAACCCAGCAGAGCCTGACGGGCGAAGTGCAGCAACTCCAGGAGCAGGCCGATGCCTTGAAGCAGGAGCTTATCGAGGGTGCCGAACAGAGCAAGCAGTCCGTCAGCGAGCAGTTGCAGGACTTGAAGCAACAGAGCGAAGAGCTGAAGCAGAAGGCAAACGCGGTGGCTGCATCCGGGTTGAAGAGCGTCAACGATCTGCTCGGCAGATTGAACCAGAGCCTCGACACGCTGACGCGCTCCATTGAGCCTGAGGCGCCGGAAGGAGCCTCGTCGACCGAAGTGGCGCCCCCGCCTCCGGCCTCGGAGTCCAAATAGCCGGCTGTTGCGAGGCTGGACGCAATCGATTGGCAAAAGCGGTCGAAGCGCAATTCCAGAGACGCGCGGTATATGATCTCGCTGCGATTGCCCAAAAGGGCAGTGGTTCGGGCGGGGAGCGGGCGAGTCAAGCCGGGGCAATCACCCGCCGTCGGCGAAGCCAGCTCCCGCCTCGACCACTGCTCCTAAGAGACTCTCGTGAACACCACTACCGTGTCGCCTTGGCGATGCCCATGCTGACGATCGGGAAGACCACGAGACTGAGCAGGACCACGAGGATGCCTCCCAACAGCTGTGCATTCTCAATCATCGCCGAGGGTCCGGAGGTAGTCATCGACCAAACGAGGAAGCTGACGGGGCTGAAGATCCAGATTTGCCACCAGGGTCGGGGTGCTGTCTCCGAACGGGGCTTGACGAGCCAGAGGTAAAACGGCGTTGCAACCAGAAAAACGCCCCAGATCAGCCACAAGGCCCAAGCCGGAGCAATGTTCGAGCCTGCCACCATTCCGGTCACGGCGAGGTAGCCGGCTACCATCTCCGAGGGCATGTTCTTGAGCAATGCTTCCAGGTAGCCGTCGCCCGCGTTGACTCCTCTCCTCATGTGCTGCCTC
>JBJYXA010000365.1:0-3191 GCA_046259705.1 Caldilineaceae bacterium
ATTTTGGCGGATTCCGGCGACGCGCTATATGAAGAATGCAGTCTGGCTTTGAGAACCGCACATTGCAGTCAGTCGTCGCCTGTAGCTCATTGGAAGGGCACTGGATTGTGGTTCCAGTTGCTGTCTGTTTGCATTCCATCAGGCGCCCCTTCTCCTCACAATATGTAGGGTTCCTCCCCACCAACAAGCCATCAGAAGGAACGCCGGTCTCTCTTTAGTCACTCATCGCCCGGTGGCAGCCGTCGCACACGGCACTGGTCGTGTCGACAGTCTGGAATCCTGCCTCGGCAGTGCCGTCGGTCGAATGTCCGGGATGACAGCTTGTACAAGTCCCGGCATCGGGCGCGACAGCCTGCCAGCTCGCCAATAGCTCGTGCCAATGATTAAGGAATTCCCCTTCTCCGCGCTGGCGGATAATCGATATCTGGTGCTTGGGTGTGTAGCCCCTTTGGGTCACCTCCTGGTGGCACTTGAGGCAGTTTGCGTCTTGAATTGGGAATGTCAAGTGCGCCGGCTGGCCGGCGGTATTCGTATACCAGGCGAGGGCATTGTGCGCACCCAGCAATTCCGCCTGCACGCGTCCCACTACGCCTCGTCCGGAGTGACAGTCTATGCAGCGGGTTTCCTGCGCCGTGTGATACGAGGCCAAATCGACGGCGCTAGCATCGGTGGACCGCTGGACAAAGGTCGATTCGGGTTGGGTATGGCAAGAAGCACAAAATGAATCGTGTGACTCCTGACTGGCGGCATAGGCAAATCCGCCGCTGGTCAGTAGAATCGCCACGATCGCCAACGCCAGCAGGATCCAAATGAGACCGGGAATCCTAGTTCTCGAGGATGACTGTTTGTTCGTCATCGCTATACTCCTGTCTTCGCAATAGGTGGATCTGTCTCTGTGGAGGTGGCCAGAGTCAAGAGGCTACGGCAAAGACCGAGAGACAATGATCAATCCGGATTAAGTAGATAGCCTCCTGTGGTCGTGGACCAACCTCTCGATTTCTCAGTGCAATGCGGCGGGATGGGCGATGCGAGGCAATTGGATTGCGCCACTGAAACCTAGCGACGCCTGGTCGTATTGTATCATCCGCGAGCGCGCTTGTATACAGGGTGCTGGGGCTATTCGGGGCCCGCGCCGCATTTTCTTGGGTGCGCAGAGGACATGGCGTACGGGCGCAAAGGTATTTCGGTGGCAGGATGGTTGTGCTGATCAATCTGAAAGTCCTGCGAGCGCGGCCACTGACACGCCGTGCCACAATCTTTCAGATAGGGCGATAGTGAGGCGCCCCGTGGCAGCGGACTATGAGTCCATCCCATGGGCGTTTTGCCAAAGACAAAGCGTTGTCTTCCTTGACGCAGTCTAGGGAGCCTCACCTGAAACGATCAGCTCGATCCGATAGTCTCTCTCATCTGTGGATTGTTCGGCATCCGGGTATGGGGTGACGCTCACAAGCGCAATCTCGTATCCGCCATAGCGCTCGCTGACCACTGTGCCCGGCGCGGTCGGAATCACGGCGCCGTCCTGCGTGGTGTGTGCCTGCAACCTGACCTCTTGCCATTCGCTCCCGCCCGTGTCGCCAACCTCGAGCACGACCTGTACGGGCGCGGTTTCGGCGCAGTCGATGTTTGTCGGGCAGCGGCCATCGGCGGGGATAGATGCAAAGACGATCTGCAGGCTGGTATCATTAAGGTATGCTGTCTGGCCGGTGCGCAGCGCAAACGGCTCGCCGAGCTGTGCCTGCTGCGTAGCTTGTCCGAAAGGAATGCTGGTGGAACATGCGGCGAGCAGTAACCAAGAGAGCAAGAGCGCTGCGCAGGTGGCCAGTGTGTTGTTCATCATCGTCATTCGCTAACTCCGATTGGGAAATGAAGGTCGTATGACAAATCGTACCGTATCATTCACGCCAAGAACGATGCTGGGCAAGTGGTCGGTTGGCCTCATCGTGGCAATGCCGATCCTGTTCTTTGTCGGCAGTTCGTTCGCCGGCACGCTGTACCAGGGAGTCCCGGCAGGCAGAACTATCCCGGCGGACATCGCCGCGCGACCGGCTCTGGCGCTCACCATGCTTGCCGGTATGGCTGCAGGCCTATCGGCCTTTGTGACAGGCGTCCTGGCCATCATCAGCCATAGGGAACGTGCGCTAACGGTCTACGCCTCTGTCATAATTGGCGCACTGCTCATTCTGTTCCTGGCCGGCGAAATCGTAGCTCCGCATTAATCAGCCGTAGCAGTCCGGGCGGCCAGCCCTGTGCGCCGCACATTATAATCGAGATTTGTGACGATCGCGTGCGGCGGTTAGGTTGTCGCTGCGTACGGGATAACCTGGCCACCTCGCTGCGCTGGACAAACAACGTCACGGCAGCGGTCGATACATTTCGATAGTTGGCGGAAGCTATCCGGATATCGTCAATCACCTTGTCTGGAATTTCATTCGCACAGCCCTCGCACGGGCCTTGGTTCGGTTTCGCCGGCCACAGGGAGCGACGGAGACGGTTCTGTGACGTTTGTGTGACGCGCGCCTGCTAGGATGGCGGCGACCGGGATTGGGTCTACAGGAATTTCGCAACCACCCGTTAGCGATGCCGTCTTACCAACGTCCATGTTAAGGCAGTAAGCATAGAATATGGGGGGAAACCGATGGAATCTGCGGACCGGAACAAGGAACGTATCAAGGAATTGACAGCGGACTTCTGGAACACGGCGAACATGGCCGCATTCGACAAGTACTACGCAGACGACTTTGTCGTACATATGGCCGACGGCGACAAAAGCCGTGACGAATACAAGGCACTATGCCAGGCTTACTTCGCGGCTTTCCCCGACCTGCAGATCACGGCTGACGGTTACTTGGCCGAAGGGGACCGAGTCACGAAGATATGGACTGCCCACGGCACCCATAGGGGCGAATTCATGGGGATCCCTGCTTCCGGGAACGCCATGGAGGTACGCGGAATCGAGGTGTTCCGGCTTGCCCATGGACAAGTAGTAGAGCTGTGGGTAAGTATGGATGTCCTCGGAATGATGCAGCAGATGGGCGCTATTCCACAGACGGCGTAACGAGAGCAGAACGACAGCACATGGACCGGCAGTGCATTTGAGACCCGCACTGCCGGTCTCACAGCGCCTGCCGGCCCATGTACCGCGCAGTCGACTCAGATGTCCCGAATGGCGCCGGGCCGCGGCTTCCTCGTAC
>JBJYXA010000366.1:0-2583 GCA_046259705.1 Caldilineaceae bacterium
CTTCGCCCTTACCTACGGACTTTCCGTTGACGAACAGCTCGACCGGTCCACCGGTCAGATCGACGAAAGGCTTGAAGGGCAGCTGCTTGTATTCCATGACGATCTCGACTTCTCCAGTCGGCATCTTCTCTTTGGACGAGACGCGGGAGATCTCCTTGCCGAAGAAGTTGTATTCGTAGGTGAGCACACCATCCATGACATAAAGGGCATAGCCGGAACCACCGCCTTCGGCCACAATGACACCTTCTGCACCTTGGTCGGGCACCACCACCTTGGCTGTGATCCTGTGCGAGCGCTGGTAGATGGGGGGCGCGCTACCTTCGGGCAACCGCGTCACGCCAGCGGTGTAGATGAATTGCTTGCGCCCCGCGGTTACTGATGGGCGCCCGGCGCCGCTGGCGCGCTCGGCGAAGCGATCGTCGAGCGGCAGCACCTGGTACTTTGTGGCCTCGGTATCGAACAGCGCTCGCAGCTCCTTCAGCTTCTCGGGGTTCTGCTTCGCCAGATCTTGCGCCTCCGAGAAATCCTTTGTGATGTCATAGAGTTCCCACTTGTTGTCCTTGAAGCCAACCGACCCCGTGAGGATCCAAGGGGCGCCGTGGAAGGACGTTGCGACCCAGCCATCGTGGTAGATCGCACGGTGCCCGCCGGTTTCGAAGTACTGAGTGTGGCGGAACTCTGGTGCTCTTGAGTCATTGAAGGTGGTGCTCATTTCCGCACCTGCCATCGGAGTCTGTTTGATGCCATCGACGTACTTTGGCTGCGGTATGTTGGCGGCGGCAAGGATGGTGGGCGTGATGTCAATCACGTGACCGAACTGGGAACGCAAGCCCCCCTTGTCGCGGATCTTCGCCGGCCAGGAAATGACGAGCCCGTTGCGTGTACCGCCGAAATGCGAGGGCACGCGCTTCATCCACTGGAAGGGGGCGGAGCCGGCCCAGGCCCAACCCACTGGATAGTGGTTCTCGTGCAGAGGCCCGCCGATCTCGTCCAGCTTGGCTAGTTGGGCAGCCACCGTATCGGGGACGCCGTTCTGCGTCATCATGTTGTTGAGCGTGCCGGTGAGGCTGCCTTCAGCGCTGGGGCCGTTGTCGCCGGCGACGTAGATGATGAGCGTATTCTCCGAGCCTGGCAGTCCGCGCACGGCATCCAGCAGACGGCCCACCTCGTGATCGGTGTGGGCGACAAAGCCGGCGAACACCTCCTGGTGCCGGGAGTAGAGTCGCTTCGCGTCGGCGTCCAATGAGTCCCACGCAGGGATTTCCTTGGGGCGAGGTGTCAACTTGGTATCGGGCGGTACGACACCCAGCCCCTTCTGCCGCGCGAAAGTCTCCTCACGCACTTTGTCCCAACCCTGATCGAATTGGCCCTTGAAGTGGTCGATCCAGTCCCTTGGCGCGTGCAGCGGGGCGTGGACGGCACCTGTGGCGAAATAGACGAAGAACGGCTTGTCCGGCGTGATAGCCTGCTCTCGCTCGATCCAGGCGATCGCGTCGTCGACGAGGTCCGTAGTCAGGTGGTAGCCCTCTTCGGGACTCTTATGCGGCTCAACCGGCAGTGTATTGCGATAGAGCTGCGGTTCCCACTGGCTGGTCTCTCCCCCTTGGAAGCCATACCAGTAGTCAAAGCCAAGGCCAGTGGGCCAGTGATCGAACGGTCCATTTGGCTGGGTCTCCCAGTCCGGCGTGTTGTGCCACTTGCCGAAGGCCGCAGTGCTATAGCCATTGTCGCGCAGGATGCGCGCAACACTGGCGGTGCTCTTGGGCCAGATGCTGTTGTAGCCGGGATAGCCAGTGGCCAACTCGGTGATGGTCCCGGTGGCGACCTGATGGTGGTTACGGCCCGTGAGCAGCGCCGCTCGGGTGGGCGAGCAAATTGCCGTGGTATGGAATCGGTTGTAGCGCAATCCGGCTGCAGCCAGCTCGTCGAGTTTTGGCGTGGGCACCGGGCCGCCGAACGTGCCTGGCTGCCCGAAGCCCAGGTCATCTAGTAGGATCAGCACCACGTTGGGTGCCCCGTGCGGTGCCCTTACAGGCTGCGGGAAGTCGGGTTTGGAGTCTTCGAAGGTCTCGCCGATCTTTCCTCTGAACTCGGGATCCGGGATGGGGAGGTTGGTGCGGTCCCCTACAGAGGCGCTCGAGAGCGAAGTCTGTGCAAAACCCGTCATCGGGATCACGGCAAGAACCAGAATGGTCACCGACATCATCAATGTTTTTCGGTTCATGTCATCGTCTCCTTTGTGGTCACACGATCTTGATCAGCTAAACACGCTGGCTTAGTGGTGAGGGCCGCGAAGCGGCCCGAATCCAATACAGCCGCATGTTGTGTGCCGGGCACAGCACGTATTCTTAAGGGTGCGCTGAGTGTACCGGTTGTTTGGGTTCTCAGCAAGTCCCAATTCCAGCCAGGTGGAGGCGAAGGGCATAGCGGTATGGCAACCGGGCTTCCGGCGACGGAGTCTGGGAAGGAGGCTGCCTTGCTACGGCAAGGTACCGCGAACGCACGGGGCGATGAACAAGAACCGAGTCAGGCGGTTTTGGTGGGACGAGCCTGCAACACAAGGCAAAGTCCTCTATCCATCTT
>JBJYXA010000367.1:0-2411 GCA_046259705.1 Caldilineaceae bacterium
TGTGGGGGCAAATTCCGGTGAGGGCTCGGCCTACGTTTTCACCCGCAGCGGGACGACGTGGAATCTGCAAGAGACGCTCCATGCCCCGGACGGCACGCAGTGGGAGTACTTTGGCATCTCGGTGGCGCTCTCGGGGAACACCGCCCTGGTGGGTGCGACAGGGGCCGACTATAGCCGTGGCGCTGCCTATGCCTTCACCCGCAGCGACACGGACTGGGGGCTGCAGCAAAAGCTGACGGCCGCGGGCGGCGCGGTGGCGCTCTCGGGCGACACCGCCCTGGTGGGGGTAGCAACTGAACAAGTAAAGCTACTTATATCTTGACTTTTCTGGTGTTTTGTGTCTAATTAGAACATGAGAGTACGCATTAGTGAAGCAGCCCGCATACTCGGTGTCACCGTAGATACCTTGCGCCGCTGGGAAGCAGCCGGCAAGATCGAGGTCCAGCGCACCCCAGGCGGGCACCGGCGCTATGACCTGGATCAACTACGAGGAATCGCCCGTAATCGACCACCGGACCCATCCCGGCGGCTGACCATCGGGTATGCACGGGTCTCGTCCCGGGACCAGAAAGAGGATCTCGAGCGCCAGGCAATGGTGCTGTCGGAGTTCTGTGCGCGGCAAGGATGGGTGCACGAGGTGATCAAGGATCTGGGCAGCGGGATGAACTACAACAAGAAAGGGCTGCGGTTGCTAATCAAGCGGATCTGCACGGGAGAGGTGGGGCGGCTGGTGGTGACCCACAAGGACCGGCTGTTGCGCTTCGGCTCAGAGCTGGTGTTTGCCTTGTGCGAGCAGTTCGGGGTGGAAGTGGTGATCATCAACCGAAGCGAAGAGAGCAGCTACGAGGAAGACCTGGTGCAGGACGTACTGGAGATCATCACCGTGTTCTCGGCCAGGCTATATGGCAGTCGCAGTCACACAAACAAGAAGCTGGTCGAGAAGCTGCGAGAGACGGCCGAGGAGATCGCTGGGTAGGCGAAGTGATGAAGAGAATCCGGGGGTACAAGACCGAGTTGGACCTGAACGACCGGCAGCGCACAGCCTGCGTCAAACATGCAGGGGCAGCGAGGTACGCATACAATTGGGGGCTCCGTCGCAAGATGGACGCCTACCAAGCGACCGGCAAGAGCCCCACGGCGATCGATCTGCACCGCGAACTGAACGTGCTGAAGAAAAGCGAATTGGGGTGGATGTACGAGGTATCCAAGTGCGCAGCACAGGAAGCCCTACGCGACCTAGACCGGGCCTTCGCCAACTTCTTTCGGCGGGTGAAGCTAAAGCAGCAGGGGAAGCTGAAAGGGCCGGTGGGCTTTCCCCGCTTCAAAAGCCGCAAAGCGGGTCTAGGTAGCTTTCGGCTGACGGGCAGCATTCACGTCTATGAAGACCGGATCCAACTACCGCGATTGGGGCGGCTACGGCTGAAGGAGAGAGGGTATCTAGCGACAAATGGCGTCAAGATCCTGTCGGCAACGGTCTCTGAGCGGGCAGGACGCTGGTTCGTCAGTGTCCAGGAGGAAGAGGATGTTCCCGATCCAACGCCAGCGCGAGGGGAGCGATTGGGGGTCGATCTGGGGGTGAAGACGCTGGCGATGCGATCAGATGGGATCAGCTACGAAAACCCAAAAGCGCTCCATAGAGCACAGAAGAAGCTGAGGCGGCTACAGCGCAAACTGTCTCGCCAGCAGAAAGGGAGCCGAAACCGGGAGAAGACGCGACGACGGATTGCGCGATTGCACTACCGCATCGCCAACGTTCGGCGTGACACCCTGCACAAGGCGACGAGCGATATCCTGGCAAGAGCCAAGCCGGATATCGAACGCCCCCGAGCAGTGGTGCTCGAAGACCTGAACGTGCGCGGCATGCTGCAGAACCATTGCCTGGCTCGCGCCATCTCCGACGTGGGGATGCACGAGTTTGGCCGCCAGGTGCAATACAAAGCTGCCTGGGGCGGGACCGAGGTGGTGATAGCTGATCGGTGGTATCCCTCCAGCAAGCGATGTAGTGGCTCTAGGTGTGGGGAAGTCAAAGACGACCTGGACCTTTCCCAGCGCGTGTACCAATGCGACAGGTGCGGCCTGGTCATCGATCGCGACCTGAATGCGGCGCGAAACCTGGCTCAATACAAGCCAACTGGGATGAGCTCATCCCAATCTACCGTGAGTTCCACGGGAAGTGACGCCTGTGAAGAGGATGTAAGACCCGCCTGGAGCGGGCAGACCTCGATGAAGCAGGAACCAAACTGCAATCTGGCCATGCCTAGATTTGCATAAGTTTTGGAGAACGGTTCACTGGATCCGCCGCACCACAGAGAGTCAAAGGAGATGGGCCGATGAAGAAACGCGCCACCCTCAAGTTCTGGATTATTCTGGCTATCGTGACGCTGATGCTCGCGCAAGCGGCACCGGCCGTC
>JBJYXA010000367.1:2421-2668 GCA_046259705.1 Caldilineaceae bacterium
GAACCAAACTGCAATCTGGCCATGCCTAGATTTGCATAAGTTTTGGAGAACGGGAACATTGGCGCCAACGATTTCTGGGATCGCCGTCAGCTCTCCTCGACGGCGTTGAGCCAGGCCGAGCACGTCGTGCAGGCGCTGGAGGCGTTGCAGTAGCCCATGGGCGATCACCTCCCGGCATCTGCGGGAGGGACGTTTCAGGTCATTTCTCTAGATGTGGGCGCTCTGATGCGGGGTATACCTGTTCTTA
>JBJYXA010000368.1:0-11050 GCA_046259705.1 Caldilineaceae bacterium
GAAGACAAGATTATCGTCCAGGTGGAGGACACCCTGCTGGGCAAACAAAGACGAATTCCGCTAGATATGGTAGTGCTCTCCGCCGGGCTGGAGCCCCAGACGGACGCAAAAGAAGTGGCCCACAAATTCGGTATCTCTTGCAGCATGAACGGATGGCTCACCGAAAAGCATCCGAAGCTCGACCCGGTTGCGACCATGACGGAAGGTATCTTCATCGCCGGCTGCGTGCAGGGACCGAAGGATATCCCTGCTTCGGTGTCGCAGGGTGCCGCGGCTGCGGCTCGGGTACTATCTCGGATAAGCCAGGGCGAACTAGCCCTCGAGCCAGTGCGTGCTAGCGTCGTCGAGGAGAAATGCTCCGGCTGTCGGATCTGCAACAATCTCTGTCCGTTTATGGCCATCACCTTTGACGAGGAGCGAAAGGTCACCGAAATCAACCCGGCGCTCTGTCAAGGCTGCGGCACGTGCGTCGCAGCATGTCCGTCCGGCGCCATCACTGGCACGGGATTCAGCGACGAGCAAGTGTTGGCCCAGCTTGAGGGTTTGCTCAGGGTAGACATGGATGGGCAGATGCGGCAGGAAGTATGGCCGTCCGCGTTCGTACCAGTAGCTGAAGTAGCATAGGGGGAGCAACGATCATGAGTGGAAAGGGAAAAGAGTTCGAACCTCTGATCATCGGCTTCACCTGTAACTGGTGCAGCTACCGAGCGGCGGACATGGCCGGCATGTCGCGCCTTAAGTATCCGGCCAATATCCGGCTGATCCGCCTGATGTGTTCCGGACGACTCGATCCGGAGTTCATACTGAAAGCGCTGGCCGGTGGAGCTGACGGCGTGATGATCACGGGATGTCATCCGGGCGAGTGCCATTACCTGGAGCAGAACTTCAAGGCGTACCGGCGATATCGGCTGCTGCAGCGCACGCTTTCACAGTTCGGCATTGAACCGGGGCGGGTGAAGCTAGTATGGGCAAGTGCAGCGGAGGGCGTCCGCTTCGCTGAGGAAACTGCCAAGATGGTCGAAGAGATAAGGAAGCTGGGTCCGCTGAACTGGTCGGAAGTGGTCCAGGCGAATGGAGATCACCCGCTCATCGTGGCCGCCAACGAGGCTACAGTAGTGGACACAACCGTCCCTGATGTCGCGGAAGCTGAGGAGGTTGCGGCATGAGTGCAAATGGCAAACCGAAGTTCGGAATGTATTGGGCATCCTCCTGTGGCGGCTGTGAGATTGCGGTGCTGAACATCGGCGACCACCTGCTGGATGTGGATGCGGTGTTTGACGTAGTATTCTGGCCCGTCGCCGCAGATTTCAAGTATGCAGATGTTCGGAATTATCCGGACGGGTACATCGATCTCTGTCTGTTCAACGGCGCCATCCGCAATTCGGAAAACGAGGAAATGGCCAAGCTGCTTCGGCGCAAGTCCAAGGTGCTCGTCGCCTTTGGCTCGTGTGCTTACGAAGGGTGTATCCCAGCACTGTCCAACCTCACGACAAAGGAAGCCACACTGAGGACCGTCTATTTGGACAATCCATCTATCGACAACCCTTCAGGTATCTTGCCACAGCCCCTGACCAAGATACCTGAAGGAGAGGTGGAGATTCCGGTACTCTACAATACTGTGAAGGCTCTCGATCAGGTAGTGGAAGTAGACTACTACGTCCCTGGCTGTCCCCCGGAGCCGCACCAGATTTGGGCGGTGCTGGAGGTTGTGGTGGCCGCACTTGTGAATGGTGCGGAGCTTCCGGCTAGGGGCTCGGTCGTGGGCGCAGAAGCCACTGCAGTCTGCGACACATGCCCACTGGAGAAGGGCGTCAAAAACATCACGCGTTTCTACCGCCCGTACGAAATAACGCCTGAGCCGGACATCTGCCTTCTCGAACAAGGTATTGTCTGCCTAGGGCCGGCCACCCGCGGCGGTTGTGGCGCCCTCTGTCCGCAAGTCGGTATGGGCTGTCGGGGTTGTTATGGACCGCTGGACGGTGTAGAGGACCAGGGTGCGCGTATGCTTACCGCTATCGCGTCGGTCATCGATGCAGGTCATACCGGCGACACTGATGCAGAACTGGAAAAGCAGCTCGACAAGGTGCTGGACACGCTGGTGGATCCCGCTGGGACGTTCTACCGCTTCAGTATGGCCCACTCGATTCTGCGTAGGGCCCGTGTCGCTGAGTCCGTAGGTTCGAATGGCGGCGGGAAAAGAGGCGACCAATGAAGAAAGTGACCATCGACCCTATCACCCGATTGGAAGGTCATGGAAAGATTGAGATATTTCTGGACGAAGAGGGCGAAGTCGAGAACGCCTACTTCGTGATTCCGGAATTGCGCGGATTCGAACAGTTCTGCGTCGGTCGCGCTGTGGAAGAGATGCCGCGCATCACGAATCGAATCTGCGGTGTCTGCCCGGAAGCGCACCACATGGCGGCAACGAAGGCGTTGGATGCGCTTTATCATGTGGAACCGCCGCCCGTCACAAAAAAACTGCGTGAGATGTTTTACATGGCCTTCTACTGTACCGACCATACGACTCATTTCTATGCACTTGGCGGTCCCGATTTTGTCATGGGGCCGGATGCCGATCCCGCGGAGCGCAATATTCTCGGCGTGATCCACAAAGTGGGCGTCGAAGTGGGCAAGCAGGTGATTGCCTGCCGAATTCGCAACCACGAGGTGATCAAGATGTTGGGGGGGCGCGGCATCCATCCGGTAGCTGGGCTACCAGGTGGCTGGAGCCAGCCGGTCAGCGAAGAAATGCGCAAGACCATCGAGCAGACGGCTCTCGACAATGTCGAGTTCGCACTCTTCAGTCTTAAACTCTTCGAAGACGTGGTGCTGGGCAACGAGGACTACGTGAACCTCATCGTGAGCGATGCCTTCACCGAGCGCACCTATTATATGGGCACAGTCGATGCGCACAACCGGCCAAACTTCTACGACGGCATGATACGCGTCGTGGATCCTGACGGTGCAGAGTTTGTCAAATACCAACCGAAGGACTACGCACAGCATATTGCCGAGCGCGTAGAACCCTGGACCTACCTCAAGTTCCCCTATTTGAAGGCAGTGGGGTGGAAGGGTTTCGTGGGCGGCAAAGATAGCGGCCTTTACTGTGCTACGCCCCTCTCGCGCCTCAACGCCGGTGACGGTATGGCAACACCTCTGGCTCAGGAATTCTTCGAAAAGATGTACGAAACTCTTGGTAGCAGAAAGGTCAATGGCCGGTACCAACCCATACATCATCGCCTCGCCACACATTGGGCCCGACTTGTGGAGCTGCTGTACGCAGCCGAACGCATGGTAGAGCTGGCGAAGGATCCGGAGATCACCGACCCGAATGTTCGGGCGAAAGTGACTAATAAGCCGGATGAAGGTGTCGGCAGTGTGGAAGCGCCACGTGGCACGCTGACGCATCACTACCTGACTGACGTTGATGGGATCGTGAAGAAGGTCAATATGATCGTCGGCACGACCAACAACTATGGTCCGATGTCAATGTCCATTAAGAATACGGCCAGCTCCTTAATCAAGAAGGGTACGGTGATCGGCCAGGGACTGCTCAACCAGGTGGAGATGGCGTTCCGTTCTTACGACCCGTGTATGTCGTGCGCTACGCACTCACTTCCTGGGCAGATGCCGCTGGAAATCGTTATCCGAGACGCAGAAGGCGAGGTCACCGATCGCCTCAGCCAATATGTGCAGAATTGACCTGGTAGGGACGACCATGCCGGCCGTCCCTACTTTCGAGAACTGCAACCGGACCCTTGTACTCGGCATGGGCAATCCGATTTTGGGCGATGATGGCGCAGGCGTACGCGTTGCCGCAGCGGTCCTGGATGGCTTGCCCGCTGATGCCCCCGTCGATGTGAGTGAGGCCTGCGTCGGGGGGCTTTCCCTCATGGAACTGATGGTTGGGTACGAGCACGTGATTCTTATCGACGTCATCAGGCTGAACCCGTGCCGCCCTGGCACGATTCGTAAGATGTCCATCGCGGACTTGGCCAAGATGGGGTCGACACAACACGTTGCGTCTGCCCACGATGCAAATCTGCCCACAGCATTGAATGCAGGTAGACAGATGTCGCTGTCGCTGCCTAGCAACATAACGATATTCGCTATTGAGGCTGAGAATGTCCTGGAATTCGGCGAAGAGTTGACACCGGAAGTGGCCGACGCCATCCCCGCGGCGGTGCGCGCGGTACTTGCTGAGCTTGCATGTCTGGATAAGGACAAATACATCAACGAGGGAGAGTGACATATGGTCTCACCTGAACTCCTCAGGCGGTATCCGTTCTTTGCGGGACTGAACCATGATCAGCTCCGGGTGCTGGCGATGACGGCCGACGAAATGGACGCTAAGGCCGGCCACAGGTTTTTTGTCGAAGGTGCTCGCGTGGACGCGTTCTATTTCGTAATCGAGGGTGACGTGGGCATCATCTTCAAGGTGCCAGCGAGCGGGGTAAAACAGTCCGTCGCTAGACAGTTGACGGGCGAACTAGAGATGGCGGAGGTCATCATTAGCCACGTCGGACCAGGCGAACAATTTGGTTGGTCAGCATTGACAGGCGACGGTGATGCGACCGCCGACGCAGTCGCGCAGACCGACTGCAAAGTAGTGGTCTTCGACCTGGAGCAGATGCTCAGCAAACTAGACGCTGACCCGGTTCTCGCACGAATGATTCTGCAGCAGGTTCTGCGTACCGTTCGGCAGCGCCTCACCGATCTCCGGGTCGAGTGCCTTTCGGCACGATAGGATCAGAGACCGTTGCGCGCCATACGAAGCTAGGTATGTTTGACCAGGTCAATAGTTTTCAAGAGCAGTCCGACTTTCTATTTTCGGACTGCATTACGCGCGTGTTCGCACACGGCAAAACGATCCACTTTATCGGATGCCGGAGCAGCTCGTTCAAGGAAAACGGGACGAACATTTCTTTTTGAATCTACCTAGGTCAGGACGAGAGCTGTACGAATTCGTTCTGACTCCAAGACTATGCCGTGATGGCGGATGGTGCAATTCGTGACTTACGGGTATCATGAATCCGACTCAGCAGGGCGACTAATGGGTAGTAATTCTGCGGCGTCTATCAGCCAGACGACCCGTATGGACCAAAGAATGGAGGACAGCGTCGTGACGAAACTTGAAGGTTCTGTGATAGCAAAATTCGCTGATCTGGATTCGGCAAACCGGGCACTGCGCAAATTGCGTGATGCGCAGAAAAATGAGGGTCTCGATATCCGCGAAGGCGCGGTAGTTGTGGGTACGGTCGACGGCGTAATGCCTGTAACGAATCTGGACGAGGTGGGTCTCGGAGATGTCGCCAGTAACGCAGTCGATCTCATGGCATATCTGGGCGTCGGAACGGCCAAAATCGCTGCCCAGACTGCAATCGCCGGTGGGCTTCTGCTGATGAGCAGTGCTCGACGCGTGGCCGCTCTGGGCGGTTCGCTCCTGGTTATGCCTGCCAAGAAATTCCTGAACGTTCTTGGTTCTGATCAAGAGATTGACCTATTGGGCGCCACGATTGAGCCTGGCACTTGCGCAGTGGTTGCCGTTGTCGAGGATGCGGCAGCTGCTGCCCAGGTAATGGCCGAGCTTGCCGAGTCGGGTGGACTAGTCCTCGAACTTGACGTTGATGCCCAGGATTAGGTTTACGGCCGCTGCACAACCGGATAGGGTTGTGCAGCGGGGCTGCGCACGGATTGCGGTTGGAATTAGTAAGTTGGCGCCGATTCGATGAAGGCCGTTCGGTATCTATTGGTTTTTCTGCCTATAGCCATCGCAGCAGAGATCTTCCATTGGGGAGATCTCATCGTTTTCATAAGTGCAGCGCTGGCGATTATTCCGTGTGCTGGGATTCTGGGCCAGGCAACTGAAGCGCTCGCCGAGAGGACGGGGCCCAGAACCGGCGGTCTTCTGAACGCGAGCTTAGGAAATCTGGCCGAACTGATTATTGCTGTCGTGGCCATCAACGCAGGAAAGATCGACCTGGTTAAGGCTTCGATTATTGGTTCCATTTTAGGTAACCTGCTCTTCGTATTGGGCATGAGTCTCGTTGCGGGCGGTCTCAGGTATGGTACACAACGGTTTGACCGTGAACGCGTGTCTGTCGACGCAACCCTGGTCGTTCTGGCTGCTATCGTCATCAGCGTACCGTCGGGATTCAGCGAACTGATAGAACCCGATTTCCGCCGTGTTGAGATGTTGAGTCTGGCTACTGCTGCCGTCGTACTGCTGCTTTACGTTCTTTCCATCGTCTATGCGTTGCGACAGCCGTCAACGGAACGAGCACATGCGCCCGCGATCGAACCTTCGCACTCGGGGCCAGGGTGGTCGACGGGCATGGCACTGGGGGTTATGGCGGGTGCTGTAGTCGGGCTCGCGATAATGAGCGAGTTTTTGGTAGGTTCGCTGGATGCTGTCACCGAGACCTTTGGCCTTACCCAGTTCTTCGTGGGTATCATACTGGTCCCGATCGTCGGCAACATCGCGGAACATATGGTTGCCGTACAGGTAGCGCTCAAGAACCAAATGGACTTGAGTCTCTCCATTGCATTGGGTTCAAGTCTGCAGATCGCGCTCTTGGTCGGGCCGCTGCTCGTGTTCATTTCGGCCCTACTGGGCCACCCGATGGCGCTTGAGTTCAACCATCCAGAAGTCATCGCCATGATATCGGCGTCAATTATCGCGGCATTGGTTGCTATCGACGGTAGATCTAACTGGCTCGAAGGGGCGATGTTGCTCGTGGTCTATGCCATGCTTGCGCTCGGATTCTTCTTCCTTCCAGATATGATGTGACCTTGGGCGCTGCCCTATGAATCACGTTACCGTCGTCATCAAGAGCCTCGGGTTAGGAGGCGCCGAGCGCTTATTAGTGGATGCGCTTCCATACGTGGATAGAGAACGGTTCTGCTACGACTACGCCTATGTGACGCCTTGGAAGCGCACACTTGTCCCTACCATTTCCGATGCGGGATTCTCTGTGACTTGTCTGGGAGTCTCGGATAGGCCAGCCGCCTCGGAGAGGAATGAAACCTATGTCAAGTCGCGTTCGTTGCAGGCGCTCCTGCTGTTGCCTACTGCGCTTCCCCGTCTTCGGCGGCTGATACGGAAATCGCGATGCGACCTGCTTCAGGCCGATTTGCCTGTGTCTGGCGTTCTCGCACGCATCGCAGGACGGCAGATGGGTGTCCCTGTAGTGTACACAGAGCACAATCTGCAGGAGCGTTATCATCCCCTGACGCGCTGGGCGAATAAGGCTACCTACGGCTGGAACAACATAGCCTTTGCGGTGTCCGGCGAGGTTGCCAACTCTATTCGTCGCAACGGACTCACGAACAGCTCGACAGGGTGTGTCGACGTGCGCACGCTTCCGAATGGAGTCCCTGTGGAGACGATCCGTTCCGGTGCGACGCAGCTCGATACTTTGAGAAGTGAGCTATCGCTAAGCAATAAAGGTCCACTCGTGGGTACGGTCGCCGTGTTCCGTCCCGAAAAGCGTCTACTCGACTGGCTAGAGGTTGCACGCAAGGTAGCGAGAGCCCACGAAGACGTATTGTTCCTGCTGGTCGGAGACGGTCCAGAATTGCCGGCAGTCCGGAGGAGGGCACAGGAGTTGGGCCTGACGGATAGGGTCATTTTGACTGGTTTCCGCGCAGATGGCCGGCGGTTGATAGCGCTCCTAGACGTATTCCTGATGACATCTATATACGAAGGATTGCCTATGGCCATGCTGGAGGCAATGGCACTGGGTAAACCGGTTGTGGCTACATCTGTGGGCGGCATCCCAGAAGTAATTTCCTCCGGAACGGAGGGCTTTGTGGCGGACGCCGGCGACATCGAGCAACTGGCTGCATACGTAAACGCTCTCCTGTCAAATCCGCACGCAGCCAAAGACATGGGGGAGGCAGCATATCTCAAGGTCAAGCGCAGCTATCACACGCGCGGCAGGGTGAGCGTGATGGAATCAGCATATCTCGAATTACTGGAGCGGTAACTGCACCCGCAACTGATGCTATGACGGAACCGCGCGTACTGTATTGGACAGACGATTCAATCCCCGAACTGCTTGAACTCACGCGCGCTACGTTGGGCACGAACGATGCAGTATTAAAGAACGAGGAATTCTGGCGCTGGAAACATTGCGACAATCCGTTCGGGCGTTCGTATGGCCTATGGGCGCGAGACGATGCAGCGTCGCGTGCCGCCGCTCTTCGTATTTTGCTTCGCTGGAAGTTCACATCGCGCTCTTGCGGCGAGCTGAAAGCGGTACGCGCAGTCGACACAGCAACCCACCCAGACTACCAGAGGCGAGGGCTTTTTTCACAGCTTACGCAGCGATCCATTGCTGATTTGCGCGCTGATGGTACCGATTTGGTCTTCAATACCCCGAACGAAAAGAGCTGGCCGGGCTATCAGAAGATGGGATGGTCGCTTGTCGACATGCGAAAAATCTATTTCCATCCATTGCGGCCCGATCGGATGATGTGGCGACAGTTAGGGTTGGCGGTCAAGCCGCAAAGTACGGATCCCGATTCTTACTTCCGCAAGGATTCTACCATGCCGTGGCGGGCCTTCGTCGATGTATTCGCTGATGACGCGTGGCGACTGATGGAGCAATGGGAAGATCGGCGTGCGACTACTGGTTGGCGGACCGCGCGGTCACAGGCATACTATGAGTGGCGATATGGGCAACACCCGAACGTCACGTACCATGTTCACGCGCAACTCCTGGACGACACTGCGCAACGTTCTTTGGCCGGGTTCGCCATACTTCGGGCGAACGTCCGCCGGGGTTGGCAGGAGGTTGTCCTTTGCGAGCTAATCCTCGCAGACCCGAGCTTCGAGGTAGGCCGGCGATTATTGCGGAACCTCTCGAGGAACGTCCGGGCCGACTATATTGTAGCCCATTTTGCGCCGGGTACTGTCGAGTATAGTTCGATACGCGGGAGTGGATACATTCCGATTCCTCGACAGGGCATGCGATTTGCTGTCTGTCCGTTATCCAGCACTGCGGATCGTGTAGACCGGCCGGACGCATGGGATCTGAGCTTGGGTGACCTGGAGATTTTCTAATAACAACCATCAGGGCTTGCATGTCACGGTACGTCGAATTTGAGCGCGCACGCAGCGTTGCGATGAGAAAGGCCGGTCAATCGTGACTGGACGACCATATGTGCCGGCAGCGTTCGTCGCTATGCTGACATTCATGCTTGCGGTGGTAGTGGTCGTGCCGGCGAGTGAGTGGTCAGCCGTAGGTATATATTTGGTATTGGCAGCCGTCCTCGGCGTGCTGCTCTACCGGAACACCATAAAGACCGTCTCTCCGAGTTTTCCGGCATCACTTTTTGTTCTTGCGTTGGCTGTCAAATTGCTCTTCTCCTTGTCTAGGTACTGGACTGCGGTCGACCTCTATGGCGGCGCGTCCGATGCGCCTGCCTACCACGCAGAGGGTTTGTTGCTCGCACCCTACTTCAGGGATTTTGATTTCTCGATTCTGGAGTGGTACCGGTTTCGTGGTGCTGGTTCGACGCGCATGGCGATACTTACCGGTTTGGTTTATAGTGTCTTTCCCTCTAGCCTCGCCGGCAGCTTCCTTTTCTTTGCCGTTCTTGCTTTTGTCGGAAGCGCACTGTTCTACCGCGCTGTGTGCATGAGCTCTAGTGATAGATCGATCGCTGCGTATACGGTATTCGTTTTCTTTATGCCTTCCATCCTATTCTGGCCGGCCAGCCTGGGCAAAGACGCCTGGGTCTTCTTTGCG
The DNA here is from genome assembly GCA_046259705.1 of Caldilineaceae bacterium. GTDB lineage: Bacteria > Chloroflexota > Anaerolineae > Caldilineales > Caldilineaceae > JASGTU01. The sequence goes on from JBJYXA010000368.1 coordinate 9,756, forward strand.
TCCGGGCTGGTCGCATGGGGATGGGCTAGTTTCGTGCGCCGCAACCATTTCATGGGCTTGTTGGTCGTTGCAATTGCCCTAATGCTGATCAATTTTGTCCGCCCTCATATTGCGGCGTTCATGGGGGCCAGTCTGGCCGCCGCATACATACTCTACGCCACGCGCGCAATCCGTTCGGTGATCGTTTGGCTGGTCGGAGCCGTCGTGGTCACTGGCCTTGCGTATTATCTGATTCAATCCGGCACGGCATTTCTGCAACTTGACGAGTTGTCTTTCGAAGCGGTCGAGGGTTTTGTATCCGAACAGCAGGCTAGAACAACGATTGGCGGCTCAAGTTATGCGACGGTTTCTGTATTCACGCCGACGGGAGCAGTGACCGGGCTTGTCACTGCCCTTGCTCGCCCGTTTCCATGGGAGGCACATAACCTTCAGGCCCTTCTGATTTCGCTGGAGACCGTGGGATGGCTCGCTTTCTGCTGGTTCCAGCGCCGGGTCTTTGTGTCCAAATTGCTAGCCATACGTAGAGATCCGTTCACCGCCTTTGCGATTTTCTACAGCCTCATTACCCTCATGGCGCTGACCTCTATTGGTAATTTCGGAATCATTGTCCGGCAGCGTGTGATGGTGTTGCCTTTCCTGTGGATGCTTTTTGTATGATGTGGATGTTCCGCCGCGCACTAAAGGTCCCGCTTGTGGCCAAGAGCGCAGCGCACAATCTTTTGCGGCCGGCGACGGCGTATGGGCTTCCAGCGACAGACTGTTACTTCCTGCTCTACCATCGGGTGTATGGTGACCTCGCTCTGGAACTTGACCTGCGACCCGATGTTTTTCTACGCCACATCAAATGGCTAGCCGACCACAGGCGTGTGATTGCTTACGATGATGCCTTGGCCTTGCTAGACATTCGACAGCCACAATCCTCGGAGGGCGCGGCGTCATTCCAGCCGTCGCAGATCTCGGCACAACCGGCCGTCGTTCTCACGTTCGACGACGGCTACCTGGACTTTTACACCCGTGTCTTCCCTATCCTTGTTGCATACGGGCTACCTGCGATACTGTTCGTGACAACGGGCTTTGTCGAAGACGGAATACCCTACCCGATGGTGAGCAATCCGGATACCGTTGTGCGGCCGGTTACGTGGGATATGCTCGGCGAAATGCACGAATCGGGTTTAGTCAGCATCGGCTCACACACGCATACGCATCCCATCCTGACTGAGATTAGCAATGATCAGGTTGCTGACGAACTCGGCCGGCCAATCCTGCAACGATTAATCAGCGGCGCGACAATCTCT
>JBJYXA010000369.1:0-5051 GCA_046259705.1 Caldilineaceae bacterium
CTCAGGATCAAAGTCTGATGGTGAAGCATGAAAGAAGGCGGACAGCTTACACGTGCTATCCAACACGTGTCACCTTACGCGTGTAAACACGCTGCACGGGGGTATAGCCTGTTGCACAGGCTTGTCAAGCTGGTCTTCAGAGTCGTCTTAGGTTAGGGGGGAGCGCTCACCGGCGCGGTTGTTTCGAGCTAGGCGAAACAATGAGCGCGTCGCAAGAATGAAATCTGCGGTCCCCATTGGGCCCCACCGGCTAGCGGACCGCGCCGGCGGAGCCGCATTTGGAACCGGGTGATCCCCAGGTGATGCCAATAGTGGTGCTAATTGCCAGTGCCACAATATCGGTGGTCAACCTACACGACATCTGTCCGCGTCAACCGAACTCTTCAAAGACTCCAATCTGCGACGACTCAGATACGAAATTCCTGGATTTCCTGCCGCACGGTACAATCGTATCGTTGGGTCCTCGTTGTGCGCCTTCCCCTGCAAAGACGACGTACCCGTAAGTTTTCCGGACCATCCATTCTCGACTTGCCGTCAGACTAGAAAGCAGATGCCAGTGACGCCCTTCTCCAGCTTCCAAGTCGCCGTCTATTCCCGAGCTTTTGAAACCGCCAAAATGGCCGATCCCCAATGGCTAGCCACCAACTGGGCGACAATCTCTCGCCAGGTCCACGTGGATAAGGTCTATCTGGAAACGCATAGAGACCTCGTCATCGTCGAGGGCCAAACGCTCGAGTCGGCAAAGGCCTTCTTCGCCGAGCGAGGCATCGCGACCGCGGGAGGCATCACCCTCACCATCAGCGAACCCAATTTCTTTCAGACCTTTGACTATGCGAATCCATATGACCGCCGACAGGTTCGCGAAATCGTCGAGCACACCGCTCGGCACTTCGACGAGATCATTCTAGACGACTTCTTCTTTACCAGTAGTAAATCGCTGTTCGCCATCAGGGCCAAAGGCAACCGGAGCTGGACCGAGTTCCGACTTGAACTCATGAGTGCGGCCGCTGCCGAATTGGTGATCGGACCTGCCAAACGCGTCAATCCCAATTGCAGGGTCATCATCAAATACCCCAACTGGTACGAACACTTCCAGGGTCTCGGCTTCAACCTGGAAAAGGAACCTAGCATGTTCGACGGCCTCTATACCGGGACCGAGACACGGCAGCCGTCCAACGCCCAGCACCTGCAGCCGTATCACGGCTATTCCGTGTTCCGCTTCTTCGAAAACCTGAAACCTGGATGCAACGGGGGCGGCTGGGTGGACACGGGCGGCGCAACGACTGCCGTCCGCTACGCCGAGCAGCTCTGGATCACCCTTTTCGCTAAGGCGCCCGAGATCACTCTGTTCGACGTGTTTCAGCTGCTCAAACCAGTCCCCGAGGACACTCGAACTGCGTGGGCCGGCGCGCCCGGCGCCAACTTTGTTTACGATGAAATGCTGCAAATGGCTACCAAGGGACAGAACGATTCTGTCCCGCAGGCAACGTGGGCCGGTGCGGCCGGCTATTCCCTGAGCCTGATCGACGGCGTTATTGGCGAACTGGGCAACCCCGTCGGCGTAAAGTCCTACAAACCCTACCACTCAGTCGGCGAGGATCATCTGCACAGTTTCCTGGGCATGATCGGCATTCCCATGGATATCGTGCCTGAGTTCCCCGTCGACGAACCGGTCTGTCTCGTCAGCGAGCAGGCGGCTCGTGACGCGGACGTAGTCGAGAAGATCAAGAAGCAGCTTCTGAGCGGGAAGGACGTGGTGATTACATCGGGATTCCTGCGTGCCAGGCAAGCGGACGTGGCCGACATCGTCGAACTGCGCTACACGGATCACAAGGCGTTGGTCAGAAAATTCGTGGTGGGTCGCGCTGTCGAAGGTCTAAACATCGACGAACCAATGCTGATACCCCAGATCAAGTATCTTACCAATGACTCGTGGGAGGTCGTTTCAGCGCTGGACCGCGACAACGGCTGGCCGCTCTTGCACAGGGCCCAGTACGCCACCGGTAATCTCTATGTGCTGACCATCCCTGAGAACATGGAGGACCTGTACCGGCTGCCGGCCGCGGTCACTTCCCGCATCAAGCAAGTCTTGATACGCGGGATGAGCGCGACCCTGGAAGGCCCCGGCAAGACCAGCATTTTCGTCTACGATAACGGCACGGCCGTCGTGGAATCGTTCAACGACGCGCCCGTCGAGGTCACGATTCGCACCCCGGCCTCCGTAACGACCGTAACCGACATGGTGTCGGGCGATGCATACAAGTCCACCGATGCTCCCGTGATGGAGGGCAGTCGGCTCGATCCACCGACCATTTATCACGCCTTCAAAATGGAGATCCCGCCACATTCGTTTAGGGCGATTCGGTTCCTGTAGGTAGCGGTCGCAGCGTCAGCCGGTCACAAAAGGGGGAGTTTGTCAGCACATGCGGGGTTGAGACGTTGTCCGGCCGGAAACTCCGTTGATCGCCCGTGCGGAGATCCACAAAAAGAAACGGAGAATCTTCCCCAATTTCTCGCCGGGGCTGGCCCAATTCAATTGCAGACCGTCACAGCGCAAACTGCGCTGAATGCGAACCTGCTGCTGACTTTGTGCGTTGCGCTCGGTCTCCGCAGGGTGAGGCGCCTCACCGTGCCCAGCCTACGCCTCCCTTATCCGAAAGGAACTGATACCGGCCGCATACGGCGCGTCTCTCGGCGAGTTCGAGCACGGCTGGCGGGCGCACGTCGCTACCCTTGCAGATTAGTGTTCAACGCGTTACCCAGAGACTGACGCCGAGTTCAACTCCAGAATCGCGTTCGCCGTGGCCTCATCCGTAGCGAGGACCGAAATGTAGCCGGCGCGCAACGCTGCGAGGATGGCCGGCGCCTTGGCAACGCCCCGCGCGATCGCTAGCACTAGAGGAATTTTGCACAGGTCGTCCAGTTCTATTCCAATAATCCGCTGGTTGATGGCCAGATCGTCGTGCTCTCCGTTCTTTCCAAAGAAACGGCCGACCATTTCGCCGACTGCGCCGCCGTTACGCAGACGGGCCAGATCACTATGCGTTAAGAGACCCGCACGCAGAAAGCTGGAATCGTCTGGCTGGATCGAACCGATGCCTGTGATCGCCAGTTGTACGCTCTGCGCTCGATGAATGGCGTCCTGGACTGTCGGTTCGCTGAGAAATGCCGTCCGTACCTCAGGCCGCTCCACGATCACGGGAGCATGCAGGTCGTAGTGGCGCCCGCCAAGCTTCACGGCCACCATGCGGGCGAGGTCAGGTCCATCCACGGCCAGAGCGCCGACGCCACCCATCAATTGCACGACATCGACGTGCTGACCAGAGTTGTCCGGAAGCGCGCTCACCGTTGCGTGTACGCTTGTTCCCCAGGCTACGCCGACAGATGAACCGCGGCCCAGCGTCGGGATGACTTGCTGTAAATATTCCGCCGCGATCTCTCCCGTGCGTCGCAGCAGCGTTGCCTCGTCGGCGTCTTCGATCTCCTTGAGCACGTGCGCATCTTGGATACCGAACGCATCGATCATTTCCTTCTCGATCGTGAGGGCGCGCGCCACCGGAATGCGGATTCGTATGTCCACGATGCCACGGTCGCGCGCTTCCTTGAGCATACGCGAAACTTTGGAGGATGAGACGCCCAAGCGATCGGCAATTTGCGACTGGCCGAAGTTCTCGTGGTAGTACATGCTTGCCACCATCGCAAGCAACTGATCGCGGTCGTTCATACAGGAACTTCTCTTATTCCATTGCGCAAGGCGTCTTGTGGAGAACCCGGGCTGCCCACTGCAGGCTGCAGCGGCATGCAGCTTTGTGTGTATACTGCAAGTTTATGCAATATCGTAGCATGCGCCATGCTCGCTGTCAAGGCGTGCGATTGGCGCAGATAACATAACCGGCGCCCCGCGGGGTGTTCCAAGCGCTCTTGGTTCCACCAGCTACAGGCGGCATTGGTCTTTGCGAGTTGACAAGCTGACCAGATACGAGGGGGGACTGCGCAATTTCGATAGTTCTTGTCCCATGGCAAGTCTGCGAGAATCTTGCTTATCAGTGCAAATCTGCATCCCCATTTTCCTTGTCAACGTGTACGTTCGACAAAGCCATATTCGCTCCACAAGTTGTTTGACAAACGCTGTATGGCATGATACCATCGCTTTGCATAGAAATTCAGTGCACGCATCAATTTTCCCAAGATTCGATACTTAGTCGTTGCCATTGCCATGACCCGCATTTGGGCTGCTACCATGGTTACCTCAATTGACGATCCCGACGCCTGCGCGCGGCTGCAGCCGATTGCGGCGATTCATGGTGTCCCCAACGGAACATTCAGATAGTGAATGCGTGCACGACGCGCGGGCGCGGAACCGTCGGCGCAGTAACTCGCCCGGACTAGGCTCCAATAGCGCGGTTTGAGGACCAGCGCCCGTAAGACGGTGGCCCGAAGCAGTGGATCCGGTTCGAAAGCCACGAAAGGAGATTGTGAGGCAAAGACAACCAAACGGAGAGGTTGAGGCGACGGCGCCTATCCTATATCGGCGTCCTAACGTTGGCAGGGTTGAAGCATTGACGATGAAGTCTATCCGTACTGAAAGCCGGATGCATCCCGAACGGTACCAGCACAAAGGAGCCTTACAATGAAGAAATCAGCCGTACGTTCCCCATGGGCAATCGCACTGTCTCTGGCAGTCATAATTGCCCTATTATTGAGCGCATGCGGTGCGCCCCAAGCTGGCGGCGGGGCAGCCGCTCCTGCCGAAAGCGAGACCACGACTGAGGCCGCCGCGCCCGCCGAAGGTGAAGCGGCTGCGGAGCCATCCGGCGAATTCGATTGGCGAGCTTTCGAAGGCGAGAGCCTAAAGCTGCTGCTCAACCAGCACCCCTACCAGCAGGCCCTGGTCGGCGAACTCGACAAATTCACTGAGCTGACCGGTATCGAAGTCACCTACGATGTCTTCCCCGAGCAGAACTACTTCGATAAGGTGACCATCGACCTGCAGGCGGGCGACGCCAGCACCTATGATGTCTTCATGACCGGCGCCTACATGATTTGGCAAT
>JBJYXA010000370.1:0-8026 GCA_046259705.1 Caldilineaceae bacterium
CTTGCCGAGATCGAAGCAGGCCTCGCCGATGGCTCCATCACGACCGGCTACGGCCAGTAGAAACGGTACCAAGCACCCTAGGTGCAGCAAAATGAGAGGCGCGATTTCGCGCCTCTCGTTTGCAGACAAGTAGGGACTCCGAGTCAAGGAACCGGAATACGGGAATTACGTGACGGTTACTGTGGTAGGTCCCTTGCATTATAGGTGTACTGTACGTTATTCTCCCCTCGCGTCACGCTAGGCGCTTCGCAAGTAGCGCATCAACCTTATCCACCAGAATGGTTGCCTGGGAGTCCTTATGGGTAGCATTTCTCTGCGCAGCATCGGGCGATCGCTCCTCTTCCCGTTCTTGGCCGTCGTCACAGCGCTGATCATCGGCGCAATCATTATGTACCTGGCGGGTGATCAGCCGATCCCCGCCTATCGAGGCCTTTTTTCCGGCGCCTTCGGCAGCGCACGTGGTTGGGCGGCCACTGTACGCAAGACCACACCGCTGATTTTGACCGGTCTGTCCGTTGCGGTTGCGTTCAAGGCAGGACTGTTCAACATCGGCGCGTCCGGCCAATTCATCATGGGAACGGTGGCTGCAGTCGCCGTAGGCATCAACTTTAATGGATTACCTGCCGTCATCCATCTGCCGTTCGCCCTTGTAGCCGGCATCGTGGGCGGGGCCTTGTGGGGGATGATTCCTGGCGTACTCAAGGTTGTCACCGGTGCGCACGAAGTCATCGTCACGATCATGCTGAACTACATTGCCGCTCTTTTCGCAGGTTGGACGGTCTATGCAGGCGGGACACAGGGTCAACAGCCTGGCCCGCTCTGGGATCGCGCGGCGGGCCCTATCTCCGAGACGCCGGATGTACTGGCCAGCGCACAGATTCCATATATTTTCGGGCCACCGTACAAGGTGCACTGGGGTGTGGTCTTGGCGGTACTGGTCGCCATCCTGATGTGGTGGCTCATCTACAAGACCACGTTTGGCTTCGAGTTGCGCACGGTGGGCCTAAATGCCAAAGCCGCGCGCTACGCCGGCATGAGCGTCGCGCGGATGGTGATCCTGGCCATGGTGATTGCCGGCGCGTTGGCGGGCCTGGCAGGTGGAATCGAGACATTGGGGTTCAACCACAAATTTGCACCTGAGTTCGGTGGCGCGGTTGGATTCGACGGCATCACAGTTGCCTTACTCGGGCAGACAAATCCTTTCGGTGTGATCCTCGCGGCTTTCCTTCTCGGCTCCATGGATGCGGGCGCCGCCAAAATGCAATTCGAATCGGGCGTGTCCGCCGACATCATTCAGGTGGTCCAAGCACTGGTACTTGCGTTTGTGGCCGCGCCGACGATCATTCGCGAGATCTATCGAATAAAGCCCAAGCCTGACGACGATGAGACGACGCTGACCGTCGGCTGGTGAATGTGACCTATGTGCACAGCGTCGCATCAGTGCTTAGCGAAGTCCTTATCCGCAGTCATCAAAGATGGAGCCGTAGCTCTATGGACCTACGATGAATAGGAACAAGTTTCTCCGCGGCACGTCTCTCGGGCTGATGGTGGCGGCTCTGATTCTGATTGTGCTCATCATCCTGGTCAACACAACGGCACTGGGCGACCGCAAGGCGCTCAGCGTACTCTTCGGCGTTAGCGCGCTTAATTTCACATTGCGGGCTTCCGTACCGCTCGTTCTTGGCGCCCTCTGTGGCATCCTCTGCGAACGCACGGGGATCATCAACATCGGTATCGAAGGCATGATGCTGGCAGGCGCATACGCTGCTTTTGTGGCAAAGGTTGCGACCAATGGCTGGCCGCTGGGCGCAAGTCTGGCCTTCGGCGTATTGGCGGCCCTGATGATCGGTGGATTGATGGGGCTGCTGCACGCCACAATGTCCATCCGCTATCGCATGGACCAAATCATCTCAGGAACCGTCATCATCATCTTGGCTTCGGGTATCACTGCCTATCTCTTTAATCGGGACGCCGTTTCCGAAGGCAAGTTCACGGCAGTGCGAATCCCGCTACTGGCCGATATCCCAGTTGTAGGCGATGTGTTGTTCAACAATCCGCCTATTACATACATGGCGTTGCTGCTGGTTGTGATAGTGCATGTCGGACTGTTTCGTACGCGCTGGGGTCTGCGTTCACGGGCTTGCGGAGAACACCCGCGCGCCGCGGATACTGTAGGTATCCACGTTAACCGCTTTCGGTACATGAACACGACATTGGGCGGATCCCTAGCGGGCCTGGCCGGTGGTTTTCTTGTGCTGGAGGCGGTCGGCCAGTTCCAGGAGGGTATGACGGCAGGGCGCGGGTTCATTTCCCTGGCGGCCATGATTTTCGGCAACTGGAATCCATTTGGCGCGCTGGCCGCGGCTACCTTGTTTGGCTATACACAGGCGCTCCAGAACGAATTGTTACTTGCCGGCGTTACGCAAGTTCCGCGTCAATTCATATCCATGCTGCCCTATCTTGTGACCATCATCGCAGTGTCCGGTTTTGTTGGCCGGGTGCGACCGCCAGCGGCTGAAGGCAAGATATATGAGACTGAGGGCGCGTCCGAATAGGCGAAGAAGATGGCAGGGCGCGTTCAGATTCGTTCGACCGACCTAGCGCACGAGGTGCAGAGTTGAACCAAAACCAGACGCCGGTTCTCGAGACTAGAAATATCACCAAACGTTTTCCAGGCGTTGTGGCCAACGAGGACGTGAGTATTCAGCTCTACCCCGGTGAGATCCTCGCCCTACTTGGCGAAAATGGCGCAGGCAAGTCTACGTTGATGAACATCATCTACGGTCTATACCAGCCCACCGAGGGCGAAATTCTCGTTCGCGGCCAAGCTGTGCAGATGTCCAATCCGAACGATGCCATCGCACTGGGTATAGGAATGGTACACCAGCATTTCCAGCTCGTACCCGTGATGACCGTGGCCGAAAACGTGATGCTGGGCGCCGAGAGCACCAAATATGGACTGCTCGACACGAATCTGGTCGCAGGACGCATCACTGAGCTGTCTGGACACTACGGCTTGGCAGTGGATCCGTACGCCATCGTAGAGGACTTGCCGGTTGGCGTTCGTCAACGTGTCGAAATCGTGAAGACGCTGTACCGTGAAGCCGACATCCTGATCCTCGACGAACCGACGGCCGTGTTAACGCCGCAGGAGATCGAAGGGTTATTCGATGTGATGAGACTATTGGCCAGTCAAGGCAAATCGATCATCTTCATTACGCACAAGCTGAAGGAAGTACTGGAAGTCTGTGGTCGGGTGGTGGTGTTGCGCAACGGAAAAGTCGTCGGTGAAACGAACTCGGCCGTCGCGACCCAGGAATCCCTTGCTGCGATGATGGTCGGTCGCGAGGTGATTCTGACCGTGGAAAAGGGCCCTGCCAAACCCGAGCAAGCAGTACTGGAGATACGCAATGTCAGCGCCGTCGATGACTTGGGCAATCGGGCGCTCAATACCGTATCGCTAGACGTGCACGCCGGCGAAATCGTCGGCGTAGCCGGCGTACAAGGCAACGGACAAACAGAGCTGGTGGAAGTGCTCACGGGACTGCGAAAGTCAACGTCAGGCAGTGTCAGTATCGCAGGCAACAACATGACAAACGTTAGCCCACGGCGCGTGACGGAAGTAGGTCAGAGTTGTCACGTGCCGGAGGACCGCCACGCCTACGGTATGGTCGGCTCGTATACCGTAGCCCATAACCTGATACTCAACACGTACTATCAACAGCCATACGCAAAGGGATTGAACGTCCGCGAGCAGGCAATCACCGACCACGCCGAACGGCTGGTGGGCGAATATGATGTGCGAACGCCCAGCGTAACCACGCGTGCCTCTAGTTTATCCGGAGGTAACCAGCAGAAGATGGTCGTTGCACGCGAATTCAGCCGTGACGTACAATTGCTCATCGCGGCTCAGCCGACGCGCGGTATCGACGTCGGCTCAATCGAGTTCATCCACAGCCAGATCGTGGCCAAGCGTGACGAGGGCGTCGCCGTATTGGTCGTCAGCGCAGAACTTGACGAGATCATGGCGCTCTCCGACCGCATTGCCGTGATGTACCGTGGTGAAATCGTGGCCGTTGTCCCGCGCGAAAAGGCGACGCGCGAAGAATTGGGCTTGCTGATGGCAGGCGTCCATCCGGACGAAGTGGCCATTGGCGTAACGGAACCTTCTGCTGTTAGCTGACGGGAAACTGGCACAACGCGTGATGGACCCTTACGATCCGATACTGGATCAACCCCATGTCATTGAAGTCGATGCAGTCACCGACCATGTCCGATACCGCATGGCGAACCAGGACATTCTGTTCCTGACGGACGCCAATTCTGATCTGTACGGCCTGGATTGGCCATGGGCTGGTGAGCGCTACGTGCGCAGTATCGTGATGAGTATCCACGATCCTATAGGCGAGGAATTGATGACGCTCGTCACGCGCCACTATCCGGGCTATCAGGAGACGATCCTCGGCAACGAGGGCATGATCATCAGCAAGCGCATTACCGCGCCCGTGGGCAGCCATTATGACCGCGCGGTTCTATGGACACTGGAGTGCCAGGCAGAAGGAGACCGGCTACTACGCCTGGACATTGAAATAGACTGGGGAGGGCCGCTTACCCAGCGCATCGTTGACGGTCTACTGGTAGCGCAGATCAACCCCAAACGGGCTCAGGGCATCTATAAGCAACGTAATGCAGACCGTACCTGCGTGTACGGCAATCCACAAGGACGCCCAACGTCATATGAATTTGACGACGAGGGGCGCGCAACATTGACCTACTACGTGTTGGTGAATGGTATCGTAGAGGTGCCGTTGCTGCTCACGGTCAGCGATGTAGGTGAGCAGGTGGCGTGGAATGGTTTTCTCGCCTTGCGCGATACCGAACGAGAGTTCGAGGCCAGCGCCAAGCACTGGGAGCTGGCGGTGAAGTCTGGTCGACTTTGGACCTCGAGCCCCCGCCTAAATCGTGCAGTTCAAGAGGGCAGACTGGAGTGTCTGCGCACCACGCAGCGGATGCGCACCGGATATGCTCCGACCTCGCGGCTGATTTCTGATGTACCCGCGCACGTCGACTGCCTGGACGTATTTGACGTCACACTGAGCCGTAATATGCTTGCCAACCTGCGCCGCGTGGCCGAAAAGGGCGAAGGTCGCATACCGGAATTTTTTCCTGTCAGGCCCAAAGACCGCATAGACGACCCAGGTGATCAAGTAATTCAGACCAATTCTGCGTATCTGCAGACGTTGTATCGGCATTTGTCGCGGCGACCTGACGCGGAACTTCTAGACACGCACATGGCCGCGGTTCGTCTCTGCGCAGAGAGCTTGATTCGCCTGCGCAGGCATGCAGAGCACCTTACCACAGAGCAGGGGCCTTACGACGTCATTGCACGCAGCCTTGGTGCCGCGGCTTCATTAGCGGCGATTGCCGGAGACGACGTCAACGCCGCCCGGTGGGAGAGCGAGGCCCGTTTCTACGATCAAGCCGGAGGTGCGTCACCTCCGGCGCTGTCCAGAAGGGCAGAACAATGGCTGCAGGCAAGCGGCTGGCATTGCCCCGAAGACGCTCCATGCGGCTTCGCAGAATCGAACCATGGTATCCAGCTCTCAGGTGAAGCTGCGTGGTCCATCACAGGTCTGAAATGGCAATCCGACGGTCTGTGGGTGTATCCTATGCGTGTAAGCGATATTCGCTGGTGGGCATTGATGGATTTCCCGATGGGAGATGGCGCCATCTCCATGGTTTGGGACGGGACTACCTTGTACACGACCATGGCGGTTCAAAGCGACCAGCCTGTCCAAATCTGTGAACAGGTGCGTGTACGTAACGCCGAAGAACACAACTTCGATCTGAGATTTGACATAACTTTATCAGCCGGCCCGCAAGGTGAATCGGGCGAAGTAGATAGCGAGATCATCTATTTTCGTCCCACGTTCGACCAGGGCGATGGTGAATGAGATCAGTCATGAACCGGACAGCAATCTCATACGACACCTTCAATCGCAAACATAGCTTCGAGGGACATCCGGAAAACTTCCGCCGCATGGAGGCAATCTGGTCGCTGCTCGAGTCGGACGGCATCCTCGAGACGCTTATCCATGTACCGACGCGGCCGGCGCCGATGGACGCGATCCTGAAGGTTCACACCGAGGACTACATCCAACGTCTGCGAGCCATCTGCGAGGAAGGCGGCGGGCGGCTGGATACCGACACCTATATCACCCCGGATAGTTTCCATGCGGCAGAACTCGCCGCTGGCGGCCTGATCGAAGTGGTGGACACTGTCTTGCGCGGCGATGCCGATAACGGTTTTGCGCTAATACGTCCGCCCGGTCACCATGCCTATTCCGACTGGGGTACCGGTTTCTGTCTGATGAACAATCCGGCTATCGCCGCACGCTGGGCGCAAGAACAATACAATATGGACCGAATTCTCATCGTAGACTTCGACGTTCACCACGGCAACGGCACCCAGGACATCTTCTACTTCGATCCTACGGTGATGTTTTTCAGCATCCACCAATATCCATTCTACCCAAGAACCGGAGCTGCCACAGACTTTGGCCTGTATGCAGGAACAGGTTCGACGGTGAACGTGCCGTTCCCCGGGTACGTCGGCGACACCGGTTATCTCGCCGCTTTTCACCAAATTCTGGGACCCGCCGCGTATGATTTTGAACCTGAGCTGATTATCGTCTCTGCCGGATACGATGCGCACTGGATGGACCCGCTCGCGTCCATGCGTGTCAGCATTCGAGGCTACTATGAGATGGTCGGAGATCTCATGAGATTAGCCCACGATCTTTGCGATGGCTATCTCGTCTTTGAGTTGGAAGGTGGGTATCAACTAGACGTTCTCGCACACTCTGTGCTGACCACCCTGCGCAGGTTGCAGGACGCCGGTCAAGGTCCCAGTGATCCTTTTGGTCCTGCGCCTGGCGAAGAAAAGTACGCTTTGTCGCTCGTCGAACAATTGCGCGCGATGCATGGACTGTCGGAGCTTCCGTACAATGCCTTGCCGCCCACATAGCCGAATGCGGCGTCTTCTGCCCCGGTCATGACTGCGACGGAAGGGACGCGTGTGGCAACCACACTTGCGGCATGGGGCCGCGCTATTGACCGCTCGGTCGATGCACGGTTTCCCGATGTCGCGGCGCGTCTCGCCGAAGTGGTCCTTGGACAATTGCCGCATCATCTGCCCACTTACGGGCGAATGCTTCAGCTTTGCTGGAACGAGCAAGCGTGGAAGACTGGTGAGGAATGGGGTCGCAGGTTGCTTCAGGCAGATCCCGGGAACGCCATGGCATGGCGTGCGCTGGCACAGGCAGCGGAAGACGAAGATCGACGCGCGGAGGCCAACATCATTTGGCGGCGGGCCTTCGAGATGAGTCCGTACGACCCCGATATTCGCGCGGGCCTCAGCAGAACCAGTCTGGATCCGCATTTTGCCCTTGAATATAATCTGGCGAGTTTGGCCGCCATCTATATGAGGGGTTGGCGGTGGAAACAGGCGGCTGACAGCTACCGGCGACTTGCGCAGGCCGATCGGCGCCGCGTAGACTTTCAGGTATCGCTCGCGGTGGCGCTCTGGCAGAGCGGCCAAACGGGAGAAGCGTACGGACTGGCTCGCCATCTGGTCGAGCATCATCCCCATTTGCTCATGGCGTGGCGAACGCTGGCTGGCACGGGCGATGAAAATGACCTGGCGCTCGCTGAGTATCCTATCGCCACCATGGATCCTGACAGTGAATACGCTGCTTCGATATGGGGCATTGGAAGCCAAGACAGCACCGTCACAGTGCTTCTCACGCCCGAGGATGTTGACCTTCTCCAGTACAAATATCCAGATGTATCCAAATAGATCGGTGTTCGGTCTTAAGCGTGCAGAGCCGCCGGCGCCGCCAGAGATAGATAGCTAACAAACGGAACATGCAGACCGGATTGACACACTATGGCTGCAGCAACCAGATATAGCCACAATAGCTAGGAGCACTTGATGGAGCAGACATTCGTAATTGTAAAGCCTGAC
>JBJYXA010000371.1:0-1358 GCA_046259705.1 Caldilineaceae bacterium
GGGCTGTACGAACCTGACCATCCGAGCGCAGGACCATCCGGCTTTCGCACCGATGTCCTGAATCTGGTGCGGGACATCGGCGTGCCGATCGTACGGTATCCGGGCGGCAACTTCGTGTCCGGTTACAACTGGGAAGACGGAATCGGGCCAAAGGCAAACCGACCTCGCAGACTCGACCTGGCGTGGCGCAGTGTGGAAAGCAACGAATTCGGAACAGACGATTTCGTGGAGTGGTGCCGGGCGGCGGGGACGGAGCCGATGTTGGCCATCAACCTCGGTTCGAGGGGGATGCATGCGGCACGCAGCATCGTCGAATACTGCAACCATCCGGGAGGCACCTACTGGAGCAATCTGCGCCGTCGCAATGGGTATGAACAGCCGCACGGCATCAAGCACTGGTGTCTGGGCAATGAGATGGACGGTCCCTGGCAGATCGGCCAAAAGACGGCGGACGAGTATGGTCGTCTAGCGGCGGAATCCGCCAAAGTCATGCGTCTCGTCGACCCGACGATCGAGTTGGTTGCCTGCGGCAGTTCCAGCAGCAAGATGCCTACATTTGCCGAGTGGGAAGCGACAGTACTGGACCACACCTACGATTTCGTCGACTACGTTTCGTTGCACGCCTACTTTGGGAATTCCGACAACGACACGCCCCACTTCCTAGCCAACTCGCTGGAGATGGACCGCTACATTAAGAGTGTGGCCAGTATCTGTGACTACGTAAAGGCGAAGAAACGCAGCAAAAAAGACATTCACCTCTCCTTCGACGAATGGAACGTTTGGTTCCATTCGCGTGACTCCGACCGCGAGATCGAGCCTTGGCAGGAGGCGCCTCCACTGCTGGAAGACGCGTACACGTTTGAGGATGCGCTCATGGTAGGCACGATGCTGATCACGTTGATGAAACACGCCGACCGCGTGAAGATTGCATGCCAGGCACAACTCGTCAACGTTATCGCACCGATCATGACAGCCATAGGCGGGCCGGCCTGGCGCCAGACAA
This sequence comes from Caldilineaceae bacterium, assembly GCA_046259705.1. Lineage (GTDB taxonomy): Bacteria > Chloroflexota > Anaerolineae > Caldilineales > Caldilineaceae > JASGTU01. The sequence continues at coordinate 1,004 of JBJYXA010000371.1, forward strand.
TCTTCTATCCTTATCTGCATGCAGCGCGCTACGGTCACGGCGTCGCGCTGGACGTGCGCGTCAAGTCGCCGGTCTACGATGACGCCGAATTCGATGCGGTGCCGTACCTGGAGGCGGTGGCGGTATGGGACCAGCATTCCGATTCGTTGACGCTATTTGCCCTAAATCGTGACCTGAAATCGCCCCTGCCTATCGAGGCGGACGTGCGTGCCTTTTCCAGGTACCGGGTGCTGGAGCAGATCGTTTTGGCGCACCGCGATCTGAAAGCAGTGAATACACGTGACAATCCGGCGAATGTGGTGCCAGCTAGCGTGGTGGGCGCGGCCATCGATCGGGGCATACTTAGGGTTGCCTT
>JBJYXA010000371.1:1458-3172 GCA_046259705.1 Caldilineaceae bacterium
CCGCATCGGGAGATGAGGCCGCACCGGGATATGCGGAGTGGCGTCTTGTCGTTCCGTTCTGTTTGCCCAATCCGGTTTAGTGATTACATGAGGAGTCACTCGTGGCAGAAATGACCTCAAGAGAACGGGTCATCCGCGCGGTCAATCGGGAACCCACCGATTGCGTGGCGGCAATGCCCTATATGTATGACATCGCGGCCGTGACGGCAGGCGTGCCGCTGCTCGACTTCTATACCAATCCGGAAGCGATGGTCCGGGCGCAGCTAGAGCTGTACGAGCGCGTGGGCCAAGACGTGTTGGCCATTGGTTCGGATAACTACTACATCGCCGAGGGTTTCGGCTGTGTGACGACGCGGGATGAGGGTGAACTTCCGTCACTGGTCAAACCGCCACTCTCCAATATCCGTGAGGTTTTCGACCTGGAAGTGCCCGACCCCGCAACGGACGGACGCATGCCGGTTATGCTCGAAGCCATCCGGCTGGCCAAGAAGGCCGTAGGCGACGAAGTGGCGGTTCGTTCGCCGGGCACGGGTCCGTTTGCGCTGGCGTCCTACCTGATCGGAACACAGGAGTGGCTGATGGAAATCGCCATGATCGAGGCGGGCATGGAGGAAGCCAACGAGGAGGCCGTCCATCACGCGCTAGCGCTGACGACCGAGGCGTTGACGCGCTTCGGCATCGCGTGCTGGGAGGCCGGGGCCGACCTGCTTCACAACGGTGATTCACTGGCCTCATGCAACGTGATTTCACCGCAGACGTACCGCAAGTACGCGTACCCTTCTCAGTGCAAGGTATTCTCGGCATGGGCGGAGCATGGGGTGGAACGAAAGCTGCTGCACATCTGTGGTAACAGCACGCGCGTGCTGGACGAATACGCCGCCACGGGCGCCGACATGGTGGAGATAGACGACGCGGTCGACATGGCCGTGGCCAAGGAACGTATCGGCCAGCGCACGGTGTTGGTCGGCAACGTGCACACGGTGGTAGAGCTTCTACAAGGTACGCCCGAGTCTGTGTCGGCAGCAGCGCAACATTGTATCGACGCCGCAGGCGCGGGCGGGGGTTTCCTGCTCGGTTCCGGCTGTATCGTGCCGCGCTATTCACCGCTCGAAAACGTGCAGGCCATGGTCAACACGGCGCACAGCCAGCCCTATCCGCCTGCAACCAAAGCGGCTTGAGCCCGACAACAGAGAACGCCGCGGCGGAATTAGAATGCGCTACAAAGACGACTGGGAATCTGCGCAAAAAAGGCTGGCTGCGTGGTGGGATCGTGAAGTCATCGACCGCGTCTGTATCCAGGTGACGGCCCCACGCTCCGGCGTGAAACGGAGAGCGATCCCTGCCCCTGCCACGATCGAAGAACGATGGACCGATCTGGACTATGTGGTAGAGCGCCAGGCGGAAGATATTCGTTGCACGTATTACGGCGGCGAGGCCTTTCCGCTTTTCAACCCGAACCTCGGTCCGGATATCTTTGCGGCTTGTCTGGGTGCGCCCGTTACGTTCGCCGAGGATACGAGCTGGGTAGATCCCATCATCAAGGCCTGGGATCCTGCCCCACGGCTTGTTCTAGACAAGCAAAATCCATGGTGGCTGCTGCAAATGGAGCTGCTGGCTCGAGCTCAAGAAGCCGGTCGGGACAAATGGATCACGGGAATACCGGACACGCATTCGGGCGGCGATGCGCTCTCAGCGCTGCGCGGCCGCCAGGAAC
>JBJYXA010000372.1:0-17132 GCA_046259705.1 Caldilineaceae bacterium
GGCATGGATCTCGATGTCAATCCGTTCGTCGTCAGTGATCGCATTCTTGTTTTCGCGTACTTTGTGGTCCCCGTAGTGTTGGTTCACTGTGTACTCCTCGACGTTGGCTCCTTCACCCACGGACAAGCCCAGACTGGATGGATATTCAATTATGCAATCGCATTCGGGAGTAAGGCAATGCGAGCTCAACTGGCGGTGTCTAGCCCGGTATCGTATGTATGCGGCGAGTGCACGCTTTCACTGTCCCTACCCAGGTCGTTCACATTTTCTACACACTCGTCAGGCAAACTGCAGGCGTAGTAGAACGATCACCATTTGGCAGTGCGGTGGCGGTTCCGGCGCCGAAAAAACCGCACAGGAACGCTTGCGAACGCACAAGTTCAAAAAGGAGAGTATGATGAATCATGACATGCGACCGATTCGGTTCATAGTAGCCGGGCTGGTTATCCTCGGCCTGCTAGTCGCCGGCTCTGCCGCACAACGCTCGGCCTGGACGGAAGGCTACACCATGGGCCTTCTGACAAGCGGCGCGGACAGCTCGGACCTGGCTCCATATCTGCTCTACCGCACAGGACCCGGCAGCCATGCAGGGGGCGGATTCTTTGGTGGTATCGTTCGCCTAGGATTCCTTCTCTTGGTTGTTGCGGGGCTCTTCAAATTGCTCGGCTTCGCATATTGGCGCAGACACGATGGACCGCCCCCTTGGATGCACAAATACGGTCCATGCTGGGGGCGAGAGGAGGACGGGCCGGCTGCCTCGAGCACTGGTACGGCACAAAGTGCGCCTGTTGCGCCAGAGGGTCCCGCTCCTGTCAGTGGGTAGTGTGCAGACATCTTGCGGATTCTCTTCCTGGAAGCGCCTCAGCTTCCAGGAAGAGAATAGTCCGATGAATACGGTGGTTATCCCCATTACTCGAGAGATACCCCCAGAAATCGGGTTGGTTATCCCCTTGGACGACATAACTTGTGAAGCTCGGCACGAATATGACCGGCCTGTTTCGACTTCTCTGGCATATTGATACAATGTGCGCGATCATGGTAGTCAGGGCTAGATATGCATGAGCTGATCCTCGTAGTAGACGACGAACCCAAGATCGTGCGCATTGCGCGGGATTACCTAGAACGCAATGGTTTTCGGGTAGTACCTGCCTATGACGGCAATTCCGCGTTGGTCGCGGCACGTATGGAGAAACCTAACCTCGTCGTTCTTGACCTGAACCTTCCCGGTATGGACGGTCTCGATGTCTGCCGCACGCTCCGGCGTGAGTCCGACGTGCCCATTATTATGCTCACCGCACGCGCCGACGAGGCTGACCGTCTCATCGGTTTGGAACTGGGCGCCGACGATTATATTGTCAAGCCGTTTTCGCCGCGTGAACTGGTGGCGCGCGTTCGCGCGGTGTTGCGCAGGACACAGGGAGATGTGATGCACGCAGGAGTCTTGCGCGCCCGTGACCTGGAGATTGATCTCGAGGGACATCGCGTGTCCCGGGACGGGCAGCTAATCAAGTTGACGCGTATCGAATTCAATTTGTTGGCGGCCCTTGCGCGACACCCCGGTCAGTCGATCAGCCGTAGCCAGTTGCTGGAGCAGGTCCATGGCACGGCAGAAGGCGGCTACGACCGCAGTATTGACGCGCACGTCAAGAATCTGCGTCGAAAAATAGGCGACGATCCGGCCGACCCACGCTACATCCACACAGTGTACGGCATCGGTTACCAGTTCGACGATATGCGAACTCCGACCGTGGCACGAAACACAGATCAGTCAAATGGGTGAACCATCCGCTTCTGAATCCAGCGCGGATCCGTCGTCTACGCAAGGCGCAGGACAACGCAACAGTTCAGATTATTCACCAATGTGCGGTCCACCGTGGCGGCGCAGACAAACGATATCTGGCGATCGCACGCGAAGATGGGCGGGCAGTCCAAACGCAGCGCACACACTATGGTCAAGTTCGGGGTGGCGGCCGAAACACCCGCGCTTTTTTGGCCCATTCCGTGGATTTGTCATTTTGATGGTGCTGCTGTTTGCCGGCGGGATGGCCGTTTTCGCTTACTTACTGACGCGCTTTTTCGGGGGTGACTCCTCCACGGTGCTCACCGTGTGGCTTAGCGGCTGCGGAGTCTCGTTGCTGCTTCCCTTGTTGCTCTTGGTGGGAGGCGCCCGCACCTATCGCCGCTATGCAGTGCCGCTCGGTGACATCATGGACGCAGCCGATGCCGTGGCATCGGGCAACTTGGATGTGCAGGTGGAGCCGCGCGGCGCGCGCGATTTTCGCCGATTGGCCGATTCCTTCAACCGTATGACGGCTAAGCTCGCGCGTGCCGACCAACAGCGGCGCAACCTGACCGCCGACGTGGCGCACGAACTGCGCACACCGATACACATTATACAGGGAAATCTCGAAGGAATTCTCGACAACATTTACGAAGCCACGCCCGAACACATTAAGGCCACACTGCAGGAGACACAGACGTTGGCGCGGCTGGTCGACGATCTCAGCATCCTTTCGCTTGCCGAATCGGGTCAGCTTCCCTTACACCTCGAAACCGTAGATGTCTCTGAATTGCTAGAAGATGTGGCCACCAGTTTCGGCCCGGAGGCCGAACTAAAGGGCGTAGACCTGCAGGTCGACGTGGAGGCAGCCGATCCGGTACTGGTCTTCGCTGACGCGGGGCGCTTGGACCAGGTGTTGGGTAATTTGGTTGCCAATGCCCTGCGCCATACACCGGAGGGCGGAACGGTCACGCTTGGGGCAGCTTGCGTCGCGAACGGGGTCCGTATGACCGTGGAAGACACCGGGGAAGGTATACCGGCATCTGACCTACCCTATGTGTTTGATCGTTTCTGGCGCGGCGACCGATCTCGCACGCGAGCCCACGGCGCCGCAAACAGTGGACTAGGGCTCGCCATCGCTAGCCAGCTCGTACAGGCACACGGTGGAGAGATCAGCGCAAGAAGTCACGTAGGTGAGGGTACTATCTTTACAATAATCCTGCCGGACAGCGCTAGATCGGATGCCGCCGTCTAGTAGGTTACAGACTACGCAGCCCCGGTTGCAGCCAGGGTGTGGCATTATGAAGAGAACTCACCTGCCTAAGGAGCAAGTACAATGCCAAAGCTTGTCAGCATGCCACCCCAAAACGATCGCTACCGCGCCATTGCCGCTCGACTGCAGAGCGATGTGCCAGACCTTCGCGTCGTCGTAGCAGAGACCCAGGAGGACGCGCGGCGCGAGTTGCCTGATGCGGATGCCGTTTTCGGCCGAATACCGCCAGAACTCCTGCCGTTGGCGACGAACGTTCGCTGGCTACAGGCGCCGGCCGCCGCCCCGCCGGCCGGCTTTTATTATGAGGCTCTGGCCGAACATCCTCTGATCGCGTGCAACATGCGCGGCATTTTCGATGACCACATCAGCCATCTCATCCTACTATACGTACTCGCCCTTGGACGCGGGTTGCCCTACTACATGGAAGCGCAACGCGAACGGCGGTGGGACGAGGATGCCCGCAAACATGGCTACGTGGACCTGGGGCAGGCAACTGCGCTGATCGTCGGCGTCGGCGGTATCGGCCACGAGACCGCTCGCCTATGTCACGAATTCGGCCTGCGCGTGATAGGCGTCGACCAGCGTTGGGAGTATGATCCGCCTCACGTTGAGCGTCATGATCCGGAAGACTTGGATAGTTTGTTACCCAAAGCCGATTTTGTGATTGTGACGACACCCCATACACCGCAGACCGAAGGGATGTGGAATCGGCAGCGCTTCGCTTTGATGAAGCCGGAGGCGTATTTCATCAATATTGGCCGGGGGTTAACCACGCGGCTCGATGACCTGGTTGCTGCGCTTTCCGATGGCCAGATTGCCGGCTGCGCATTGGACGTGTTCGAGATCGAGCCGTTACCTGCAGATCACCCGCTTTGGACCATGCCTAACGTAATACTCACGCCACATATCGCGTCATACCAGGCCGAGAGTGTCAATGAGCGCTACTACGGCGTTCTGGTCGACAATGCACGGAGATTCGTGGCGGGCAAGCCGCTGCGCAACGTGGTCGACAAAGCATTGTGGTTCTAGCAGTACGGTAGATAGACTAGGGCCGCCGCGGCTCTAGAAGCCTAGGAAACTCATTCGGGCCCTCGGCATATGCTATAATTCGACTCGCTGCGGCAACGGAGATGAGGCGGGAAAGGGTATACAAAATGACACTTATGGATTCGCCGGAGGGTTCGCCCGGACACGCAAGAACGGCGACACTGGAAGGTAGGGTTGCCATTATTACGGGCGCAGCGCATGGAATCGGCCGAGCCACCGCCGAACGTTTTTCCGCTGAGGGCGCACGCGTGGCCGTCGCCGACATCGACGAGGTGTTGGGAAACAAGACAGTAGCGGAGATCGAGGCGGCCGGAGGCATCGCGCGATTCGTTCAAACAGATGTGGGCGTACATGAACAGGTTCGGCACATGGTTGAATCGATCGTGGAAGAATGGGGCCGGCTTGATATCCTCGTGAACAACGCCTATACGAGCGCTCGAGGTTCGGTCGTGGACGTGGAGGAAGCCGACTGGGACCGCGCCATGGACGTTAACCTGAAGGCCATATTCTTGGCTGCCAAATACGCTTTCCCCCACATGCAACGTGCCGGCGGCGGTGCGATTGTCAATACGGCTTCTGTGCATGGAATGATGGCGTGGCCTAACGGCGCGACCTATGACACCGCCAAGGCCGCCGTGATTAACCTGACGCGGCAGATGGCAATCGACGGTGGCCCATTGGGCATTCGAGTTAACGCGGTCGCGCCGGGCTGGATCATCTCACATAAAGAACATGCCAGCGAAGAGCGGCTCGAAACTGCAGAGAGGCTGTACCCCCTTCGCCGGCCTGGCCAACCGGTAGAGGTCGCCAACGCGATCCACTTTCTCGTATCGGATGAGGCCAGTTTCGTCACCGGGCATACGCTCGTGGTGGATGGTGGACTGACGAGCCAGCTTCAGGACTCGCCCGGTCTCATTGCTCCAGGCTTCACGTGGATCTAGCATCCGGTTACCGGGCGGTCCCGAATGCGGGCTGTTCGCTTATGTTGATTTGTAGTGTGCCTGAACGGGCTCCTGTCTCACCTGCCAAGACGACATAATACATAGTGAATCTCTTCGAGCAGGCCCACCGCGATCGGATGGAAACGGATGCGCCGTTGGCCGCACGGATGCGGCCGCGCACGCTGGACGAATTCGTCGGCCAGGAGCACATCGTGGGTCCAGGCCGTCTCTTGCGTCGCGCCATCCAAGCCGATCAACTCGGCAGCCTCATCTTCTACGGTCCGCCTGGCACCGGAAAGACAACCCTTGCGCAGGTCATTGCGAATACCACGCGCGCCCACTTCATCGCCTTGAATGCCGTGTTGTCTGGCGTCAAGGAGATACGCGCCGCGGTAGCAGAGGCGCAAGAGCGCGCCGAACAGTATGGCCAACGCACGATCCTCTTCGTCGACGAGGTGCACCGCTTCAACAAAGCGCAGCAGGATGCGCTCCTGCCCTGGGTTGAAAACGGCACCGTCATCTTCATCGGCGCGACTACCGAGAATCCCTACTTCGAGGTCAACAAAGCGCTGGTCAGTCGCAGCCGCATCTTCCAACTTCTGCCTCTCGTCGAGGCTGATCTGCGCGTTATAGTGGACCAGGCCCTCAACGATGCGGTGCACGGTTATGGCAACCTAGATGTTCGTATAGACGACGACGCCTTGAATCACCTAGTCGACGTGGCCAACGGCGACGCGCGCGGTGTGCTCAACGCCCTAGAGCTGGCAGTGGAGACCACAGAACCCGCGGAACCCGGGCCGCCACCCGTGATCCACGTCACGCTGGATATTGCCGAAGAGTCGATCCAGCGTCGAGCCGTGCTTTATGATAAAGAGGGCGATTACCATTTCGACACCATCAGTGCCTTCATCAAGAGCCTGCGCGGCAGCGATCCGGATGCGGCCGTGTACTGGATGGCCAAGATGATCTACGCAGGAGAGGCGCCGCGTTTCATCTTTCGCCGCATGCTGATATTTGCCGGCGAGGATGTAGGCATGGCCGACCCCAACGCTATTCAGGTGGTAACCGCCTGTGCCAGCGCCTTTGAGCAAGTCGGCTTGCCGGAAGGTCGCTTCCATCTGGGTCTGGCCGCGCTCTATCTCGCCACCTGCAAGAAGTCCAACTCCGCATTCGCCTTTTTCGACGCGCTGACGACCGTGGAGAATGAGGCCGACAGTGGCGTGCCTTCCCATCTGCGTGACGCCAACCGCGATGCAGAAGGCTTTGGCCACGGCGAGGGATACCTCTATCCGCATGCCTTCCGAGACCACTGGGTAGCGCAACAATATCTGCCTACCTCGTTGCAGGGCAAAGTCTTTTACGAGCCATCGGATCAGGGCTACGAGGACAGTATCCGCGTGCAGGTTGCTCGCCGCCGCGAGGCGCAACTCGCGGCCATGCTTGCTGTCGACGGGGAGGAGAGCGGCGAGATCCTCACCTTCTCCGCCGCCGACCCCGCTCGCGACCGTTGGCTGCAGCGAACCATTTCGGGTACCGGTGAGCGGCTCGCCGGTCTTCGTGACCGTGTACTGGACGCGTGTTCGCTTGCGCGTCACAGCGCCGTGCTGGACCTGCGTACGGGCAGTGGGTTGCTCACCTGGGAGGCGCTGCGTCGCGTGCCGGAAGGCGGCGTCTACACGCTTGCCCGTAGCGCCCGTGACGCCGAAGCGGTGCGCGACCAAGCCCAGCGTTTGCCCGAACCGGAACGTCCTATCGTGCTGCAAGGCGCCATCGAGGAACTGCCCGGAATGCTGATGCTTCGCAGTATGGCCGAACACCCTGACCGGTCATTGTATTTCGAGGCCGTGGTCGGTCACAACGCGCTTATCGACGTGGAAGATAAGGCCGCGGCTGTGGGTGTGATCGCCGAAGTGCTGGCGCCGTCCGGTGTGGTCAGCCTGGCCGACCGCGTCCCGCGGCATACACAACGGTTGTATGCGCTCGTGGATTTGGGCGGGCTGGATGGGGAAGTAGCCGAGCGTCTGCGCGCGGCAGAGGAGGCTATCTACGACGACGCGGGCGATGCACTGGTCAATTGGGGCGCCGGTGACCTAGCGGCCCTATTCTCCGACGCCGGTTTCACGGTGGACTGGGAGACGGAGGATGAGCATACAGATGTGCGGGTCACGGCCGGTCTACTGGATCGCTGGTTCGCCGACGAAGCCTCCGGTGGTGACTCGGGCCGGCCCAGCTACGCACAGCGTTTGTCGACCCAGCTTTCGCGCGATGAGATCGCCCGAGTAGAGGAGACGTTCCGCCGACAGTTGCTCAACCAGGTGGTGGACTGGCGCAGCCGGACCGTGTATCTAGTTGGGAGAAAGTGATATGCAGACGACGGGCGCTGGCGTCCCGCGAACTGTTGCAGTGGCTACTCGTACTCGGATCTCACACCCATCGAGGATAGGCGTGTTTCCGATGCCAGAAATGGCCATTTCTTGAACCACAAGTGGACAATCTTTGATGATATCCCAAGCAACCACGGCTCGCGTATCGGCGTTTGCCCGATCGAATTCTTGAGTCGAGCGACTGTCCGGCTATGCTATAATAGCGCTACGCAGAAACGGCGTCGCTGAACCCACATCATATCGCTCACGGGTGTTTTCGCACGCCGGGGAGAAACACGCGACCACAGTAGAGTTGGAATCGGAACTATCAGCCCTGCCCAGAGCCGAGAAAGCACGTCTTTTGCAGATACTAGCTCAAGAGATTTCCGACACATGGCCGGGTATCCAGAAGATAGCCGGCGTTGTCGGAGGCGAAGCGAGCGTTGTTCGTACGCGTATCCCTGTTTGGGTGCTCGAGGATTGACGCCGCCTCCGCTGGAGCGAAGCACGTACTTCTGAGAATTGCCCGACCCTGCGCGTCGTAGATCTAGTAAGCGCAGGCTTAGGTTAACGCCTATCGGGATGAATCGATAGGGCCATCCGTAACAACGAGACTGCGTAACAGAATTGGGGGAGTGTTGTCGGCTTGCAGGATGCCGATACGAAGGGGCAAGCGAGACGCATTCACATTACCTCACAGTCTGTTGCAGACTTGGCAGGGCAGTTGATCCGAGTCAATCAACCGTAAGCTTGGCTCCCTACGTTTCAAACAGCGCGAATATCACGACAAGTACATAAGAGGCCAACCCATGCCCATCGAACTCGCCTATTGCACCTGGGGACTCTCCGGCTACGACGAGACCATCCTCGACCACATCGCACGCGCCCGCATTCCGTGGATCGATATACGCCCCGGTGACTTTGTGCATCCAGCCGGGCGTCGTCATATGTACGAAGTAGGGTTGCAGGAATCGTGTATGGGCATCTCCTTCGGTATTCCCAAGGACACAGCCCTGGACAGCGCGGACCTGAGCGAACGTATGAAAGCGGTACGTTCTTGCGAGTCCTCTATCTTGCGCGCAAACGACATCGGGGTACGTACCGTATATGTCATTCCCAATCAGGACGCGTGCGAGGAAGCTTTGGCGCGCTACGCACACTCGCTCACGCGCATTGCCGACCATGCGCAATCCCTAAATGTACGCGTCGCCATCGAACACTTTCCCCATACCGCACTGCCCACCATCGCTGCCACGCTTGCTTTTCTGCGCGAGGTAGCGCATCCCAACCTGTTTCTTCTGCTCGACATCGGCCACGCGCTAATGACGGACGAAGACGTGCCCGTCGCGATCGGTGACGCCGGTCCGCTGCTAGGCTATGTACACCTGGATGACAACGATGGCGTGGGTGACCTGCACCTGGCGCTGCTCGACGGCAAGTTGACGCCGCCGTCGCTGCGCGCCACGTTCGACGCGTTGAAGGAACATGGGTACGACGGGCGCGCCAGCCTAGAGTTGCATCCGGGGTTGGAGGATCCGGTGGATGCCATGCTGCGCAGCCGGGACGCGGCGCTGGCGGCGCTGGAGTGACGGTAGGCATATTGGCGCTATTCAAAATGATGTGCGATCTGTCTGAGTAATTCTTCCACAGAGAGAAGCATAGGAGGACGGCTAAGCCAGTGGGCAAGGAATACGGCGAGAAAAACGCAGATTTCGTCAGACGTGCTGGGCGCGCCGAACGACACCAACGCATGATTGGCGTTCTCGACCGTTTGGCAAATGGCATTGATCCGAGAACGGGCTAACCACTTCCGTCGGATGGCCCATACCAGAATATCGAGATAAGCCGTGCACTTGCCTACGCCGTGAGAATACTGGAGCATGTGGCCGCCGATGACGACCTAATCGACGACTCAGACGATTCAAGTGGCTGCGAGGCAGGCTGGTTGATGCCTTCGCTTAGCCGCCAGGCACTCAACGAAGAGTCGAGGTTGAGCAAACGGGCATACGCTCCTTGGTCGACACAAGAAGACGAGTACCTTAGGAAACAATTCGAGCGAGGAGTACCGTTTCGTGAACTCGCTGGCCTGCTCCAGAGGCAGGCTAGTGCTGTCAGACGGCGCCTCGAGAGAATTGGACTGAGGTGAAATCCGCCATCTGTTTCAAGTAACTACTCTACACGAGGGTTGGCGGGTCGACCCATCTCCGTGTACCGTGCGAACTAGATTGTATTCGACCTTGTCCTTGCCCGGAGAGTCGCTCTCTGCCGCATAATGCCAACCCCCGCAGACAGAATATTCGCAGGACCAACGCACATGCACCTGACCAACCGTGAAGCCCGCCGCTTCTTTCTCGCGTACCAGAATCTCTGGCCGCCGCACGCGCTACGCGGCAAGGAGGGAGCACTCGCCCATATCCGCCGCGTCAACTGCATCCAGTTCGACCCGCTGAACAAGGCCGGGACGAGCCCGGAGTTGACGCTGCAAGCTCGCGTGCGCAATTTCCAACCGCAGATGCTATACGAGTTGCTTTACGAGGACCGGCGCCTTCTCGACGGTCTCGATAAGGTCATGTCAATCTATCCCGTAGAGGATTTTCCATACTTCCGCCGTCGTTACGAAGCCGCTCGTGCACACTTCGGGCACGACAACCGTCCAGCCGTCGCCATCTTGCCTGAAGTACGCAAGGAGCTGGAGGCGCGCGGGCCCCTCTCGTCCATCGATCTGGACTTCCACGAGTCGGTGGACTGGTCATGGGCGCCGACGCGTATCTCCCGAGCTGCCCTGGAGAGCATGTACCTGTGGGGCGAGCTGGTCATCCACCACAAGGTGCACACGCGCAAGGTCTATGATTTTGCCCATCGCCATCTTGCCGCGGACCTGCTGGAGGCGCCCGAGCCCAACCCGACGGAGGAGGAGTTCCACGATTGGTACATGTTGCGCAGGCTTGGCTCTTTCGGCATCATCTGGCATCTCGCCGGCGAGGCGTGGCTGGGCATGATAGACATGAAGACGCCGCAACGCACGGCGTCATTGAAACGCCTGATGGCTCGCGGTGAGGTGCATGAGGTCACGGTGGAAGGCCTTTCCCGGCCATGCTACATTCGTGCGCAGGACATAGCCCTTCTAGAGGAAACGATGGCGAGCGGGCCAAGGCGGCCGCGTGCAGCCATTCTAGCGCCTTTGGACAATCTGCTGTGGGATCGGCGTTTTGTGGAGGAGTTGTTTGGATTTAGCTATAAGTGGGAGGTGTATACGCCTGTCCGCGAGCGCCAATTCGGTTACTACGTGTTGCCCGTCCTATACGGTGACCGCTTTGTCGCCCGCTTCGAGCCCGTGCGCGATAGGAAGAGAAGCGTCCTCACCATCGAGAACTGGTGGTGGGAGGAAAATGCACGTCCGTCCACGCAAATGAAGACAGAGTTGGGACGTACTATCCGGCGCTTCATGCGGTTTCTCGACGTGCAGTCGCTGGAGGTCAACGAATCCGTCAGAGTTCAACCAGACGTGGCATGGTTGGGCGAAATATAGTCCCTTCTCGCGCAGAGTGTGACGCTTTGAGCGCGGGCGTTGCTCCCCCGTCGGGTGCAAAGCTGACTTAACACCCATCGTCGGGTATGATTTACCTATTCTGTCCGGTCCGCGTGCGCCTCATGCGCTGACTATGCCCGGACCCACTCGCGCGACCACCGCAACGTTGCGGCGTGCTGGATTAAAGAGACAGACGCTACCTATGCCACACAAGGGGGTGAGCATGGTCAAAGTCAGGCAGTTGCCGCTCCGCCAACGGTTCCGCCGAGCGCTATTGCTCCTCTCGTTACTCCTGTTTCCCGTCACACTTTACTACTTCTCGCCGGCACTCATACTGCAAGGCGCGGCCCAGGGGATCGTCAACGGTAGCGCTATTGTGTTTGGGCTCATGTTCCTTGCGTCACTTTTTATCGGGCGTCTGTGGTGCGGATGGGTTTGTCCCGCCGGCGCGTTGCAGGAAGCCGGCATACCCATCAATAACAAGCGCACACCGGGCGGCAGGTTGGAGTGGATCAAGTGGGCCATCTGGATCCCATGGGTTGGCCTCATCGTCGTTCTGTTTGTGCAGGCCGGCGGCATCCACAGCGTGGAGCCACTCCTGGGTGTGGAGACCGGATCCACGCTCACGCAGCCGTTGGACGGCGGCGGTCCACCCTGGTTTTTGGTCTACTACATCATTGTCGCACTCTTTCTTGGCCTGGCCCTGCTATTTGGACGTCGCGCCGGCTGCCATACTGTCTGTTGGATGGCGCCGTTCATGATCATTGGTCGCCGTCTGCGCAATACATTCCGCTGGCCCAGTCTGAGGCTGAAATCAGAGCAAGACAAGTGCGTCCATTGTTTGACTTGTTCGCGCGGTTGTCCAATGAGTTTGGACGTCCACGCCATGGTCGAGCGCGGAGACATGGAGGATGACGAGTGTATCCTCTGCGGCGCCTGTGTGGATGGGTGCAAACACGATGCTATACACTACACTTTCAGCGGCGGCTAGGCGACCTCAATAGACACCGGTCCGCCTGATAAGGAGTCCTGACATGAGCGAATGGTGGCAAGACTACCCGTGGCGCCTCATCCAGACTAATCTGCGCGAGATAGACATGATCGACATCGACGCCGCGCAGGTGGTTCGAGACCTGCAGGCGTTCGAGGCCAACTTCCTTATGATCAATGCCGCCGGTATCATCGCCAGCTATCCCACCGAGCTGGATTTTCAGTTCCAAAGCCCTTACTTGACGGGAGACAGCCTGGAACAGATCATCGAAGCCTGCCACGTGGCGGGAATCCGGGTGGCGGCGCGCACCGACTTCTCCAAGGTGCGGCGGCCTCTCTACGAGTCACATCCTGAGTGGGCGTACATCAGCCCCGCGGGTGACATCGTGGACTACAACGGCGATGTGCACGTGTGCATCAACGGCGACTACCAACAGGTATACGCTCCGCTTATCATCGAGGAACTGCTGACCAAGCTGCCGTTCGACGCCATCTTTTTCAATATGGGCGGCTATATCACGCGAGACTACAGCGGCAACAGCTATGGTCCCTGCCACTGTGCGAACTGCCGTCGTCTTTTCGCGGAGATGTACGGGCTGGAGCTGCCGGCCGGAGAGGACATGGGCGATCCAGTTTACCGCAAGTACGCGCTGTTCCAGAAGCGCACCTTGCACGACTACCATATGAAGATATACAACTTCATCCACGGCCGCTGGCCCGACGTCTGCATCGCCAACCATCGTGAGGCGCGTGAGGGGTTTGTTCGCCAGGAATCCAATACCGCCCTGGATCGGCCGCTGCCCCATTGGCAGTACAGCGGCTCGGACAATACCAAGCGCATCGTGGGCAGTTACCCGCGCATGACCTCCAGCAATACCACGGTCGACTTCATCGATTTTCCCTATCGCCATGTAGCCGTCTCGCCCGACCAACAGCGGCTGCGATTGCTGCAGTCGCTCGCGAACGGCGGCAAACTGGACTACTATTTGATTGGCCGGTTGGACAACCACGAGGATCGTTCGGGTTTTGCACCGGTGAAAGAGATATTTCATTTCCATGCCCAAAACGAGGACGCCTATGTGGGATTGAGTTCGCGCGCGAGCATCGCCGTGCTCGACGGCGCCATGGGCAACCAGCAAGAGTATCGCGGGTGGTTCCGTTTCCTGGTCGAGAACCACTATCTGTTCGATACGTTGCTGGACGACACGGTCCTGGAATTACCTTGGGACCGCTATGACGCCTTCATTCTGCCTGACTACCAGGCGGTGAGCGATGGGTTGGCCGCCAAGATCGACGACTTCGTGGCGCAAGGAGGGACCCTGATCGCCAGCGGCCGCACCGGTTTCCGCGACGAAGCTTTCGAACCGCGAGCCGAACCGGCGCTGAAGTGTATGGGGATCGACAAGCTCGAGTTCGTGCGCGGCGACATGCGCTCTTCCTACATCAAATTGGATGATAAGCGCGGATTCTTACGCTTCGATGACGTCGATCTCGTCTATGTGGATGGCCCGTTTGTCTATGCTGCCTTTGCCGCCGATGTCGAACCGCACGGCAGACTCATACCGCCGCACAACTTTGGGCCGCCCGAACGGTGCTACTACGAAGTCGTGACCGATGAACCCGGCTTCACTTTGAGGCCATTTGGTCAGGGCAGAGTCGTGTATGTGCCCTGGCTGCCCGGCGCACTCTTCCACCGCCAGGGCTACCCGAACACCTTCCATTTCGCGTCGGACTTGCTGGAGAATTTTGCTGGCCAACGACCTGTACGCGGCAACCTGTCGCCCCAGGTCGAGGTGACCTACCTTGGACGGGACGACGGCCGCGAGTTGGTTCATCTGGTGAACGCATCGGGGCACTTCGGCGTGAGCTTCTACCCGCCATTGCCGATGTACGATGTCGAGGTGGTGGTCCAGCGGGAACGGACGCCGAAGCAAGTGCGCAGCTTAGTTATGGAAAGAGAATATGACTTCGCGTACGACGACGGTGCGCTGACCGTCTATGTACCGAAGCTACAGTCCTTTGACGCTATCTCTCTCGAGTGATGCAGACGACGGCCTGAAGACGGTCGCGTATGCCAAGCCTTGGCGTGAGGCGTACAGTGGGAGTCTGCGCCGTGTGTGATTCTTGTAAGACTCATCAGTCAACCGGCCAATCTAGTCACCGGGCCGGTCTCGTGGCTTTTGGCCCAGACGTAGCGCGCAAGCGCCACATTCACCCAGCCAATAAGGCCCACGCCGTCCTTTTTGGCCGTCACCGCCAATGCACGATACAGCGATCAGGGAAGCCGTACCACAAATTTTGAGCTGTATCCGACCTCCGTTCGAGGCACGGGGACAGCAATGCCATCTTCGATAGCAGACTTTAACCAGACACGTATGGCGTCTTCGACTACTCACCCAGTTCGCTGAGATCGTCAGCCTGCGTCAAACAACTGGGCAATTCGACAACGCGTGCAATGTAGCCAATCTCATAGTCCGAGTCATCGCGAACGACCACGATCGTGTATGGTAGAGACAGGCATTCATCAATCGTGCGAACTGGCATAGGCAGATCAGAGAGTCTTCTAGTATTGCCGAACTCTTACGCCGCTGGCACTGTGAAGTAGAAGGTGGCGCCTTTGCCTGGCTCCGACTCTACCCAGATTCGGCCACCATGGCGTTGCACAATTTTGCGGCAGATAGCAAGCCCCATGCCGCGGCCGGGGTGGTCTTCGGGCGCATGAAGCTGTTCGAAGATATTGAATACTCGTTCGGAGTCTTCCGGAGCGATGCCGATGCCGTTATCTTGAACGGAAAAACGCCACATGTCGTCCTCCGGCTCGGCTGCGATAACGATGCGCGGAGGTTCTTCGCTGCGGTAGTCAAGACTGTTGTTTACGAGATTCTGAAAGAGCACCAGCATCTGCGCGGGGTCCGCCATCACCGTCGGCAGTTCGTCGTACGTCACTTCCGCGCCATGTTCCTGTAGCCGTTCCGTTAAGCCTTCCAACGCGTGTTCTATGACCAGCGTACTGTCGGTAACCTCCGGAAGTGTGCCCCATGTCTCAACGCGTGAATAGGTGCGCAGGTCTCGGTTCAACTTGCGCACGCGCTGTGCAGCCTCCGTTGCTCGCCCGATGATACCGCTACTGACCTCGCCGATTCGACCGCTCAGCCGTACTTCCAGGGCTTCCAGCTCTCGCACAATATCGCGCAGCGGTTCGTGCATTTCATAGGCCACCATGTAGGTGAACTTCTCCAGTTCGCTGAAGGCTTCCGCCAGCGCCTCTTCTGCCTCTTTGCGCGCCGTGATATCGCGACTCATGCCTGCAAGGCCGATGATCTCTCCATCTCGACTGCGCAACGGCACCTTGGTGGTAGAGACCCACTGATGCTTGCCTGTTCGAGACACGGTTTCTTCTTCTCGGCCTATCAAGGGTTCACCAGTTTCGATCACCTTCTGCTCATCTGCGTAGTAGCGTTCGGCCAGCTCGCGCGGAAAAACGTCAAAGTCAGTCTTGCCGGCAAGATCCGCAGGCTGCTCATATCCGAGCATTTCCGTATGCGCCCGGTTGTTCACCACGAAGCGGCTCTCGGTGTCCTTGATGAAGATATAGTCGGGCAGGTGGTCGATCAGTGTGCGCAACCTATAGCAATCGTCGGCCAGTGTCTGCAATTGCTCCTGCAGTGCATCTCGCTCCTGTTCCAACGCTTCGTTGCGCCGGCGGAGTTGTTCCAACTCTTCTTTGAGCTGGCTGATGGTACTGTCGCCGTCCTGCATGTCACATCTCCTCGATGATTCGGTACTGTGTATTGTCAGTCTATCTCGTTAATATATCTCGGTACTATGTCATGGGTTCCCGTGACACGGGCTTCGGTGATTCGGGCAGCGGGTAGGATATGCTTGAGGCAGATAGCTCTCCACCAAATGCGGAGGTACAACATAATTATGCCAGCTTCCCTGTCTACGATGCAACCAGTGCTAGCCTTACGATCCATGTACGGTCTGCGATGACGTGACCTGCGAGCGTACTAATGGTGCACTGCACCATCTGGACCAAAGCTGCCTTCAATCGCGCGAGGTCGGAATGGATACTTGGCCAGCTTGCTTTCATCGATTTCTAGACCAATGCCCGGCCGGTCCGGCACGACGAGCCAGCCGCCATCGCGCCGCGGCGGATGGTCTACGATGTCATTGAAGACGTCAACAGCAACTAAATCTTCGTGCAGGAAGAAATTAGGGATTGCTGCGTCCAATTGGACAAAAGCAGCAATATTCACGGGGCTGCCCATTAGGTGCGGAAAGATGCCTACAAACGCCCCCTCCGCCATACCCGCGATCTTCTTGAGCTGTGTGTAGCCGCCGGCGAGTGAAAGGTCCGGTCTGATCAGGCTTACGGTACCGGAGTCGATAAGCTCCTTGAACTGGAAGATGTTGTAGAAACGCTCGCCTGTGGCGATGGGCAGATCTACGTGTTGCGCCACGTACGCGAGCGCCTCGTTCGATTCAGGAGCTAGCGGGTCCTCGTAATAGAGGATGCGGAAAGATGCCAACTCGCGCGCGAGCGTGATAGCTTCCTCGGGCCGCAAGTTGCGATGCAGTTCCAGCCCCAGGTCCACGTCGTAGCCGATAGCCTCCCGAATGGCGGCAACGATGGCGACGGCCTGGCCGATCATTTTGCTGGCAGGTATCTGGTCCCAGCCGGGCAGGAATGGTTGAGTGCGCAGGGATATGTAGCCCTGCCGCACGCCTGCTGCCGCGCTTTCCGCTCGCTCTTCGAGCGTGTCGCCTACGACATTGGCGAAGACCTTGACGCGATCGCGGCATTTCCCACCCAACAACTGATACACCGGCAAATCGACCGATTTGGCGAGAATATCCCAGAGTGCAATGTCGATGGCGCTGACCGCCGCACTCAACGCAGCGCCCATGAAATGCGTCTGGCGGGTGATGGCCTGATAGTGATGCTCCATGCGGCGTGCGTCCTTGCCCACATAGTATTCACTCAGGTCCAGTATGTGCTTGGCCACAGTGGGATGGTGCGCCCAAAGATCGGCTTCGCCGTTTCCGACAACGCCGGCGTCCGTATACACGCGCACCAGTAGAAAGCGGTCCACCAGAAATGGGGATATCTTTGTGATAATCAAGCGTCGCCTCTCAGTTGGGAAGCAGTAGCTAGGATACAGGAAAGAACATATCACCCTTGCAAGGAACAGCTACTTACTATGCC
>JBJYXA010000373.1:0-7341 GCA_046259705.1 Caldilineaceae bacterium
CTCCTCGTTTGCAACCCTACCCCCTGGGGGTGGGGTATGTAATGATTATGCATCTAGTTGCTTCGGGTGTCAAGTAATCGACACTACGGATTTGCGCAATGAGGTTGTCGCGGGCATATTGCGGTCAGCTTACTCTATGCGGCATTGGCGAGATGTGTGCATAAAAGGATACTGGTGGCGATGAGCAAGGACTTGGTGCGGAAACAGTTTGGCGAGCATGCTGAAGCGTATGCTACCAGCAGGGTCCACGCACAGGGGGCGAGTCTTACGCGCCTCGTCGAACTCGTCGAACCGCAGGAAGACTGGCGCATTCTCGATGTCGCCACCGCGGCAGGGCATACCGCGTTTGTCTTTGCGCCTCATGTACGGCACGTGGTCGCCAGCGATCTCACACCGGAGATGCTGCGCGTCGCCGCACGTGGGGCGGAAGAACGGACTATAACGAATGTGTCGTTCGAGCTGGCGGATGCCGAAGATCTTCCGTTCGACGACGGTGAGTTTGACCTGGTTACTTGCCGCATCGCACCGCACCATTTTCAGCACATCGATCGCTTCCTCTCTGAGTCCGCTCGCGTTCTTCGTGAGGGCGGAGTACTCGCCGTAGTGGACAATGTCGTACCGGATGGGGACGCCGGCGATTATGTGAATCGTTTCGAGCAGATACGCGACCCAAGCCACCATCGGGCGCTAGCGCTCGACGAGTGGGTCACTGCCTTCACGCATGCCGGCTTCGACGTACTACAAACGGAGACGGCGCGCAAACGCATGGACTTCCAGCCTTGGGCCGAACGCATGGGCGCATCCGACGAAGTGATTGCAGAGTTGCGCCAAATGCTGGTCGCCGCGCCGGACGAAGCGGCCAAGTATTTCTGCCCAGACGGGAAAGGTGCTGAACTCACCTTCGATTTGACCGAGGCCATCGTCGTAGGCCGGCGTCTCAGCAATTCCTGATCATATCACTGAGCAAATCGCGGGTACACTGGGGAGCAAGAGCGTCATGACTTTGCCAATACGGGTACCTGCAGATTTTCGCATAATCGCTCACCGCGGTGCATCCGCATACGCGCCCGAAAACACGGCCTCGGCCTTTCGGCTGGCGCATGAGATGGCTGTACGAGAGGTTGAGACGGATGCGCAGCTCAGCGTTGATGGGCAAGTGGTACTCTGCCACGACCAAGATCTGGTGCGCTATGGACATGGCCCGCTGGTCGTGGAGGAAATGTCCTGGTCGAATCTGGCCTGCCTGGACATGGGTTCCTGGTATTCGCCTCACCTATACGGCGGCGAACGCATGTGGCGTTTGGACGATCTATTTGAAGCATACAAGGATCGGTTCACCTACCACGTGGAGTTGAAGGGCGTGTCCGCATCGCTGGCGCCGGCGGTACACGGCTGCATGCTGCGACACGGTCTGGTCGAGCGCTGCATCGCTACTTCGTTTCGCTTCGATGCCTTGACCGCCATGCGGGCCGTCGATGCGAACATGCGCCTGGGTTGGCTGGTAGAGGAGATAACGGAGCAAACGCTGGCAGGAGCCCGGGCGTTGAAGCTCTTCCAACTTTGCCCACGCGCCGTGAAGGTGACTGAAATGCAGGTTGCGCTGGCTCGACAGGTCACGCAGGAAGTTCGCGCCTGGGGCCTCAGTGGCAATCGCGAAGAAGTACAAGACCTGATTGTAAAGACGCTTAACGCCGGTTGTGACGGGACGACGACAGATTGGCCTGACTGGCTGAGCGTTTGACCGGCACTTACGGCGGCGCATGCAGTAGCGGTGAATAGAACTATCGGAGGCAAAGGAATGCTCCAAAATCGAGCGGCGTCAACCCGACGAGCGCCGTTGACAATCATGCGTGTTCTCGTCATGGCAGCGGTGCTTCTATTGTCCGCCTGTAGCGGAGTTGCTCAGACCCGTGAGAAGGAGCCTGAAATTCTTGCCGTGCAGTCCGCTGGGACCACATCGTCAGAAGTACCCGCGGCAGGCACAGCCATTGCGGCGGTAATTGAGAAGGGCTCGGCGGACGCGCGTGAACCAACGTCTATCGAGGCAGCGACAACTGTGACGATACCTATGACGACGCCCCAGACTATCGTGGATGCAGCACTGGAGCAAGAGGTTGAAGATGGTCAAGCCTCTGAGATGGCAGCTCATATCGAAGAGGCGCTCGACCTCTATGTGCAGGCCCAGCAGTTCAGCGGCGTCGTGCTGGTGGCGCGCGGGGGCAAACCTATCCTGGCTAAGGGATACGGCGATGCGGACAGGGCGAGGGGAGTACCCAATGACGTACGGACACGATTTCGTATCGGTTCGCTGACCAAGCAGTTCACGGCCATGATCGTACTCATACTACAGGAACGCGGCCTGCTGGACATCAAAGACTCCATCTGTGACTACATCGAGGATTGTCCTGATACTTGGTCGGATATCACGATTGAACAACTATTGATTCATACGAGTGGCATACCCGACTTTACCCGTTTTCCCGGCTATGAAGCCACAAAGGGTCAAGCGTCGACGGTCAAGGAAACAATCGATCGTTTCCGTAACGAGCCGCTCGACTTCGCTCCTGGAGAGCGCTGGAGCTACACAAACTCCGGATACATCCTGTTGGGAAGCATAATCGAGGTCGTAACCGGTCAATCGTATGAGGACGTGGCGCAGGAATATGTGTTTGCGCCGCTCGGCATGACGAATACTGGCTACGACCACAATCGTAACGATCTTGCGGTCGGGTATGTTAACGGCAGTGGTGCGCTGGCTGCTTTCATCGACATGTCCATCCCGTACGCGGCCGGCGCGCTGTATTCCACCGCGGAGGACTTGCTGAAGTGGGACCGGGCCTTGGCCAACGGGTCGCTCGTCGATGCGGCGCTGGAAAATGAGATATTCACGTCACAGGCATCGATTCCCGACGGACCGGGCATGGGTTACGGTTATGGTTGGATTGTCACAGAGGAATACGGCCAGCCCGTTGTCTTCCATAACGGTGGCATCGAAGGCTTTGTCTCGAACATCACGCGTTTTCTAGGCGATGATACCCTGATCGTGATGCTGAGCAATGAAGAGCAAACGAATCCTAATGCGGTAACCCGGACGGTAATCCAAGCGATCTATGCAGAGCAATGAGGTGAAAGCCTTACCTAACGTCTGCATCGTCACAAAGGATATCTCGCGTCTTCGTGACTTCTATGAAGCCGCAGTAGGGATACGCGCCAACGGCGACGTTATGTTTGCAGCGCTCAAGACGCCGTGTGCGGATCTAGTGTTGTTTGCGCAGCAAGGTCTGCAGGAAATGGCGCCCAAGCTCGCAGGAGACGTTGCCGCATGCTATTGGTTTCTGGAGTTTTAGGTTCACAACGTAGACGCAGAAAATATCTGGTTTGCTCGAACAACACGTCGACGTAGTGAAGCCACGTACAACGCAGCCGTGGGGAATTCGTTCCGTATGGTTTCGTGACCCCCAAGGCAACCCGGTTAATTTCTATGCCCGTGTAGTCTAAGCAGGTCATACTTTCAAAGCTAGGACATGTGCTAGTCCGTAGCTCCTCGCTCCTGGTCCGACGCCTGCTCGGCCATCCATGCTGCCAGCACGCGTTCGTGGCGTGTCTCCAACTTAGTCAGCGAGCGTTTGCACTTCATCTTCTCAAGGGCTTCGTCGAAGGACATGCCCTCTTCGCGCATGAAGTAGGCCGCCAACAACGTTGCCGAGCGTCCACGACCCTTTGCGCAATGCACTAGGACAACGCGGCCATCTTTCACCTGTTCCGCGATCCAGTTCGTTGACTGCGTCAGCATTTCGGCGTTGGGCACCTGCACATCCGGTACACGAAAGCGGATGTAATTGATATCGTGCTCGTGGAAGAATTTGATATCGTCATCTCGCTCTGCACGAATATTGACGACGGCGTTGATGCCATGCGCTAGCAAAGCCTGATAATCGCGCGGATAGGTGGGCGCACCGCCCAGCCATAGTTGGGGCGTGATCTCCGTGTACCAATCGTGTCCCCGCACCGTTTCGTAGAAGTAACGAATTGCCGGGAAAAGTCTGTCAAAGCCCCGGTGGAAGAGGCTGAGATCCTCTGGCTGTACATCGTGTGCAGTCATGGTCAGGGAGTCGACATTGCCTCTTGGCGCAACGTACGATAGTAGTTGATCAGGCCATTTGTCGAACTGTCGTGGCTGGTCACGTCGACTTCACCGCCAAGCTCAGGCAGGACGGCTTTTGCCAGAACCTTGCCCAGTTCGACGCCCATTTGATCAAATGAGTTGATATTCCATATGGCTCCTTGCGTGAAGATCTTGTGTTCGTATAACGCGATCAGCGAGCCCAGCGTTCGTGGCGTCAATTTGCGATACAGAAACGAGTTCGTTGGCCGATTGCCCGGGAAAGTCTTGGCTGCAACGAGTAGTTCCAAGTGCTCACCCGATACCCCTTGCGCACTCAACTCCTCGCGTACTTCATCCGCCGTCTTGCCCTTCATAAGGGCTTCCGTCTGTGCAAAGAAGTTCGACACCAGGATGGGGTGATGATTGCCAAGCGGATTCTGGCTGAGCGCAGCCGCAAAGAAATCACACGGCACTAGCTTAGTGCCCTGATGAATCAACTGATAGAACGCATGCTGGCCGTTCGTTCCCGGTTGTCCCCATAGGATGGGGCCGGTGCTATAGTCCACAGCGTTGCCTGACTTATCGACTCGCTTGCCGTTGCTCTCCATGTCCCCTTGCTGGAAATAGTCCGCGAAGGCGTTCAGGTATTGGTCATAAGGCAGGATCGCCAGCGTTTGCGCGCCGAAGAAGTTGTTGTACCAGATACCGAGCAGCGCCATGATCACGGGGATGTTCTCGGCAAAGGGTGTATTGCGGAAATGCTCGTCTACTTCATGCGCCCCGGTCAGCAGCTCCTCGAACCGGTCCATGCCGATATACAGTGCTATTGAGAGGCCGATAGCCGACCACAGGGAATAGCGGCCGCCGACCCAATCCCAGAATACAAACATGTTCTTCGTGTCGATGCCAAACTCGTGCACGGCCTTCTCGTTGGTAGACATGGCCACGAAATGTTTGGCGACTGCACCCTCTTCGCCTGCCTGAGACAGCAACCACTCGCGAGCCGTATGCGCGTTTGTCATCGTTTCTTGCGTGGTGAAGGTTTTGGAAGCCACAAGAAACAGAGTTGTCTCCGGTCGGATCCATTTGAACGTTTCCGCGATATCAGTGCCGTCCACGTTCGATACGAAGTGCACGCGCAGCTCCGGGCTGCCGTAGGGTGTAAGCGCCTGCGTGACCATCTTGGGCCCGAGGTCGGAACCACCAATCCCGATATTCACAATATCGGTAATTCGCTCGCCCGTATAGCCGCGCCAATCTCCTCCGCGTACTGCCTCGGTGAAGCTACGCATCTTGGCCAGAACTTGATTCACATCCGGCATCACATCATCGCCGTCGACGTAGATGGGTCGATTGCTGCGGTTGCGCAATGCCACATGCAGGACTGCTCGATCTTCCGTGGTGTTGATCTTGCGACCGGTGAACATGGCCTCGATCTTGTCCGCCAATCCGGATTCGCGCGCAAGGTCAAGCAGCAGCGAAATGGTCTCTTCGTTGATCCGGTTCTTGGAGTAATCGAAAAGGATATCGCCGAAGCAGAGAGAGAAACGGTCGAAGCGCTGAGGGTCCTGTGCAAACAGGTCGCGCATATGCATTCCGTCTATCTGTGCTTGATGTATTTTCAGTGCTTGCCATGCGGGCAACGAGGTCGGATCGGACATGAGTGCTCCTTTCGAGCGACATTGAGCTCCGCTTGCTGGCCTACCTTGTGCATAAACCGGACAGATACTCGGTTTTTTGGGCTCCACCGCTCTCTCGCTACCCTGCTGCAGAAACCGAGTATCTCATCTGCATGCGCAGTGGGCGCTCACATTCGAACGACGCCGGCAAGAAGACTATTTGGACCTCTCCGTCAACAGCAACGCTCGTCGAAGATAGGAGATGCCAATGGCAATGACTAGATTGGCTCCGCGTCATGCCAGGTCTTGCTCCATGTACAGTAGTCGGATCCATTTATCGCCCACGCGAATCCGACTGGCGTCTCCTGTAAGTTGGAAGCCAATGCTGTTGAAGAAGCGCAACGCGCTAGTATTGAATTGTTCTACGCCCAAGCGCACCGTATGTAGACCCGCGTTGTCGCGGAACCATACCGCAAGCAAACGCCATGCTTCGCTGCCGATGCCTTGCCTCTGCATGGATTCTGCGACCATCACCATAGCCAAATATACAGTGTCTTGGCGTGTCCACTGCATGCGAAAATCCACTACACCGATCATCTCCTGACCCGACGTGGGATTGTCCTCTTGGAGCCGGCGTACGATGCCCATCATGATACGGCCGGGCGTCGATTCCACCTCGACGAGGTCTCGCAGTGCCTGACCGTCGGGCGCGCCTTGGCGCCCGTACATGTTCCAAAAACTAGGCACGGCCTTGTACACACCTTGCAGGGCTTCGACATGGTGTTCAGAAGAGAGAGGAACCAGGTTGATGACGGTGGACATGGGACGGCTCGGCGAATTTAGGCGCGTTAACAAGTCGCCGTCTTCATGGAAGTGGTTGTTCTGCCCGTGTATCAACGGCCGCGGTGGTACTCAACTCATCGATCATGGCGCGTAGTTGGGTAACTTCTGTGCTTGCCAGAGCCAACTCGGACTCGAGCATCTCCAGCTTTTCGCGCTCGACGCGCACGAAACGAGTATAAGGCGCCACAGCCTCGCGAATGCGTTGCACGCTGTCGCCGAGTTCCTTTTCGAATTGGCGCGTCAGGGCAGCGTCAAGCTGGCTACGCAGGTCGTTGATCTTCTCTCGCAGTTCCAGCTTGATCTTCGAGCGGCGGTAGGGAAGCACATAGAGGCCCATGGCGGCGATCGCACTTGCGCCCAGGATGCCGGTGACATCAAGCATGGATGTCTGCAGTACAGCGACCAATAGGGCGCCAAGGCCCAACGCGCCCACTTCGACGGCTGCCGTTTGCATGATGGCACGCTGCATATCCTGCGCTAGCTTGCGTGATTCGGCCTCACGGTCGTAGGTCTCGACGACACGCTGCGCGTCCCTGCCCACGGTTGCCAGCATAGCCTGCCGGTTGAACTCAAACTCGCTGCTGACTTGGCCAACCATACGCTCAGAGTGTTCTGTGGCACGCCGGTCGATAAAGCTGATTACGTCGTTCCACATGCGGTAATCCTTTTCCACCATCCAGTCGATCAGCGCGCCGACGTGGCGTTCTATCTCCTGGCTGGTGTCGCCGACTACCTGGCGCTCAAAATCGGCGCGGATCTTCTCGCCGTTCAGCA
>JBJYXA010000374.1:0-12170 GCA_046259705.1 Caldilineaceae bacterium
TGTCTACCGGGCCCAGCGCCTTGAACGGGCCGATGTCGTTCTCGCTCTTGGCCGGATTGTCGTCCAGGAACCCCACCAACCGATAACCAAAATCGGGACGCGCGGCCACTGTACGCATAACCATACGCCCTACGTCACCAGCGCCAATAAGGAGTACGCGATCCACGCCCACTTCATAACGGCGCAGATGGCCGCGCAGCAGCTGAATGCCAAAGCGGCTCATGCCCAACAAAATTGTGACCAGGAAGGCGAAGTAGAGAAAGATCAGACGGCTATAGAGGAGCGGGCTAAAAAATAGACCGACCGTAATCAGTATGACCACACCCACCGTCACCGCGGTGGCAATGGTGTAGGTCTCCTCCACCACGCTGCGCCCAAGTCGATAAGGATACACCCCGGAAAATCGGAACGAGATGGGCAGGATGATGACCAGCGCCAGCGCAAAGGGCGCGTACACCCAGATCTCAACCTGGTAGGCTGGATCTACAGTACGGAACCACTGCAGTTCATAGCGGATCAAATACGCAGCGACAAATGCCACCAGGATAACGATGACATCGTGTATTACTAGAAGATATTTCCACGCGGCCGAAGGCGTACGCATGGCCACTTCCGCAATGATGCTGGTTCGGGGAGAGCGGGAAGAGGCTCGGACGCTGGCGGTGGACTCGGAGAGATTCAACTCGTTCGCAGTCGTCATAGTGTTGTCAACGTCGTTGGACGCGGCGCTTCTTCGTGCCCGTCCGGACCATAGTCTACCACAGGTGCTACGTCGTTACGCTACGTTTCCCCTTCAATAATGTCATTTTGGGCCTAAATTGAAGCCACGAGCGTCCGCCAGGCGTCACAGGCATGGTGTGACATCGGCAGCCCACGCGCAGCTTGCTGGCGAAGACTTGCCCCAACCCAGACATGCGCACACAATAAAACACCTACTAGTGACAGACACCGCAACCTTCCCACGGGTATGCCTAGGCTGGATCGCCCTCCAATGTTAATGGGGGCGAGGAGGTCGCCCCCATTCTCTCTTTTCACAGTAGTAGAACCGTGGCTACTCCGTATCCTGGCGCATCATTCCACACAACCTCCGCTGCCTATGCGCCGGAACTGGCTCTAGCGCGGCCAGTCGATTCCCTGTAGAAGCCAGTCCGGCTGCTCGCCGGTGACCGCCGTAACCTGCACAGCATCGCCGCCGCCCGCGGGCATTGTCCAGACACCCCAGCTATCGTCCCGCTGGCTGAAGAACGCAATCTGCGAACCATCCGGGCTCACAGCGGGCAGACCGTCGGGCGCAGCGTTGTCTGTGAGACGTACCACGTCACTCCCGTCTGCGCTCGCGCGATAGAGTTCCCAGTTGCCGTCACGGCCGTCGCTCATGAATACCACGCCGCTGCCATCCGGAAGCCAGCGTGGCCGCGAATCGCTCGCCACGCTCGTAAGCTGTGTGCGCCCGGAACCGTCCGTCCCCATTGTGTAGAGACCGCATTCCTGCCCTTGTTCGTTGCAACCCTTGAAGACGATTAGCTCCGCGCTCGGATGCCAGTCCGGGTCCAGACCAAAGCCCAGTTCGGTGTACGTCATATCCGCTGGACTTTCCTTGGCTACCGCATCGGTCATGTAGATGCGCCAGGCGCGATCGCCTTCCTTGTTGCTTGCGTAGACGATCCGGTCGCCGCTTGGGCTCCAACGGGGCATGCTGTCTTCGATGAAGCGGCTGAAACGCAGCCGGGCACCGGTGTCCAAAGCATACCCGCCCAACCCCAGTTTATCGCTCTGCATGCTCTTGAAAGCCAGCGTCTTGCGATCAGGGCTCAGCGCCGGCTGCATGGCGTTGTTCGCAACCAGCTCCGTAGCCGACCCCGGCGCAGCCATCACCACGTAGATGTCGTAGAGGTCGTACGATCGGTTCCCCTCCTGCAACACGCGCGAGGCAGAATATAAAAGCACACCCGAAGGCACCTCGTAACCATTGCCTTCCGACAACGCGGCGTCATTGGCGTCTCCCTCCGGCACAGGCGGCGCTGCGATGACCGGTATATTGTCCACATTGCTGGCATTCACGTAGGCGGCAGCTACCCAGCCCTGCTCGTTCGGTGCGGAAGGCACAATCGCTACCCACCACTGTCCGTCTTCGCTCCGCCCCACGATCTCGCCCTGGGCCTCAAAGGGAGCTACACCAAGGATGGGATAGTCGGTGCCGGGACCTGTGCGCACGTTGACGCCTGCGGGCGCCGTGACCACACCCGTAGGCTCATCCGCCTCCGGGCTTGGTAATTCCACTTCGAGCGCTTCGTCGTCGGAGGCCACAGGATCGGGATCGCTTGCGCCAGCGGACGCCTCTGGCGACTCCTCCACCGTACCGATCTCTTCCGTGTTGACCAATACCAGTTGGCCGTCCTGTAGCTCGTAGGACTGCACCACCTCCAGCGTCGGGCAACACATGGGATCGTCGGGACCGTGCGTGATCATGTCCACCACGATCTGATTGTTCTCGATCGTGACCGAAATTACCTGCGTACGATCGCCCAAGCTCGTCGTCGCCACGTTGACCGGACCGCCGTTTTCGTCCATGACCACGGCCAGGTCGATGAATGTGCCGGAACCACCCGGATCCGTGGCGAGTACAACGGCTGACGCAGGCTCGCCATTCAGTTCACCCGTTGCCGTATACTCAGGCAGCAAAGTGACCGTTGTCTTGGTAGCCGATCCGGGTGCGGCTGCCTCCTCGTACGTGCCGTCGACCAGCGGCGCCGTGCCATCCGCTGTGAATTCGGAAGCGTACGTCATGTTGGCGAGCGTTGTGTCGAGTTCGGTCCCTGTAGCCTCATCGCTCTCTGCACCTTCAGCCGGCTGTTCCGTGGCTGAAGCATCAGCCGGCTCTTCCGTGCCTGATACTGCGGCAGGAACAGCCTTGCGGAAGGTGTCGACGGGGCCTGCCGCGGCCCATGCGAAGATCAGCGTCTCGCCGTCATCCTCGAAGGAATACGTCTGCGCCGGCCCAAACATCTGCATCATCGCCTGGTCCAGCGAATCTTCGCCACAGAAGGCGAGTGTCACAGGTCCGGGCGCCATGAAGATACGTCGTTTGTCAAGCTCGATGTTGGACGTCGCATATGCACCGGCGGCGTTATTACAATCTACCTTTGCCAAGTAGAGGCCATCTGCATCGAAAAGGAGTGTGTAGTCCTCGGGCTGGTCCACCGTGATGGCTTCGATGTCGTTGCCGTTCGGATCTCTCGAGATCCACTCCCAGGTAAATCCGACCAACATGGGATCAGGTGTGTGCTCCATGGATGCCAGAGGCCCTTGCGGCACGGATTCTTCAGCTCCATCCCCTGCATCGGTTTCCGGCGCCGTAGTGGACTCCGGCTGCGCAGTGGGTTCTTCCGTCGCCGGTTCCGTCGGTGCTTCTGTGGGCGCTTCAGTCGCTGCTTCCGTGGGCGCTTCAGTCATTGACGCTGCCGGCGCTTCCGACGGTGATGGCGTGGCCTGTTCTTCAGTAGGCTGACCGCCGCATGCAGACAATACTGCCATCAACGAAAAGCTGAGCACCACTATTGCCAGTATGGTGAGCCAGCGCGTCGTGCGCGCACTCGATTGAACCATGGTTCCCCCCCTTGCTGTATATGCGCTGAATCTGACGTCAAAAATCTAGAGCGGATTGGCACCGAACGCCCGAAAGAGGTTGGTGCTAGTCCGATTCGTGTCCCCACGAACCCCTGTTTATTCTCTTTCCTTGTGCTTCTGTCCGTCCCAGACGTGCCGCGCCCAGCGCAACGCACGAGCAGATCGGACACAGACTCAAGAGGCCACTACGACCGAAGACGGTTTACGCTGGCTATGTAGCCGGCGCCGATTCGGTGCCAAGTTCATTGTCTTGGCGCCGGCGCAATTCCCACAGTGGCGTGGCCGAACCCGGAGCGACGTGATCGTATGTAAGAACCGTGCCTGACGAGACATCTTGCGTCAGCACGTGCCCCGCGGCCAAGTAATATGGTATGGTTTGGCCCGGTCCCATGGGCCTGGCAGGCACCAATATGGGCCGCGTGCCGGCGAGTACGTGGTCGCGCGACATGGTCAGCGCTCGCCCGGCGGCCAGCGGCTCTGCGGCGACGATGCCCAGATCGACTCTGGGCAACGAGTTCATGCTGCCCGTGGGCAATCCTAGATCGACGGCGCTGAATATGGAATTGGCCGTCTGGACGCCAAGAAAATGATAGGGGAGAAAGACCGCGGCTCGACTGAGGTCCTGGCTCACGACATGACCTTTGGCGCGCAGAAATTCCCAAGTCGAACGGTCCTTACAAGCGAACACCACAAATACCCCACCGGCAAAGCTGACTCCATCCTCTCGCCGCAGACAATTGACTACGTCGATCACACCATTGCCAGCCAAGATTCCGCCCTCATCGCGCAGACCCCATATATCTGCCAGCTCATTGATGCGCACGATGGGGGCGTGTAGCGCAGGATTGTCGTAGCCAAACCCGGTAGCGTTCATAACAATCGCCATCTCGCACAAATCTGCGACCGCGGCCTCGCCAAGCGGCGATAACATGCGAGTCCTCTCCGCCACGATCTCCCGTATCCGCGCCGCCGGTGCTGCCCACAGCGGCCAGTGTCCGCCTGCCTCGACATCAACTGCGGCTTTGCGGTTGCCGACTGTCCCGAACGCGACGTCGTAGACCACGTCCATTTCGCTGGCCTTCCCCGCGCAGATCACATCGAATCCTAACGCTTGTGCCCAGGAGATCAACCCAATGAGCATGCTAGGCTGATCTCCGTCCGCCTGCGTGTAGACCAAGCCTCTCTCCTGAGCAATCCTGGATAGAATGGGACCGACAACACAGTCGGTCTCCTTGGTAACCATCACAACATGAATGCCATGGGCCAATGCATCCTGTGCGTGGGCGGCGCCGGCCTCGGGTGAGCCTGTCGCCTCGACCAGTACGTGCATGGGCAGATCCATCAATAGACTGGAGTCTTCGACCAAAACGACTTTGTTGGCATCGTGTGCGCGAGCCGCCTCCGCTTCTGTTGTGCAGGATACGAGCGCTTCCTCAGGCCAACCGGCTCGGAGACACGCTGCGCGCGCCGCGTCCAGATCCAGGTCGCAGACCCCAATCACCTGTAATCTCGGTATCGATCGGCTCTGAGAAAGAAAGGAATTGCCAAACGCGCCCGTGCCGATAAGGCCGGCCGCCACTGTCTCTTGTGACCGAAAGGGTGTCCGAAAGCTCATACCATCACTTCGTATTCTATGGTTCTATTGCTGGAAGCCTGTGCTGGCTACCGGGATATAGGAATCCAGCACAGGTACATAGCCCGACGGTGGTTTTAGTACGATTGATTCCACCCCATCCCATCCCTGTTGTTCCTTCTGGAACTCGAAGAAATTCCAGGTGATGCGGCTGATACCCTTCAACGTTTCATTACTGGTCTCCCAGTCCATCCATCCCTGCCGAAAAAGGAAGACTGAGAGTACATAGGGACCCGCCGGCCCCCAGATCAAGGCTACATCGCTGTGTGATTCGAACGCGAAACCATGCTTGTGTACGATCCATGCCTTCGCGGCGTCCGGCAGCCCCGCCCACAGCATCTCCTGAAATTCATCGTGCGAAACATAATAGAGAATCGCGTCGCACTCCTCCGGCGTAATCGCATCCGGGTAGCGCTCGATGAGAATACCGGTCCCCTGCGTACATTCATAGACATCTGAAAGAATACGTCCCATTTCTCTTGGCGTAGACTGCAAATTGCTGTCCGGGTTTGTATTCCAATCCTCGCGCTGGTTGCCGGGTGTGGGTATCTGCGGCAACTGCGTCTCAAAGTCATAACCCGACTGCATATAGGTACTTTCAAAGTCCAGGCTGCGCATGAATTCCGTGAACGCCCTGGCGCCAGCGCTGGTGTCTCCATCGCCGAGGTATTGCAGGAGCTGGTTCGCCGAGTAGTTGTTGCTCTCGCCGAGCGCGTAGTCGATCCATTGGCCCACCATCACCGATTCTTCGTCGCCGGAGCTTACGCCTCGTTTGAGCTTGCTCATGATGGCGGTAACGATACCGATCTTGAGCGTGGACATACCGGAAAAGGAAACATCCGCGTCCACCACGCCTTCCTCATCCCTGACCAGGTCGTGCACATAGATGGCGGCGAATCCGGGGAAGTTGGACGTGTAGCTATCCAGCTCGCGCGCAAGGTCATCCAACGTCCCGGGCAACGGTGGCGTCTCGTTGAGGACCAGCCCAGCCTCGCGTCCTTCTTGCCTTGTGAAAGCAGCCATCACCACCGGGATGCTCGCCTCCACGTCTAGCGTATATCCGGGTCGTCCCGGTACCCATGTCCAGTCGCGGGTGTAGCTGCCCACGTATCCCGCGGGAAGATTATCGTTCGGAGAGCCTGTTTCGGTGTAGCGCTGAGTTGGCGGCAGCAACCGAACCGATTGCGGATCGCTGTCGTGCTCCGCTGCCACCGTTTCTAACCACGTACGCAGCTTTTCCTCATTCATTTCGAATCGAATAGGAATGTCGCGCTGCTGCTGCTCTTTTCCGACTGCATAGCGAAACGCAATATCGAGAAATTCGGGCCCCTCCAGGTACTGGCCGGCTTCGTCAACCATCTCGTCCACCGCGACGCGAAAGTCAATATCCTCTGCGCGCAATGGAATCTGTTCGTCGTTGTAACGGACTGTGATGGGCGCGGTATAGACGCCGTCGAGATGGCGGCCGATTTCGGAAGCATCCTTTAGGTCGGACAGATCCAGGCCGCCCAGGGTGACCCCCGGCGGAATGGGTGCAGCCGAGACCTTGAAACGCGTATAGAAAGGGAAAATCGCCAGGACGGCGACGATGATGACGACGAAGGTAGCTAACCTACGCATACGATATGCACTCCGTACCGGTCTGCGCAAAACTCGGGACAGACCGAGAACGCGATGCGAATTTCACTCCCACTCTATCGTCGCCGGGGGCTTACTGCTGATATCGTAGACAACCCGATTGACCTCCGCAACCTCGTTCACGATGCGATTGCCGATCTTGGCGAGCAAATCATAAGGCAGGCGCGCCCAGTCCGCGGTCATGAAATCGTCGCTGGTCACCGCGCGCAGCGCTACTACGTTGGCATAGGTACGTCCGTCGCCCATGACGCCCACGCTGCGGACAGGCAGAAGCACCGCGAACACCTGGCTTGTATCTCGATAAAGCCCTGCGCCACGCAGCTCTTCCAGAAAAATCGCGTCAGCCTCACGAAGCGTTTCCAGCCGCTCCCATGTGACGTCGCCAAGAATGCGAATAGCCAGGCCGGGACCGGGGAACGGATGGCGCCATACGATCGCTTCCGGCAGGCCCAAGGCCTCGCCCACCGCCCGCACCTCATCCTTGAAGAGCATGCGCAGTGGTTCGATCAGCTCAAATGTCATGTCTTTGGGCAATCCGCCCACATTGTGATGCGTCTTGATGGTGCGCGCGTGGCGTACATCGTCGTTGCTCGCAGACTCGATCACGTCCGGGTACAGAGTTCCCTGTACCAGGAAAGTAGCTCCGTCTACGCCCCATTCTGCGACGAGGCGGGCGGCTTCGGCCTCAAAGACACGGATAAAGCGGGCGCCGATCAGCTTGCGTTTACGCTCCGGGTCGGTCACACCTGCCAGGTCGGTCAAGAAATCTTCGCTGGCGTCCACTGCAATCAGCCGCATGCCCTGGTGTTCGCGGAAAGTCCGCACCACCTGTTCGGCCTCATCTTTGCGTAGCAGTCCATGGTCGACAAATACGCACGTAAGCCGGTCACCAAGCGCATGGTGCGCCAACGCCGCCGCCACCGCACTATCGACTCCGCCGCTCAGTCCGCAGATAGCGTGACCTCTTTCGCCCACTCGCCTGCGGATGCGGTCGACCGCTTCCGTCACGAAATTCCCCGCCGTCCAGTCACCGCGGCAGCCACAGATTTCCTTAACGAAATTGGCCAGGATTGCACCGCCTTGAGGCGTATGCACGACCTCGGGGTGAAACTGCAGGCCGTACAGGCGACGGCGCGCATCCGCGATAGCTGCAAAAGGCGAATTATCGCTGGATGCAATGGGGGCAAACCCCGCGGGGAGCTTCTCCACACGGTCACCGTGGCTCATCCACACCTGCAAAGTTGCCGGCAGATCCGCGAACAATGCGCTATCCTGACCGGCAGCTGCGCCGTCTACCCGCACAGTAGCCGCGCCATATTCTCGCTCGCGGCTGGGTGCAACGCGTCCGCCAAACGAGTGGGCCAGGAGTTGTAGCCCATAACAAATACCAAGAACGGGCACGCCACATTCGACGACGATATCGGGTAACGTCGGCGCGCCCACTTCATATACACTCGCCGGTCCCCCGGAAAGAATCACACCCCTCAGGTCGAGCTGCGGAAGCATATCGGCGGCCCGGTCCCAAGGTATCAGCTCGGCGAAAACCTGTTGCTCGCGCACGCGACGGCAGATCAGCTGGCTATATTGGCTGCCGTAGTCGAGTACGGCGATCGTCTCGTGTGTCACGCTTCACCTGTCATTGCGGGCATTAGGAGATGGAATGTCATGTGAGCAATTGCGTCGACATGCGATATAGAACGGCGCCAACGCGGCACACACTTCGGGCTGCCAGTTGCCGGTGCTACTCGCGCTGGCGCACCTTGATATGATAATCGGCGCGTTCTGTGGTCACCGGTGCAAGCGCACTGATCGCAAGAACCGCTGTCTTTCCGTTTCCCAAATCGTCCACCTCAAAACTGACCGTACCAAGCCGCGGATCGACTACAGGTCTTTCGAGACCAACCAGCCGATTCTCGTCCAGCTCCAACACCTGAATGAGCCAGCGCTGCTCGAGACGGTTGTCCGTCAGAAGCCACCCTTCACTTTGCCAACCATCCGGGCCATTCTCAAAGTCGGCGAAGTAGTCCAGCGCAGGTACGGATACATCGTCGATGAACCATCCCGCATTGTTGACCGCGTCATCGGTGACGTACTCGAACCGGATCCGTACCTGTTCTCCAGCATACCCAGACAGATCAAAGGTATCGGTCAACCAACCGGGGCTACCGTCCGGATCATCACTAACGCCGCTTCGGGCAGTATATCCGGCGCCGAAAGAGTTGCCGCCCGGATCCTCCACCTGTGAATGTTGACCCGCCAGCGGGGTCCACTTTTGACCATCTGTGCTGGCCACCACGTACGCGTAATCGTAGTCTTCTTCGATATCCCACCACATCGTGGCGGTCATAGTGATCGGCTCGCCCGGTTCGATCGCCCTGAAGTCGAATCCACGCGTCAACCTCGTGTCGAAATCGTCGCCGCGGTTACTCCACCAGGAATAATTGCCACTTTGCCCATCTACGTCTGCCAACCGCGTACTCGACCTACCGCCAAACTCCACAGCGATATCGCCCGTATTCTTCAGCAGAATGTAGTCCGTGGCGTAGTTGGCCACCGTCGTGCTTCGGTCAATCGGATAGGAGGCGTCGTCGAACGTGGCATCCAACAGGGGTGCGGGCTGCACGAAATTCCGGTAACCGAAAATGCCGTCAACGCCCAACGCATTTGGATCGTCGGTGTAATTGGCTACCACCCAATCCGCGAAGATGTCTTCGAAGCGCATGGGCCGTCCCTGCTTTTGGAGCCCGGACGCCTCCAGTACATCGTCAAATCCGCCGATGCCGTTGGCCGGATGGGCGACCAGCGCCCTCGTCAATTCGGCGCCAAACCGCTGCGAGAAGTAGGCCATAAACAGATATGCTGACCCATAGTGCACGCCGTTATCGTCATGCGCCGCGCCCCAAGTATTGAGCTGCGTATCCGGGTGCTGGGCGAAAATCTGTGCGAAGATCGTGTCAGGTTCGTAGCCGGCGATTTCCTGTGCAAACTCGCTCAGTCCCTCGTTGACCCAAGTCTCCTCATTGCGATCGTTATGCCAATGAATCATATGCTGAAACTCGTGGGCCAGCACTGTCTCGTAGTAGGTGTAGTTGTTGGAGGATTTCAGCCACTCCAGATTGACGTAGAACATCTCCTTTTCGTTGGAGAAATCGCGCGCCAGTCTGCTGTATTCATCCGCACTGCTGTAATAGCCGGCGATACCATCCCCCAAGCCATAGGCATGGAGAATATGCAGGCGCGGATCATTGTCGACGCCCGGGTTCCATTCGCTGCCAAAAAAGGCGGTCTCAGCCGGATAACTCTGCTCGCTGAAACGATCGATGGAAGCAATAATCCTGTCGGCATCGTACTTTCGTCCCTCTTCCACCCAGGCGTACGCCACATCTGTCTTGTGGATGAGTTCGGCTTCGATCTCGAAATTGCTGTTGGTTTCCAGATTGTGAACGATAAAACGCTGCTTGTCGCCGACTTCATACTCGGGACGTACCGCATTTACGACGACGGGAATCTCATCCACGTCAGGGTCTAGACGTAAAGCCAAGTCTCGAAGGTTGCGCATTGGCGCAATGATGCGCGCCAACTGCTGCTCCGTCGTCAAGCTGCGTAGGTCCAGCGTCGCGAGGGAATCCTGGTCGCTGGCCGGCTCCGCTGCGGTGGGCGGGACCATAAGACGAGCCGGCACTCGCACCGGCGGAGTCTGCACTGCCGAATCCGGCGTGGACGTGGCTGCCGGCCGTTGCGCACGCTCCCCTTGTGAGCCGCCGGGGTTGCACGCCAGCAACGCAAACCCCGCGAATATGCCAACCACAAGCAGCAATCGCCTTATGGCGTATCTGGCCGGATTCGATGTCAGCTGTGAATTCACCGAGGAGCACACTCTCTTGAACATGGCATCCGCACGACGCGGATCCGGTCGCTCACCGTGTGAGCATTGTATAACGGACGCGCAAACGTTGTCTATTGGTTCCTGCGCCGACCGGACAGATAGTCAAACGTTCAGACTCAAGACGATAGCCCCGCTGCATCCGTTCCCAGCCGGCCAATGCCACCCTTAGTGGGCCCAGCGACTCCTGCTCGATCACTGGGGGCGTTGCCCGCCGTAGATTGCGAAGAGTCCGTAACGATAATGACACGTCACATTCGCAAAGCCGGCACGCGTCAGCGCATCAAGCTGCGCGTCGAGCGACTCATAGTGGTTCTCTTCCTTATCGGACGCCTCTTCGGTAATTGTCGTCAAGTCTTCGGATAGACCGAGGTTGCGCTGGCGCGCGGCGATCCACCGGCGCCATAGGGCGTAGTACCACTCGGTATAGGGGTCATAATCAGAAAGAACAACATCCGTGTTCAGGAAAAATCCACCTGGCACAAGAAGTTTGTACAGGCTGCGAAATAAGGCGGCTTTCTGCTCGCTGACCAGGTGGTGAATGGCAAACGATGAGACTATCAAATCGTACGGCGGCCGCCGGAACGTCCCCGTGATGATATCCTCGAATGTGACTTGGCAATATTCTGACACAGCCAGACCCGCTAAGCGTTTGCGCGCCGCCTGCAGCATGCCGGCCGAGCCATCCATCAACGTGAAGTCGGGCGTACGCATCCCGGTTCCGGAAAGCGAGGATAATGCTTCGGTCAGGATGCCGTCGCCGCACCCCAGGTCAAGTACTCGTACCGGAGCCGCGTCGTCGGTAACTGCCCAGCCGGATCTGTCTTGCGCAGTGAAGGTCTGGAAAAATGATGCAACAATGCGGAGCAACGTCGCACGTTGCGGGATAATGATGTCGGCGCTGTCACGATACTCCTGATCGTATTCGGCGCCGCCCCAGCCAGACTCGTCAAATCCGGACATTAGCCCTCCTCGCATATCGACACATTGGGCGACCAACCCGCCATCAATAGCGCGTGCCCGGTAATCGTCCCGTAGCCTCCGCCAAGACCGTAAACTCGATATCCATGACCAGCATATCGCGGTCATGCGGCTCGAAGTATCGCTGCCGATAAACGGCGGCGTCGGCTTGATCCACGAGACGCAGGCCCCGTTCGTGTAGGTACTTGGCAACCTGACTCGGATGAAGGCCAAACCGCCACGGTTCCCCCATCTTCTTCAGCTTGTCCAACATCTCCGGATTGTACAGTGGCGAGGTTGGATCGAGCACGCCCCGATGCACGTACGTAAACACGATGCGACTGCCCGCCGCGCACGAGGCTACCAGGCGTAACGTTGCGTCCACTGCAGACGCCATGAGGTATTGAGAAACGCCCTCCCAGATGAAGA
>JBJYXA010000375.1:0-2904 GCA_046259705.1 Caldilineaceae bacterium
TCACTCTGCTATTGGCTACCAAACACCGCTGGCGTGCGAACAGCAATGGAACGAAAACGCGCTGACCGAAATTTCAAACGGCCCCCTGGGGGCCGTTATACAACAACTCACCCTTAACTACGTGTCCACCAAACCGGGGCAGATCTAGAGCATATCGGCGAGGGGGGGGTGAATTGTCGTCGTCCGAAAGTTATAAATTGGGTAGGAGGGGGGTGAATTTCTGCCAAGGACGGCCGGCGGCAGACCAGTGAAGAACGGCCACCTCCAGACCCGGAGATGGCCATGACAAAACAGGTACTTGCTTGACTCGGTACTCGGCGAGCAAGTAGCACACACCCGTACGATCCTCGCCTAGACCGGCATCACTCGCTTCGTGTATGCTCGCCCCACTCGCGCCGTGTCCTCACGGTGACCGGCAATGACACGGGCGCCTTCGTCAATCTTCGTGACGATATCCTCCGGCGTCGCGCTCTCTAAGAAGGCCACGCCATTCTTAAGGCACGCCGCGCGCACACGTTGCCGTACTTCCTCCATCTCGGGCGGGAACGGCTGCGGCGTCCGGAGATAGCCCATCGCCAGACTTAGGTCACCGGGCCCCATCTCTGCAAAGCCAATGCCCGGAACGCTCAGAATTTCTTCGATATGCGGCAGCGCAGCCAATGACTCTATCTTGAGACCGAGTAGAAGCTCACCCTCAGGATTCAGCGGCCACGGGTCGGCGCGGCGCAGATACTCCTCCCTATCAAGACCCCAGACAGGCGCAGCCGACGATTCGGATCCGACACCGCGCGTGCCCGCATCCAGGTGATCTCCCACGCCGATACGGTTGATGGGATAGCGGCAGGACTCTACGAAGGCGCGGACGGCTTCCGGTGTCTCGGCCTGGCAGAGCAGTATGCCGTGCACGCCGCGCGCGAGAATCTGCCGGAATTGCCAGGCATTGTAGCGGACATGATCCGCTGTGACGCCGTTCACCGGCGCTTCTACGATGACTGCCGGTGTGCGATGGCCGCTAACCGTAGGACCGGCAGCCACCATCCCGCGCAGATACTCGTCCAACCCGGCCAGGTTGAACGCCCCGTGCTCCATACCGACATTCACGTAATCCGCCCACGTAGTCGCATCGATCATGCCTTGCTCATACGTGAGCTTGTGCCCTGTATGGTCGCCGATGTAGTAGATCGGTTGATCCTGAGAAAGTAATTCGATTGCCCGGTTGATGCGATGCGGCCTGCTTGTCACCACGCGCGCCACCTCGGATGTGTCCTAGTACAGTCTGCGGTGTTTACCTGCTGGAAGCTGCGCTTAGGAAAGCTCGCGTCGATAACCGTACGTCCAGTTCCTGACTTGATACCCGAAATTTGTGTAGAACAGCAGAGCCCGATAATTGTCCCAGGCCGTACTGATGGCGGCGTGGCGATAGCCGATCTGCAGCGCTTCCCACAATGCACGCTGCATGAGCCAGCGACCGAGGCCGAGGCCGCGATACTCTTCGTCCACGGCCAGCCATTCCGTGAATATCCAGTCCTGGGCCAGACGGTCGCGGGAGAACTCTCCGGCCGACACGTTCTCGCAGATGCCGATTTGCTTCCCTTCCGGTTGGACACGTACGGTCACGCCGGGCATACGTCCTAGCCCAGCAGTATGCTCCACGCTGACGGGCAATCGATCCGGTAGAGGGCCTGGTTTCTCGACGCTGCACTCGATCCAGTCCATGTACACTTCGCCATCGCAGCGCTGATATCCATTCAAACCGAATAGCGCTGCAACATGGCCAAACCGATCCGACATATAGGCTGAACTAAAAAGGTAAAAAGGATACCGGTGTTTCTGAGGAAATGCGTGCATTTCTTTATACCCCAACGCAGCGCAATGGGCTTCCGCAGCCTTCAACAATGCAGATCCCGCCTCACGATTGCCTGGGCGATACCACAGAAATCGAATCAGTCCCGCGTCTGGACCTCGACCCGGTTTTTTCGGCCCGATTGCGGCGTGCGCAAATCCGATCATTTTGCGTTGGTCGACGGCGACAAAGACCGCTTCGTCATGGCGCGGTTCGTTCGCTTCACCCGACAGCGCCGGCGAGACCTGAGCGAGCATATCGTAGCTATTCGCCGGATAACAATGGGGGATGGGAGCCACCGCTTCGTTGTATACATTGGTCAGGTGGCGGATCATGTTCTCCTGCAACGGTAGGATTTCCATGCGCTTTCGTACTCCGTATGCCTCGTGATTGGTGCGGCATTACTTCATAGATTTCGTGGCATGCTTGGATGGGGCCGAGTCTCTGAGTCCCTAAGGGTTTGTCTGAGCTATATGGAAAAGTGTGGCACAATGATGCGGTAGACGCCAATCGAGTAAATTCGGTGTACGAATCTCCCGCATGCGCATCGAGGCAACAGAAAGAGGAGGCTAGGATGGATCATCCCCTTGCAGGCAAAGTGGTCATCATTACCGGCGCCAGTTCGGGCATCGGTGAAGCCACTGCTCGCGCACTGGCCCCGCTGGGCTGTAAGCTGACGCTGGCCGCACGATCGGTCGACAGGCTGGAAGCGCTAGCCGGCGAACTTGTCGCTGATACCTTGGTTCTGCCGGGTGATATTACCAACGGCGACTATGTTATCAGCATGGTGGACAGTACGCTGGAACGCTTCGGTCGCCTTGATGTGCTCTTTGCCAATGCCGGCATCTACATCCCTGGAGAAGCCGCCGAGGGCAATCCGGACGATTGGGCCCAGCTCATGGACGTCAACATCAATGGCGTCCTGCGCAGCACACACGCTGCACTCGGTCCGATGATCAAACAAGGGTCGGGCGATATTCTTGTCACAAGCTCCATTTCCGGCTTCATCGACATCCACTGGGAGCCTATCTACAGCGCATCCAAACACGCGATCCAGGCCT
>JBJYXA010000376.1:0-9168 GCA_046259705.1 Caldilineaceae bacterium
GGAGGAGAAACCAGGCCTTTCTGTGACCGGCGCCATTGCACCATCGCTTATGGACGACGCCGACGTGGTTGCCGCATATCGACGCGGGCATGGCGATCATCTCTATGAATTGCCGCCGGATTTGGTCGAGACGGCGGACTGGACAGACTGGTTCCAGCGCGAGATGGGAGAGGGTTCGTCTGGTGCCGACGCGGTGTTTCAAGCACCCGGCGGCGAACAGATTGCGGTTCAGGCGCGCCTGCCGGACAGGACGACATGGTCGGGTGATATGGTTGACCTGTGGCTCTCATGGTTCGGCGAAGAAGGATGGCCGGAAGGGATGTCGGTTTTCGCACATCTGCGCGAGAACGGCGCGAATGTAGCGCAGAACGACGGCTTGCCACGCTGGTTCGTGCGCCTGGACGACACGGAGGCACTAACGACCCAAATAGCGAGTAACGATTGGAGGCAACTCATGCTGCCAAATGATGCAGGAAACAAAGATGAGACTGATGAGGCGGAATGGGTTGTCGTAATCGGACTCTACAACCCTGGCAGTGGCGAACGTGCACAAGTCGTCGCACCTGAAAATCCCATGCTCGTAGACGAACTGGTCGTGGGCCACTTGGACGTAGGTACGCGGCCCGTACCGGATCAGAGCTGCGCGCTGATCCCGGAGACGTGCGCCTCACAGAACGAGTAGGAATCGGAACCAGTAAGAACAGATTCGCTCGGTGCAAAAATGCAGCCCTGGCTCGAAGCCAGGGCTGCATTTTTGCATTGTACTGTCGAGCCGTACCGGCTTACCAACCCCTCTGGGAGGGACGTCGGCAGTCTGAGATCAGTTCTCGATGGGACGCAGGCCCAAGTAGACTTGGCTGCCGCCTAGCGTGCGGGCAATCCGTTCGGACGACAACCATGGCAATAGCTGGTTCAATTCATTGGGCG
Organism: Caldilineaceae bacterium; assembly: GCA_046259705.1. GTDB lineage: Bacteria > Chloroflexota > Anaerolineae > Caldilineales > Caldilineaceae > JASGTU01. The sequence continues at coordinate 928 of JBJYXA010000376.1, forward strand.
AAAGCGGGGTATTGTTGTTGGCCAGAAAGACCCGGAAGCAGGCTGACGCCAGCGGCAACCGCTCGTTAATGTACTCCGGATCATTCGCACAGCGTGTGCGCAGACACTCACGCAAAGCATCGGTCTGGTGCACTTCCCCCGTATCCGGGTCCACCCAGTCCACGTTTTCCGTATTCTGGTGATCGGCGAATCGCTCGCGGCACTCCTCGCAGAGTTGATCGCGCAGATACAAACGAAAATCACGGCCGCTGCTTTCCCACCATTCATCGTCGATATGAAACTTGGTATCCGGTGTGATACGGAACCTTCGTACGCTGCGAAGGCTGATCTTGCGTTCACTCATGTTTTTTATGCTTTCTGACTTGCTTTGTCCGGGCCAAGTGTTCTCTCATGCATGCCGTCGCGACCGCCCGCTTAGCTCAGAGCAAAGAGTCCGTTTCCTGCGTCGCGGAATCGACGGTTGCTGAGTAGAGCGTGAAAGATCGGTCCTGGCGGGCACCGGCGAATGATATTGACCGCGCTATACACGCTCTTCGCGTGCACTGTTCCGTTAGGATTTAGCTTAGTCAACTCCGGTACGATTTGGTCCACGATCTCCTGCAACTCCACGCCATTTTGGATCAACAAGTCGCGCAACTGATCGACGCCTTCCTCGTCCTCCGTGGCCACGATCATGGACTCGTCATATTCACAGGCGATCTGGATCTTGTTCATTTCGAAGTTCAGCAAACCCTTACGCAGGTCCGGGCTTGCGATACGAGCCCATTCTCGTTTGGGTCTGCGTGTACGGAAATCGACGAGAATCTCACCTTCCGTCTCCGTGCGTTCCAGCGTAATATAAGCGCCCGCCGGAACCGAATGCTCTTCCATCCATCCGGCCAGCCCGGCCACGTATCGACGTTCGGGCACGACCCACCCGGTGTGACGGTTGCCCCAGCGTCCGTCTACGAATGTGATCATCGACTTACCGCTGCTCTCCCCGGGGAAGAAGCTGCGCGTCCGGCCATTGAGCGGCAATGAACCGACGCTTCGATGCGGATAGGTGAGCGTCAGCGTGGTGCTGGGAACAACGCTGGGCAGTTCACTGCTCAGTGTGCTCTCGCCCCACTCGTCGTCCAACTCCCATTCGATCTGAAGCAGCTCAACGCTCAAAATAGAGCGATTGTACGGTGGGATCATCGGGCGCAATGCCTGAGGTACCGATACAACCTCCGGTGGCTCCAGCCGTGTCAGGTACCACCGGCTCTCGCCGTTCACCTGGACCCTGTCAAAACGCTTGTCCGAACTGATAGCGTGATCCAGACTAATGCGCTTCATAGGCGCGGCCACGTTGGCATCGAGTTCGACCTCAGCCAGCATTTGATCGGTGGAAAGAGGCTTGCCCTGCATTTCGATCATAGCTTCGGCGATGTTGAGGTGCCCGATGTGCACCTCGGCCAGCATATCGGACAGCAGCCATTTGCCGGCCACTTCTACGAAATCGTTGCTGCGCTCGCCTTCTTCCAATGCATACAGGAGGCTTTCGTCGATCTCGTCCTGATAGAGGGAGTAGATTTCTTCCACGGAAAGCAATGAGTTGTTATTGAGAAGAGTGGCGCCACCCGCATCGCTCAACCGGTGCGGCGTGGATAGATCGGAGGCAAACTCTCGCGTATTCCCATTGGCGTCCGGGAAGCGGACTTCCAGCACGCGAAACTCGCCATGCTCCGGATTCTGTCCCTCTCGCTCACCTACGACCTCACCGGTCGCAAAGTCAAGCGCAGGAAAGACCAGAGTCTGTCCTACCTCGTAGTGTTCTCTTGGCACATAGATGGCGCCCTTGGCCAATTCGGATTCGATCCGGGCGTCTTCACGCCGGATGTATTCACCGATGAGCGCACCAGCCAATTCGCCGGTTGTTTTTGATCCCTGGTCGTCCAGTAAGAGACTGTAGATGAAGTCCAGATCTTTTGAAGTGACCTCAAACTGGTCACGCCAGAAAGCTGCTGTTTGTGTTTGGCGCGGCAGCACGCTTTCCTCCTATTCGCTTGCTATGGTCAAGCCTCTACCAATCAGACAAATAACCTGTTTGGGCTATGAACTGCAACCGATGATTATAGCAGCCACGAGCGTCTAGCTCAAATCAAGACTAGACCAAATTTGCCCTAATGTGGATATGATAGGGCCGAACGTCTGGTTGAAGTCAACCTCATATTGGTTTAGACTAGTTGGCGTCGACATTTACATCTACTTTAGAGGAATTCACAACAAAAGCAATGTCGACACATTCTGGACTGTATCGGTCATCCAAACGACGAACTGGGAGATCACCTCTGTCGGTATCGTCCACACGGTCCAGCAGCAGCGACGCATCCTCTGTCACCACGGCGAAAAGCAGAGAGAGAAGATGAAGACTATTGCTATGATATTGGCAGGCGGCGAGGGCACGCGGCTTACCGTACTGTCAGAAGCCCGTGCGAAACCGGCTGTTCCTTTTGCCGGCAAATTCCGCATCATTGATTTCACGCTGAGCAACTGTGTGAACAGCGGTATTTACACCACAGGTGTGCTTACCCAATATCGTCCGCACAGCCTCAATGAGCACATCGGCATCGGCAAACCGTGGGACCTAGACCGTAGCCACGGCGGCATACGTCTCCTGCAGCCGTATCAGCGTCGCCGGGGCAAAGATTGGTACAGCGGTACTGCGGATGCCATCAAACAGAACTTGGAATTCGTTGCTGCTCAAGAGGCAGATACTGTCCTAATTCTCTCCGGGGACCACATCTACAAGATGAACTACGCGCCCATGCTAGCATATCACGCGTCCGTGGCGGCGGACTTGACTATTGCGGTCATGCCCGTACCTATTGAGGAGGCTTACCGCTACGGCATCATGCAGGTTGATGAAGACAACCGCATAGTACAGTTTCACGAGAAGCCAAAGGATCGTGACAAGGGCAACCTGGCCTCCATGGGTATCTACGTCTTCAATGCGCGTGTGTTGCGACAGCGTCTCAGCGAAGGCGATGGGGACGTGCCGCGAACGGATTTCGGTAACCATGTGATCCCAGCAATGCTGGCGGCCGGCGATAGCGTGCATGCGTTTCGCTTCGAAGGGTACTGGGTGGATGTCGGCACCATCGATTCGTATTGGGCGACGAACTTAGCGTTGGTGAAGCCGAATCCCGAACTGAACCTCTATACAGACAACTGGCCAATCCGCACCAAGGACGAGGAGCGCCCCGCCGTCAAGGCCGGCCCCCAATCCAAAATCGTAAGCAGCCTGGTATCCAATGGATGCGTCATACGGGGCATGGTTTCTAACAGTGTTCTCAGCCCAGGCGTCTATGTCAGTCCCGGCGCTGTCGTCAAGGATAGCGTGATCATGAACGACACATGGATCGGCCCGGGCGCCGTGCTGGAAAAGGTCGTTGTCGACAAAGAGGTGATGATCGGAACTGGTTCCGTAGTGGGTACCGGCGACGAATCCGTGCCAAACGCTGAAATGCCGGATAGGCTATCTTCCGGCATCACGGTGATTGGCAAAGGCGCCTTTATCCCCGACGGAACGCACATTGGCCGCAACGTACTGATCAACAGCCGGAGAGACGAGAGTGACTTCCCGCCCGACGGCATTGTGGCAGACGGCCAGACCATTTGATGTACGCACTGTTTAAGGCAGTATTGATAAGAGATGTACGCACCGTGCAATCCCAGCTATTAGGGGGCTCGCTATGACAAGAGCGTTGGCCATGATTATGGCAGGCGGCTCCAGTGAGGATCTGAGCGTACTGACTGAGGTGCGCGCGGAGCCGGCTACGCCATTCGGGGGCAAGTTTCGTCTCATCGATTTCCCGCTCAGCAACTGTGTGAACAGCGGTATCTACAATGTGGCCGTGCTGACACAGTACCGGCCGCGAAGTCTGAACGACCATATTGGCATCGGCAAGCCGTGGGACATGGACCGCGCTACCGGCGGTGTCCGCTTGCTACAGCCATACCGCGGTGGTCCCTACGGAGACTGGCAGCTAGGTACAGCCGATGCCGTGCGCCGGAACCTGGACTACGTTCTGCTGCAGTCAGAGGAACATGTGCTGATCCTGGCGGGCGACCACATCTATCTGATGGATTATCGTCCCATGCTGAAGCAGCATCTTGAAACCGGCGCAGAGATGACCATGGCCGTGCGCCGTGTCAATCCTTTCGAGACGCATCGCTATGGCATCGTCTCCGTGGGTTCTGAAAGCCGCGTCGACGGTTTCCGCGAGAAACCAAAACGTACGACCGAGACCTTGGCTTCGATGGGTATCTACATTTTCCGTAAAGAGACGCTCGTAAACGTGCTCGAAGGGACGGATTATGTAGACTTCGGCAAGGACGTGCTGCCCGCGATGTTGAAGGACGACTCTGCAATCTACGCATATCCGTTTCCCGGTTATTGGGCTGACGTGGGGACGGTACAGGCCTACTGGGAAGCAAACGTGAGCCTTTTGGCAGAGGATCCGGCGCTGGATTTGTACAACCCGGAGTGGGTGGTACACACGCGCAGCCAGGAACGGGCACCCTGCAAGATCGGCGCCAATGCACAGGTGGACGGCAATCTATTGTCCAACGGTTGCCGGGTCGACGGTATAGTGCAGCGCAGCGTTCTCTCGCCGGGTGTCTATGTCGCGGAAGGCGCAACCGTACACGACTCAGTGATCCTCAACGACACTGTAATTGAAGCCGGCGCAGTCGTCGATCGCTGCATCGTGGACAAGAACGTGGTCGTTGGCGCGGAAGCACTCGTTGGATTCGGGGACGACAATACGCCCAATTGTGACGCGCCCGAGAAGATAAACACGGGCCTGACTCTCGTGGGTAAGGGAAGCGTTGTTCCGTCGAAGCTTACGGTTGGTCGCAACGTTGTAATCCATCCGTTTAGCGGCGCGGACGTCTTCGGCCGCCGGCGGAAACTCGCCAGCGGCGAGACATTGGGCAGCGACATGCGCTGACGTTGAGGCAGGCGCCTGAAAAAAGGCGTGTGCATGAGTAACAGAAAGGACGCCGGGCCCGGCGTCCTTTTTTCGCGCTGGTTGCTTTGAAAGGCTGACTCATAAGGCTCCAAACCAGAGACACAGTGCATCAGCCGCCTGCTCGTTTGGCTTCGTAACCGAGGTCTTTGAGGATGGCCACAATATCGTCTCGCCGGTCGCCTTGGATTTCCAGGTCATCGTCCTTGATCGCGCCGCCCGTCCCCAGTTTCGTCTTCAGCAGCTTGAGCAACGCTTTCTTGCCGTTGGTTGGACTTCTCACGCCAGTGATTACCGAGACTGATTTGCCGCCCCGGCCTTTGCGGTCAAGCCGCACGCGTACCGGAGAGTTGTGCTGTAAGGTAGGCAGCGCCGCGGCCGGGTTCGCCAGGAGCGGCGGCTCGGCATCACCTCGCGTGTTCTCAGCCGGATCGGTGGAATAGACGACGTTTCGGTTCTTGGCGGACATCGGTAGCATACCCCTTTCTTTTCATATACCCTGACGATGGGCAGTATAGCAAAGCAGACAACTGCCATCAATGGCCAAGAACTTATTGCGGTTTCGTCAATAGGTAATCCCCAGTGAATCCGCGACGTGGCGATAGACGTCCAGATCGCTTTGAGAGAAGCATACGGCAATGATCTCTTGTACGGAGCTCTCACCATCTGCGAAGGCGTGCATCTCGCTCAGCGCAATCTCCGATGCACGGCGGATGGGAAATCCGTAGACGCCTGTGCTGACGGAAGGGAACGCTATGCTTTCGAGATCATTACTTGCCGCCAAGTGAAGCGAATTGCGATAGCATGCCGCAAGCAATACATCTTCATGATGACTTCCGCCACGCCAGATCGGGCCTACTGTATGTATGACAAACTTCGCGGGCAGACGATAACCGCGCGTAATACGCGCCTCGCCCGTGGGACATCCCCCTAGCGTGCGGCATTCGGCCAGCAGCTCAGGTCCCGCAGCTCGATGTATGGCCCCGTCAACGCCGCCTCCGCCTAGCAGCGACGAGTTGGCCGCATTGACGATGGCATCCACCTGCAGCGTGGTGATATCAGCTTGGATGATGCGAATCCCGGCCATGGATGCACGCAGTCTTCCTGTCCGGCTAGAGGAGCGAAAGCACCAGAGTCAGTGTGGCGGCGCTGGCAAGCGTCGAGAACAGTACGGTGGTGGTCACAAAGTCGGGCAACAGGTCGTATTCTAGCGCAATAAGCACCGCGAAGACAGCCGATGGCATGGAAGCCTGCAGGATTCCTGCGCCACGAGGTAGGCCGGTGAGCCCAATCAGCGCGGCGAGAGCGAACGCAAGCAGCGGTCCGGCCAGAAGGCGGACACTGCTGGCGGCTGCGACGTCCAGGTTCAGCTTGGGCCGGCCCATCGAACCCAACTGCATGCCTAGGGTCAGCAACATGACGGGTATCATAGCCGACGCCAGCAGTCCGATGGGTCTCTGCACAACGAGCGGCACGGGTAGGTTAAGCCAGTTCACGAATAGGGCCGGGATCACGGCCAAGATGGCGGGCGTCTTCACCGCCGAAATGAAAGCCTGCCTTGCGCTTCCTCTTCCCCAAGCCGCGGCTGTGACGCCGACAATGAACCCGTACGGGCTCAAGAGCAGGAAATAGACGGAAGCAGGTATCAAGGCCGCCTCCCCGAGTCCAAAGGAGATGATAGGCAGCCCGAAGTTTCCGACATTGCCAAAAGCCGCCACCAATATGAATGCAGAAACCATGGCCCCGCGATGACCCATTGCGCGTGCTAGTATCATGGCGATCACAACACAGCCCGTCGTCACTAAGTAAATGAACGCGGCCATGCGCAGCGCAAGCGCCAACTCAATATGCGCTTCGCTAAACAAATTGAAGATGAAGGCCGGAGCCAAGATATAGTAGGCTATACGGGATAGCGGCCGTCCGTCTAGCCCAAGTCGGGGACCGGCCAGGTATCCGATTAGCGCGACGGTCAGGACAGGGACGAGAACGTTGACGAATATTGTGAGAAGTTGCATTGAGGATCGATACAGTCCGGACCGTTACAGTCGATGGATAGGTAGGCTGTAGGAGCGGCTGTGGCGCCCGCCCGGCCACAATGTATAATCACGGCGTACGTCTATGGCAGCACAGCGCAGCACTTGCACAGTATAGCACCGTACAGAGTGACTACCGAAGGTCACGGTCCAACCGGACGGTTTTGTCTACACCAATCGTTGCTGCGCCAAGATATCATCGCACAGGGGGAGGAACGTCATGGAGCGCTACCGTGTGAAGCCAGGACAAACGGTGGATCTGTCGAAGTGGGATTCATCCGACCACAGCGAGTTCGATGGCAAAAAGAAGGCCGGCCACCAAGTCCTGCTGGAGCTAAACAAACGCCTCGAGGAACTACAGGAGTTGCTCTATGCGGAGGGAAAGCACAAGGTGCTTATTGTGCTGCAAGGCATGGATACGTCGGGCAAGGATGGAACCATCCGCCACGTATTTGACGGCGTGAATCCCCAGGGTGTGAAAGTGGCCAGTTTCAAAGTGCCGACGCCCGAAGAATCGGCCCATGATTATCTTTGGCGTATCCACAAGCAGACGCCCGGCAGCGGTGTCATGACCATTTTCAATCGCAGCCATTATGAGGATGTGCTCGTCGTGCGCGTCCATAGTTTGGTTCCCCCCGAGGTGTGGAGGAGGCGCTACGGCCACATCCGCAATTGGGAGCGCATGCTCGTTGACGAAGGTACGACGATCCTCAAGTTCTTCCTTCATATCAGCAAGGAGGAGCAGGCGGAACGTCTGCAAGCCCGACTGGACGAGCCCAATAAGAACTGGAAGTTCAGCAAGGGGGATCTCGCGGAGCGCAAACTCTGGCCTGATTATATTTCAGCGTACGAGGATATGCTCAGCAAGACGAGCACAGATTATGCTCCATGGTATATTGTGCCCGCGGATCGCAAATGGTACCGCAACCTCGTCGTCTCTTGGACCGTGATCGAAGCATTGGAGGCGTTGGACATGAGGTATCCCCCTGCCGAAGAGGGGCTGGACAAAGTGGTGATTGAGTAGAACATGGTTCGACCGATAGTTGGTGCTCCGCTCGTCGCAACAGCGAACGAGCGGAGCATCTTGGCAATTGTCGCAGTGGTAAGGGCCAGCGGAACTTGAGGCGCGCAGTCCGTCTCGTGCTGCTTACCGCCGCCGGTTAGCGCAGCGTGGACGTTAGCGTAGCTAGCCTGAGACTAGCTTGACACCAGAT
>JBJYXA010000377.1:0-4134 GCA_046259705.1 Caldilineaceae bacterium
CGCTACTTTGGATCGGCCCAGAAGCGATAGCTTAGAACAGAACGACGTGGTGCGCACGCGAGCGACGACATCCGAGTGCCGGCGGCCCGCACTTTTCCACTTGTCTCAGGCTTGCTCAAACGGACTGGTCGAGATAGTCGGGATCAAACTCCGCCAGTTCCGAAAGCCTGTAAAAATCCTTGATATGGAGCGTGCCTCTCTCGAGTGACACAAGTTCCCTTTCGCGCAGTTGCCGGAGTACGCGGTTCACGTGGATGCTCGTAAGACCAAGTGCGTCTGCGAGATGATCCTGTGTCAGCGGACACCGATAGTGTCCGTCCTTTCCAAGTCCCGCGAAATCCATCCTGCTGCAAATCTCCAGCAAGAAGTGCGCGATGCGTTGATGTGCGTTTCGACGGCCTATGTTGACCAGGTGCTCAACCATGATCGCCTTGTCGCGTGCCGCGCTCCACAAGATCGCCTGGCCGAGCCGGGGATAGCTCTGAATAACCTCCTGCAGCCGTTCGGCTGAAAAGACGCCAAGCTTGCACGCCGTTATCGTCGCAAAGGAATGATCGGCGGCCTTGAAGAGCCGCGCATGCACGCCGACGAAATCGCCGAGGATGGGGAAGTGAATTATCTGCCGCGTTCCATCTTCCAAGTCCTTGTATTTGCAGCCCCAGCCCTCAAGCACGATCAGGCAATCGTCTGAGGACTCTCCTTCGCGGCCAAATTCCGTATCCGCCTCGAAGTTGCGGGTCTCCCGGATCATGTCTCGCAGCACCGGGATCTCTTCGGCATCTAGCTGGCCGAACTGAGCGATCTTGCGATAAAGCGGCGCATACTCTCCGGCCTGGAGACTGTGGTGTTCGCCCGCTTCGTCGTGTTGTCTCCGATCATCGATGGCTGCGCGTTCCGGACTAACGGTTGGCATCCTGTTCAGAAGATGAGCTCCTTGTTGAGCGTACAGAGCCGTAACCTGCATGATGCTCGCCGAAAAACGATGGGGTTTGCGAAAGTATGTCGAAATGACACCAGCCACGGTCCCGTCCGCCCGCACCAAAGGCGTGGTTTGCACGGCAAGCACGCCGGCCTCGGCTAACGTGCCCGAATATGGCGCGAGGTGAACCGGTTCTGAGCGTGTGTCCTCGCTGAGGACCGAGCCTTTGTGCTTCAAAGCCAAGCTATGGGGGCTCTGCGCGTTCCGCGCGAATTCCTTGATCTTGGACAATTTTGCCGGGTCGAAGCCGCGCTGCGCGACGACTTCCAGATCAGCTCCGTTTTCACCCAGAATTTGAACATCACCGAAGTCGGCGTGATGATACGCCATCAGCGCCCCGAGCATTTCGCTGGCAACGTCTTCCGCGCCAGCACACTGCAGCAGCCGCTTTGTCAGGTCATGCAGCTCAATGGAGGCTTCCAACTTCTTGGGGGCCCGCTGAAGGGTTCTTGCCAGCGGCGGCAGTTTACGCAACTCGATCTCTCCCCTGATCAGTGAATGCTATGGCGCTGATCCTGCGTGGAATTCCCTTGTCCTGATAACTACTGGCTAGAAAAGGAACGGCAATCCTAACCTCGATCAGGGCGCTCTTTGCCCCCGCCCGCTACAACGAGCATTCAAATCGGATCGGTCGAAAGCAGTGAAACAATTTGCTTTCGCCCATGTTTCAGCCTCACGAACCTGCCTCGTGGGGCTCAAGTAAACCGATCGAAAGAGTTGCGAAATCGAGGCCAAACATGAAGACGTGCAACAACGACAGCATAGCCGAAAGCGATCAGTTGAAGCCACTCGATCGTGATGTCGCACTCGCGGGGTATGCTATCCTTGAGTCATTGCTCATCTCTCTCGAAGAGAGACGCGTATTGAGGAAGGACGAAATCCACGATCTGCTTACCGATGCCGCTGAGGCGCATAGGGAGCACGCTAAGACATCGAGCGATGGCTCAGGCCATTTGCGTGTCGCACGGCTGATTGAGAGATTTCGGCAACGCGGAAACGGAACAAGGCCACTTCACTCAATACCGTGAAGCCATGACGCGAGAGCGCGTCACGCCACGGCTCGAGAAAAAAATGAGCCGGCCTACGGCACGGGACCGGACCGGAACAAGGGGCTGGCATTCATGATCTGCCCGGCCAGTCCCAATGTAGCGGCAAGAACAATCATCACAGGTGGGGAGCGAGATCGAGGGCCGGCCGCGATTGCCGTCTTACGATCCACCACCACGAAGCAAGGAGTTCAAATGTTAGATCCTTCACAACAAAGAATCGTAGCCGGCCTTGGGTCGGAGATTCCTATGCTGAAGCGCTATGCTCATTCCCTGTCGCACGACTTTGCTCAAGCCGATGATCTCGTTCAGGAGTGCTTGACGCGTGCGATTGCGAAGATCGATACGTGGCAGCCGGGAACAAATCTCCAGGCCTGGTTGGTCGTCATTCTACGCAACATCTTCTACAATGATCGGCGCCGAGAGAAGCGGGAGCGGCTGTCGCTCAGCGCGCTTACCCTGGCGACACCGCCGCAGGTGAGCGCACCGCAGGACTCTCGCATGGTCCTCCGGTCTACTGAGGATGCCTTCATGGCACTTCCGACGGATCAGCGCGAGACTTTGAGGCTCGTCGCAATTGAAGGGATGACCTATGAGAAAACGGCCGACTTACTTGGCGTGAACATCGGCACCGTGAAATCGCGGCTTTCCCGTGCGCGAGCGCGACTGAGCGAGCTGATGGACGGCAGCGATGCTAACTCTTGAAGTCACAAGGAAATTGGAAGTGAGTCTCACGGACGCACAGATCAACGACTACATTGACGGGAGGCTCTCCAAACGAGAACGTGCTGTCGTTGCCGCCGTGCTCCTCCAAAACCCCGAGCTGATGCACAAGGTGATGAAGACAATCCTGATCAATGACATCGTGAAATGCCTCGGTGAGGACGTCTCGGCGGAACCGTTGCCGGACGCGATCAAGGCGATCCTACGTCCGAAGGCGTCCGACACGTAGGAGCGTTCTCCAGCGGGCCTGCTCCCAACTCTCGCAGTTATTTGTCGTCTTGCTTTCGGGCCACCTCCATATTTGAGCGCGATAGTCCCAATATGGCCCTGTCACTCGAGGGACGTGTTGGTGTAGCTAGACGAAGTAACCGAGCGCAACCGCCGCAAGGATCGCCAACGTCAGGGAACCCAACAGCACCCAGACAACGCCTGCGCGCCGTCCTTGGCGTGCGGCGGTCTTGCTGCGCACGATAGGTGTTTCGTCGTTATCCATGATTGCTCTCCCTTGATGAGAAATTGTCCGGGCTGACAATCGACAGCACTGGCGGAATGCGCTGCCGACGCTGTGGCCGAACGTCTCCCGCGTTGGAGATTGGGTTATTGAAAATCGACCGTCTTCTTCCGATTCTCGCCGAGGTCCGGCTTCTGTCCGGTCTTGCGTGCCCGCGCGAATTCAAAAGCCGCCACGGTCGAACTGGCCGGGCCGTCCCACATCTCGGCGCGCATGAGATCCACGCGCATCACTAGGAGATTTGGATCATTGGGACCATCCCACCACGCTTTCTGTTTCTTATTCCACAGGCTCCGCGCTCGCTCCGGGTCTTGTTCGACAGACGCTTTCCCGGTCAGGCTCAAATAGACGTTTTCGTCCGAGTGGAAGAAACATAGGCAGACATCGGGGTGCGCCTGCGCCTCGTCGTCCTTCAAACCACGACGGTCGGTCAGGAACCAGATGGTCTCGCTTTCGCGATCAGGCCGCGCCTCCATGGGACGCGCTCGCAGGCCTTCAATGGCGTGCGTGGTCAGCATGCAGATACCTGCCTTGCCAACGACGTCCCACACGCGATTTATGGTCTCTTCGACGTCTGCGTTCATACCGCCTCTTGGAATTGCTGTTGAACAAAGAGTGCTGCCTGCAGCGAAGAGGGCGACCCTACGCTGCAGGCGCTCCGTCTTAGTCGTTACACTTATACTTCCAGCGACCGAGCAACCCCTTTTTCCAATAGCAGTGCGGAAACCGCGGCGGTGCCCAGCTGCGCGCGTAACCAGGGACAGGGCCGTAATAGCCCGGGACCCATGAGCAGCGCCGGCCGTCACAGCGCCAAGCGGCTTTCTCGACCACATCGGCTTGAACCGGATTGGTCGTAAGTGCCGTGGCCAGCGGCG
>JBJYXA010000378.1:0-7537 GCA_046259705.1 Caldilineaceae bacterium
TTGCATGTGGAGGCTGCCACAATATCCGTACCTATTTACATGCACGGATAGTTCTCTGTATCTTCGAGCATAACTCTATCATAACTAGAATAGGCACGCAACGAATTGGGACCTGAGCGAGGGCGTCTATACGTTTGCCATTGGGCTCATGAAGTGAGTAACAGAGACGCAAGAATAAGCCGAGTGGCAGTGGTTCGGATCATATGACATCGCCCCGGCAAGAACGAAGGCTTGGATCCGCGTTAGGCGCGCCATGATACAATGTATATACGAACTGTCGACGATGTAGGCTGAATTCCGTAAGTCTGGTTTCCTAACGTCCAGATTGAGACGGTTTAGTTACAGCGCGCCCTCGGATGACCGTGAGGCGCTTGCAGTTTCGACAGCACATGCAAGATAGGAGGAGTGACATGTCGAGCAACGTACCCCAATATCCATTAGAGGTTGGAGAGCAGTATCGCACCGAATTGGGCGCGTACACTGTACTCAACATCGAGGATACCAAAGCGAAGATCAAGTATGAAGATGGACAGCAACAAACGATTTCGTTGGATCTGCTTGCGCGCATCTGGGAGCGCATCCAGCTCGAGGAGGAAATCGCGGCGCAAAGACGTGCAAAACGCAAGTCGGCTCGCAGCAACGGAAGCCGCAGCCGCTCCAGCTATGGGCGTGACTTCGAAGGACTCACGGAAGGTGATTTTGGCGACGACTTGACTGGTACCAGTTGGCGTCGGCGCGAGGAACTTGGCGGTCTGCTTGCGGAGAAGTTGTCCGGCGCCAGCGGGGAGACCTTCGAATCGCACGCCGTACCCCGCCGCCCCCAGGTGCACATCGTCTACCCGAACCACTATGATCAGAAGCTCCACGTGGCCAAGTTTCTCTTCGACCTATCGGGTGAGGACGCTTTTTTCGGCTTCTACATCGAGAAGTCAGATGAGCCAATGGATGAAAGCTGGGATTGGTTGCGCTTTGTACCCGCGCTGGCGGAAGACAAGAACCTCCATGCGCGGACGCTTGTGGCCATGCAGCATAGTGACCTGTGCTGGACCATCGATACCGAAGCGTTGGATGAGCGTTACGTCGTAGCAGAGGAAGAGAGTCTTTTTCTGCAGTCAGAGCCCAGCAAAGTAGACGACGGCGAACGCACGCCTATCGACTGGGATGGTTTTGTCGCCTTGCTGAACGATATACCGGACGATAGTTGGTGTAACTTGTACCTTGCTACACGCATGGAGGACACTCGCGCTATCGAACTCGGTGTGGATCTGGCAAGCGAGGTGAGCGGCGTTTACAGTGCGCTCATGCCGCTGTACGATGTAGCGGTCCAAAAGCAATAGGTCCGCGGCGGTTGGCTATTCAGGCTTGGCCGAGTTAGTCCTGCCCAATTCTGGTTCGACGGGCGATGCCTTACCCGAATCCGGCTTCACATGCACGTCCCGCTGCGGATATGGAATGGTGATGCCTTTCTGATCAAAGCGCAGTTTGATCGCCTCGGTCAGGTCCCAGCCGACCTGCCAGTAATCTTTGGCATCTACATACGGGCGCACGCCGATGTTGACGCCGCTGTCACCTAGCTCCAGTACGATTATCAACGGCTCCGGATCCTTCAGCACGCGTGCGTCCTCGTCCAGCAACTGCCGGACAATCTGTTTGGCGCGAAGTATGTCGTCGTCGTAGCTAACGCCGACTACAATCTCGACGCGCAAGATCCCAATCTTGGAGTAGTTGAGGAGACCGTTCTGTTGGATCTGCCCATTGGGCAGTACGGCCAGCCGCTGATCCGCCTTCAGAATGGTAGTGTTGAGCAGTTCGATCTCCTGAACGGTGCCCAATACCCCATTGGTCTCTATCAGGTCGCCCTTCTCGAAATGCTTGAACAGCACGAAATTGATTGTCGCCGCCAAATCGCGCAGCGACTCCTGCAGTGCGATACCCAGTACGACCAATAAGCCAGCGGCCAGAAGAAACACGGAGTTGATAGACACGCCGAGAACCACCAGTGCAACCATGATTCCCGCCAACCAGATACCGTAGTTGGTGGCGGTAGAGGCCAGCGTTATCAAGGAAGGCGATAGGTCGGTGCGTGCAAGCACGGGGGTTAGCCGCGGCTTGACGATGACGACGACCTTGCGGGTGGCAAGCATGACGAGCGCTGCCCCGCCCAAGTGCAGCGCGAGAATGAGCAGGTAATTGAACCAAGTATTGGAATTCAACATGACACGTCTCGCTGTTTTGTGGAGTCCTGTTGTCAGCTAGCTGTTGCCGTTGCGTTCGGATGCCCGCGTACCGTCTCACTCTTGTAAGTGCGGAGACGTGGGCTGCGCCAAGCAGCCACGACAACCACAATCAGCACCGAAACACCGCCGCTGACGATGGCAAACGGAGCACCAAACGCGGCTGCGACGAGTCCTGCACGCACCTCGCCCAACTGCGGGCCGCCGCTATAGAACATCATGTTCACGCCTACCATGCGGCCTCGCAGATCATCCGGCGTCAAGCTCTGACGGATCGTTCCCCGAATGATAGACGACACCGTATCTGCCGCGCCCGTCGCTCCCCACAACAGATAGGAAAGAACGAATACGGTAGAGAGACCGAACAGCGCGGTCGCTGCACCGTAGGTCGCCACGCAAACTAAGAACACCAATCCCTGGCGCAAAATATCACGACGCAGCGAGACCGTCGTTCCTGCCAGTACGCTCCCCACCGGCTGGGCAGTAGCAAGCAGGCCATAGCCGGCCGCACCCACCCCGAGGAGATCACCGGCCACGATCGGCAGCATGGTCCGCGCTGAACCCAGAACCGTCGCCAAGAAGTCCACCATCATCGTACCCCATATTTCCCGGGTACGGTAGGTAAATCGGAATCCTTGGGCGACGTCGCGCAGGCCCAGCTGCTGTTTGGGCAATCTGTCTTGCGCGGGATCGTGCATGCTGGCCAACGTGACGAGTGCCGGCAGAAAAAGTAACGCCGTCAACGCGTAGACCAGGCCGAGACTTGCAGCATCCGCCAACACGCCGGCAACGAGAGGACCTACAATGGTACCGATCGTGATGAGCATCGTATAGAGGCTCATCGCGTTTAGCAGATGAGCGCGCGGCACCAAGTTCGGCAATAGCGACTCCCGCGCGGGGCTCTCCAGCGCAACCACGGTGCCGGACGCTGCGGCCGCCAAATAGAGTATTGGAACCGTGGCCCGCCCTGTGAGCGACGCGAAAGCCAGTGTAGCCGCGATCAGCATTCCACAACTCTGCGTCACCATCATCAGCCGTCGCCGATTTACCATATCGGCCAACAAACCGCCCGGCACCGCAAATAGGAAAATGGGAAGTACGCGTGCCAGACTGAGCCCACCCAGTCCCAGCGCACTAGCGTTAAGGTTGATCTCGGCGCCGAAGACATTGACGGTGGCTGACGTTTCGCGAAGCAGCGCGTACACGTTCCAGTTCAGCGCGATCAGTTGCATCTGCTGCGCGATGGTCGATGAAACCTGCCCGGACCAGAGCAGACGATAGTCCCTATCATGGAGAGCAACCAACCGCGAAGTAACTCTATCGAACGGCATGGACGTGCCTAAGACATACGATTGCTGTGAACGGCCAGCCGGGCCAGTGCGCGCTCGTCTACCTCGACGCCAAGGCCGGGACTCATGGGTACGTCCACGAAGCTGTCCTGTTGATTGAAGACGACATCGCACAGCTCATCGCGAATCGCGTTGGGGGTTCGGTCGAACTCCATCACGGGCTCCTGCACGTAGGGTTGCGGCGACCGCGCAGGTGGGCATGGCGGCAATGTAGAGGCGACGTGCAACGTGGCCGCGATCATCACCGACGACCCCCATACGTGCGGATTGACCTGAACACCAAAGGTGTTTGCGGTCATGGCCACGTTGCGCATTTCGCTGATGCCACCCACGTTACCCACATCCGGCTGTATGATGTCAAAGCAGTTGCGGAGCAGCGCGTTACGGTATTCGTATCGCGTGCGCAATACTTCGCCGCCGGCGATCGCCATGGGCAATGCAGCCTTCACCTGTACACAGCTATCCACGTCCAACGTAGGGACGGGCTCCTCAAACCAGAAAATGTCGTACTCAGCAAGACGCCGGCCAATGCGAATGGCCGTGGCCGCGTTGTAGCACTGGTTGGCGTCGACCATTAGTTTGACCTCTGGTCCGATGGCTGCGCGGATGGCTGCCACCCGTCGCACATCTTCCTCAACCGCCAGTCCGCCTACCTTCGTCTTCATGCCCGTGTAGCCGGCGTCTACGTAGCCTCGCGCTTCATTCAGCAGTCGATCGGGAAACTCTCCTTCCGTGTAGTAGAGACCGGTGGCGTAAACGGCAATCCTGTCTCGGACGCGCCCGCCCAGCAGTTCGTGTATCGGCAATCCACTTGCTTTGCCGGCGAGGTCCCACAGTGCGATGTCGAGTGCGCTGATGGCGCTGGCGCCAAAGCCTACGCCGGTATTGGCATTGTGCAATGCACCGTACATGCGCTGCCAAAGCAGGTTGCGCTGCATGGGGTCCTCGCCCAGAAGCAACGGCGCCAAATCCGCTACGACGGCATGTGCGGCGCCACTGCAGCCTTCACCCCAGCCCACCAGGCCCTCGTCGGTGGCGATCTTGACCAGGCCGATGCTACGGCGGTCGATCCATCCTTGTGACCAGCCGAATGGACGTTCGAGCTTGCTTTCCAGGAGATAGGTGTCAACTGCGATGATGCGCATGATGGCTCGTATCTGAATAGGTTTGTGTGCCGCGGTATTCAGCGTGCGGCCGTATATGATTTGACGCTGAGTCCAGCCCGCGGTCAGATTCATATAGAATCGACCAATTGTCAAAATTATCTAAGAAAGACCGCGCCGGCTACAACGATCGCCGTTGTAGTCTGCTGTGAAGTGGGCACTTGCCCCTCTCGCTATACCCCAGGTTATCCGGCGTACGCCGCGCCGTAGTACAATCGGCGCATGGGATATCGCTTTCAATCTCCCTGCCTGAACAACACCACTGAAATCCCCGTCTATTGCTTGCGAGTAGATAAGGAAGACGCGATGAAGATCACCGATCTGCAAACGTACGTAGTTGCCGAGAGAGCCAAGCACATGGGACGCGTGCCTTGGGTATTCGTGCGCATCGATACCGACGAAGGAATCAGTGGCTGGGGTGAGGCTGGCTGCCGCGCCAACGGCGTAGCCGGCAGTGTCGCCCAGGCGCTGGATGTGTTACGGACCGAGCTCATCGGACGCCCCGCCATCGACATCGAGCACATCTGGCACAACATTTATCATCGCTATACGTACTTCGGTTCGCGCGGCTTTGGCACCGCCATCGCCGCGGGCGTCGACATCGCTCTCTGGGATATCGCCGGCAAAGCCACCGGCCGGCCCATCTATGACCTGCTGGGCGGGCGGTTCCGGCCTACCGTGCCGTTGTACAGCAACGTCTGGTTTGACGAGAGCTGTACGTCGCCCGAAACTTATGCGGCGGCGGCAAAGGAATACCTGGTCGGTCTCAACCACTCGGCCTGCAAGCTGGATCCTTTCCGAGAGATGCGCCAATACCACAGCGTCGCCCACAACGGCCAAATCAGCCAGGCCGGTGAGCAAGCAGGCTACGATATCGTGGCCGCCGTCCGCGAGGTTGTGGGTCCTCAGCACGAGATCCTCATCGACGCGCATGGCCACTACGACGTGCCCACGGCTATTCGCCTTGCCAACAATCTCTACGAGCAGAGCAATATCGGCTGGTTCGAGGAACCCGTGGCGTCAGAATCCATGGAAGGATTGCGCGCGGTGCGCGAGCATACGGCCGCGCCTATCTGCGTAGGCGAGCGTCTGTTTACCCGCTATGACTTCGTGCCTGTGCTGCAGAACCGGCTGGCCGACTACATCATGCCCGACACTATTTGGACGGGTGGAATCACCGAAATGCGCAAAATCGCATCCATGGCCGAGGTCTATGATATTCCTCTTGCGCCGCACGTTGTGCCTGGCGGTCCACTTGAGCTTATCGCCGCCGCGCACGCCATGATAACCATACCCAACTTCTACCGGTTGGAGCATGCACATCATTTGATCGCTACGCACAACGAGATGTTGACCGAACCCTACGTGATCGAAAATGGGGAGCTACTTCTGAATGGCAAGCCGGGTCTCGGCTATGAGATGGACGAGGACTGGTTGGCGGCGCATGCTATCGAACCGCACGAGGCGGTGAGATAGCAGGTTTGTACTCAGCGAGTACAACAAATTTGGGGCCCGCCATCGTGTTGAGCCTCCAGGCGCGGGATAGAGGCCGGAGCCAACCAGTGTCTATTATGTAAAATGGCACAAGGACGATACGGGCGCAGCTGCCGGTAGCAGTTGCGCCCGTGGCAACAAGGATTGTTCTGCAAAACACTGTTCCTGGATCTACGCGAGCCCGTGCTCTACACGCTGGATGTGTAACCGCTGTTGTTCCTTGCTCAGCGTCACGAAATAGGCCGACCAGCCGCCCATGCGCACACGCAGATGGCGGTATTTCTCCGGTTCCTCCATGGCCCGTTTCAGCTCCTCTACGTCCGTTACCGTCACGGTGAGCATGTTGCCGCCCTGCTGGACGAACACATTGAGGAGCCCGGCAAGTCGCTGGGTACCGGCTTCGCCTTCCAAGCTGCTGGCAGCCAAACGCAAATCAAGCGGCGCTCCCGCTGCCATACAATCGATGTTCATCTTCAGGTACGAATTGATGGCCGCCGTCGGACCGCATAAGTCAGCGCCGGGGGCGGGCGAGAAGTTGGCCGCAATGGCCTCACCCGCGTGACGACCATCGGGCGTAGCGCCAACCTCCTTGCCGATCATGGCATACCAAGAGAACGTACCAACCGAACACGGGAACAGCACCGACGGATAACGCTGTGCATGGTAAGCGGCCCTGGCCACGAAGAATGACATCATTTCCTGGCCCAATTCGTCCGCGTATTCGTTATCGTTGGCGTACTTGGGGACACGCGCCACTAGGCGATCGCGCAGGTTTTCGTGTCCCTTCCAGTCGTGCTCCAATGCCTCTAGCAACTCGTCCATCGTCAGACTTCGCTCGTCGTAGACCATCATCTTGATGGCGGCCATGGAATCGATGGCGTTGGCAATGCCCTCGGCCATCACATGCCAGATCGTGTAACGCGCGCCGCCGCGGATAACGTCCAACTCTTTGTCGATGCAATCCAACGTCATAGCGGACAGTAGTGGATTGAAGGTGTACTTACCGTGGTTACTGTGTTCCAGCGTACCTTCGGCAATTCCTTTGCCAATGTAATCGATGCCAAGCTTGAGCTGGTGATCTGCCTGTGTCTTCCAGGCGGCCATCAACCCAGTGAATGCTGAGTATTCTCTCGGATCACCCGTATCTGGACCCATCCTGCCGTGCACGCTGGAAACGCCCCGGTGCAATGCGAGTTCCAGGAAGAGGAGAAAGTTCATCCCGCGGATCATTTCTTGGTCGGACTTGCCCTCGATCATGGTCTCCCAACAATTGGAGTTTGCATAATCGCGCGCGTCC
>JBJYXA010000379.1:0-2088 GCA_046259705.1 Caldilineaceae bacterium
GCAGCATTCCCCGTAGACCAACTGGAACGCGAAATTGCCAGACGGACCAGTGTAGGTTTGTGTATTCGTTATTGGTGCGGTGGGGCCCGGATTGAACCCCAAGTCAAGGCCGCCGATTATCAACGTAAGGCCATCGTCATGTGTCACGGTAAACGTCTGTCCATTGGCGACCGTTACGAATCCGGTGAACTCCAACAGCGAGCCCTGCACGCCATTATCCATCAGGCTTCCGAGCGTTCCGGCCGTGTTTTCGACGATATTGAACGCTGCACCGTTGCCGAGCCACGTGCCAACCGTGACACTATCGCCGAAGAAATTCATCGGCGAATTGACGTCGAAGGTAACGTCAGGTGCTGCTGCCGGGACGTTGGCAGGAATCGCATTCTGCGAGGTCGCTTCCGCCACGTGCCAGTAACGCCCAGAAATCACATTGGCATGAGCCGTGATAGTCAAACACAGCATCAGCGCGAGGCCTATCGAGACGCGAACTAGGGATCTCATAAGGTCGCTCCTTAAATATCTCTTCGAGCAGGGACCGATTTAGGTCAAGCAAGTTTTGTGCCTCTCAGGGTGCCCTTTTTCGAATCAGTGACTTGCACTGGACATAAGGACCTCGGCCTCGACCGACGGCGAACTTATGTAAGAAAAGGCGACTCTGCAGAAATACAGGGGCGGATCGGTAAAAATCGCTAGCTGCGGTCGAAACACAGTTCTCAGCTAGCACCAGCCATTCGCGGGAGAATCCTCACCAACCAACTCGCCGCCGCCCTTCCAAGCGGCTCGAAGGACGGCATTTCGGGCCCGACTGTATGGCCCAAACTGCCGCATCCATGAAACTATCGCGAACAGGGGGCTACCTTGGTAGCTGTCTCCTCTGGTACCCCAGCGCTGGCTCTGCCCAACCCGCGGTCGCCACCTCCCTCGCCAACTCCACGAACCGCTTGAAGAACTGACACCGGGCCGCCCGGTCATCCCCGATCCGAGCCAGCACGGTCAGCGTCACGCCCTCGACTATCTCGAGGAACAGGTCGTCTTCGGTTTCCGTGCCGCCAGCGTGCAGCGCATCGCCTGGGGCGTCGCTGCGAACGTCTGGCGGGATCGCTCAGATTCTCGGCAGCCTCATCCGGTGAGTCCGGCCCGACGCAGCCCCAGGTCGTTCAGGAGCTTTTCGACCTTAATCTGATTGAGAGTTTCGCCGCATCTGCGGAGCCATGGATAGGGAACCGAAGCGCACGCCAAAAGCAGACGCCCCGCTGGGCGGGGCGTCTTCATCCGGCTTCTGGGCTTCTAAGTTAGCGAGTTTGTCGGCTACGGCCTCAGCGCCGCACAGAACGCGTCGCTTTCGAAAGTAAAGTTGCGCGGATGCGAGTTAAAGACGAGTTCTCCGAGGGTGATGTCGTATACCCATGTGCCGGTCCACAATGCCACTGGCCCGTAGCCCGGGAGTATTACCCGCACGATTGGCCCGGCCGGCGAGTACAGGACAGGCACCCCATTCTCGAAGTACAGCCACTGCTGCTGGTGTTCAGCAGTCCCGGGTAGCCAGTAGGTCGGATCGTTGGAGTTGTAATAGACGGTGTCACGAAATGCCACGTGGTAGAGAATCCTGTTAAGGGATCCGTCGTTGTTGAAGTAATGACGCTCGTATCCCTCGACGCGTGTGTCAAACAGGATTTGAAAGTCGCCGCACTCAAAGAGGGGATTAGCGTATGCGCTATACGAAATCGGATACTCGACCGGCTTATCCGCCCACGCCGCAACGCTGCACGTCATCGCCGCAATCGCACACATCGAAATAATCGGTTTCATTCTGTGTCTCCCCTTGTCCCCTTCGGGACAAACACCTCCCTGCAAGCCACCGCAGGTCTCGTGCCTCTGCACGAGCGGTAGCCCGTGAACGCGGGTCTGCTCAACCGATGATTGCTTGAAGCGCTCGCTAGCTGGGTCCGTCGCTGGACCGTACCGTCCTTGACATACCCCCTCCTTTGCCCGCGAGCCGGGCATATGTTTTTTTACCGGCTTGTAGCCGTACGCAGCATTGCGCTCCTAGTCTGCGTCAGTTGGCAATCAGTACTTATCGCTAACCCA
>JBJYXA010000380.1:0-17148 GCA_046259705.1 Caldilineaceae bacterium
CGTCGGTCTGTGCGGTAAGGGTGAAGTCCTTCGACACGAACTTGGCCGTCACGGCCTGAGCATCCGTCATGGTGACGTTGCAGGCGTTCTGCGTTCCGGAGCATGCGCCGCCCCAGCCGGTGAATTCGGAATTTGCATCCGGCTCTGCCAACAGCGCGATCTGCTGCCCGAATTCGTAGGTTTGTGTGCAAGTAGCACCGCAGTCGATGCCTGCGGGGCTACTGGTCACGCTGCCGCTTCCGTTTCCGGTCTTACTTACTGCCAGCATGAAGGTCTTGAGCGCAAATGTCGCCGTGACAACGTCATCCTGAACCAGCAACACCTGGCAGTCCGCAGCCGTTCCAGCGCATGCGCCGCTCCATGCAGAGAATAGGGAATTGACGTCCGCTGTGGCCGTTAGCGTTATCTGTGTGCCACTGAAATAAATGTTTTGGCAGTCGGCGCCGCAGTCGATCCCTACAGGCGAACTCGTCACATCACCGTGCCCGTTTCCAGCGCTCTGAACGGACAGGCTGTTGGTGGCCGGCGCCAGCGAGAGCGGAATTGCACCTTGATCGTGGCGCGGATCGACTACGCCGGTCCCGGGATTGAAGAGGGTATAGCCTTCGGCTGTGACGCCTTTGGGCAGAGAGAGGCTGGCGAAGTAGGTGAAGTCGGTGAAATTGGTGATGATTGGGGCGGGCGTGGCCCAACTGGGCGGAGGTGCCGAAACGATGGAATCGCTCGCCAGGCGCAGGAAACTGGTCGGCTTGAGCGTGATGTTGAGCGAATAGACCAGGACGCCGTTGTAGCTGAAGCCCCGCAAGGGAACAGTGTGGGTAACAGAATCCGTGTTGTACAGATACAATACGGTGCCGGAGGCATCGTTGTCGGTTGGGACAAAATAGACCAGGGTATCGCCGGGAACCGGTGTGGGCAGTGCATTGGCCGATTCAGCGCCCGCCGGGAAAACAGCCGGCGGCTCTTCGTCACTTCCCGGTTCGGATGAGGAAGGCTGCGCAAGGCTATCGCCGGAGCGAAGGCCGGGTGGTTTCAGCTCAGCGCTCGTGTGATTTGCGGCGGAAATTGCTGTCAACGAGTTCTGGTGGAATGCCGTCCAGAACAGACTTAAGGTAAGAATCAACACGACGACCAGAGCTGCGAAGAAAGTTTTCGATTTCTTCACGTTTCCCCCTCATCCGGTAGCTCTGTACAACGCCCGAGAGAGCATTCCGGAAACTGTCCAAGGAGATCGACTCCCGAACGGACCAGACGCAGTCGGCCAATACTACGGCCATGGTCGAGGGACGCCTGATGTGACGCGTAACAAACGAAATGAATGATACCAGAACTCCGCTAGCAATCAAGCACGTTACGTGCGGCTTGGCCTAGAGCGGTAAAGCCGACGGTATGGCGGACTTATTACTAGTAGACTGCTGCGGACGGTAAGTGTGCATCCTTTTGCCCATCTAGGCCATGGCGTCAGCACTGGAAACACACGCCGCCTCGCAACATTGGGCTCATCCAGCGGCTGTGCAAGCGCCAGCAGCAACGCGCGGTCGTCTTCACCATCGGCCATGGGAACAGCCGTCAGGCTGCGCGCAAGCCTCTTCGCCGGACACTTCACGCTGGGCTGCGCAAGGTGGACCGCTCCCTGAGCAGCGAAAGGCTGGCGTCGATGCGCAGCAGCTCTGCGTCTACCAAGGACCGTGGCGCGTGTTCGGTGCTGGACAATTGCGACCAAGCTAGTCGTTTCAATGCGCTGCGCGTCAGCCAGAACGCGGGCAGGCCGGCGCTTACCGTGGCGAGCAGAATCAAGACGAGAATGCTCAGTACCAGCGGGGCAGAATTGCTGCGTTGGTTAGGGAAGGTCCACATCGTAATTGAGATCAAGGTACAGCAGTGATGCCCGTGGTCCACAATATCCATACTTTCATCACGCCACGCTGCCCACCGACTTCGGCGCTACCCATTGTGGCGCCAATGCGCGTTCTCGGCGCGGGCTTGTCAGTGCGAGCATCTTGTAGCACGCTCTTGGCGTACTCCTGCCCCGCGGTTAACGACAGGGGGATGCGCACTGGCTGTACATACGCGTTAAGGTCAAATAGAATTGCGCTAGCAGCCTAGCTCGGACATATGCCAGGCAGGCAGTAACATCCTGAGCGGCGGATCGGTAGATCCCGGCGCCCTCGAAGGGAGTCAAGGTCGTGATCGACTTGCAGCGACTTGAAGCGTTTCTATTCGCGGCGGAAACGTTGAGCTTTTCCGAGGCAGCGAAGCATCTGCATGTCACACAGCCCACCATCAGCCACCACATCAAGAGCCTGGAACAGGACCTGGGTGTGGAATTGTTCTCCCGTTCCGGTCGACATATCAAGCTGACGGAGGGCGGGCGGCTGCTTCTGCCATGGGCGCGCAGGCTGATGCGCCAGTCGATCGAGATAGAGGACATGATGACCTCGTTACAGCAAATGGCCGTAGGTCATTTGCGGATAGCGTGCAGCACAACAGCCGGCAAGTACATCTTGCCTCAGCTCGCCGCTCGCTTCCGCACGCAGTGTCCAGGAGTTCATGTCAGCATACTATCCTGCACGTCAGAGTATATCATTCCGCGCCTTCTGGAAGGGGAGGCTAATCTAGGCGTGGTTAGCCACGAAATTCCCACGGAAGAGGGACTCGAGTACCAAGCGTTTTTTGAAGATTGCATCACGCTGATCGTGCCCAAGGATCATCCCTGGACCCGCCTCCCGTCCGTGGGGCCCGAGGCGTTGCTGGAAGAGCCGTTCATTATTCGAGAACCCACCGCAGGCACCCGTAGGGTCATGCTGGCCGAACTCGCCAAGTTCGATATCACGCTCGATGATCTGAACGTCTTTCTGGAACTGGGCAACGCCGAAGCGATTGTACGGACAGTGGCCGACGGCTTCGGTATTTCATTCGTCTCAGAGTTGGCGGCAGAATGCGCCGTTTACCGCGGCGACGTTGCAGTAGTCCCTGTAGAGGGCATTGAACTACGGCGATGGGCTTATATGGTGCGACGCATGTTCGATGTGCCTTATCGTCCTCAGGAGATGTTCTGGGAATTTATACACGATCCGGAGAACAAGGACTTGATCGGCATGGCACAGTTGCATTGAGAGAGGCACAGGATTGAATTCTTGATGTGCATTGCAGTTGCAGGTATTGCGAACAAGGGCAATACCTGCAACTGCTAACGGTGTGGCGGGTGGATCATCGTCCCTTCCCAAGGCGGGGACGCAATGGGGGGCAAACCGGTCCAAGCTACAGGAATCGGGCTAGAAGACGAGAGATAACCCTGCGCCGTCCGCTTCCAGTAAGAACGAGGGAGCGTTCATTATCTCGACCCCTTCGCGCACGTCTGCCGGATCGATCCCCTTGTTTTCAAGAGCCAGCTCGCAGAGGATGACTTTTCCGCCCTCGGCCACGATTGTGTCGTAGAGTTCGACGGGATCTGGCAATCCTTTCAGCTTCATGTCCCGGATTTTCTCCAGCTCACCCTTTACCAACGCCTGTGCGCCGCCCGGACAGAAGAACATGAGCACATCGTTGCCAATGGTCACGCCCGATGCAGCCATGATCATGCTGGGCATCACGTGGGGCGCGTCGGCATGATTGCAGACTACTACCATTTTGTTGTTTTCTTCGCTCATCGGTCTGACTCCTATTGCTATTCAGATTGATATTGTTGCTGGCGTGTGCAGCTTATGGAGGCTTTCATCCTGGAGCGATATCTGGTTCAGTCAGCCCCGGAGGGTACGAGGTTAGGTTGCGCTTCCCGTTCCTCGGCCTTCTGCTTGACTTCCTGGAAGTAGATGGCCAGGGGCCGATAGAACATATGAGACCATTTCCCTAGTGGACCGATTGCTACATACAGAGACACCATCACCGCCATGTGAGCTACATAGGACGCATATGTGGCCAGGGGCAGGTTCATGTATTTGAAGATGCTTACCAGCATGCCGGTGACGGCCAGTCCCAACAAGAGGCCGGGAAGCAGCCAATCGCTGGGTTGTGAGTGGCGGTCTACCTGTACCGTCTTCCGAAGCCGCGACCAGAGCGCCCGTCCCGTGCCCACGATGATCACAACCGCGGCGTAATAACCCAGTAGCCGTTGCGGATGAAAGAAGGAGCGTATTTCATCGGTCTGGAACCATGGAAGAAAACCCACGACCATAATGAACATGATGATATAGCCGCTCACGAGCAGAATGTGTGTGATCCAGGGAAGTCTGCCCTCCGCTTCCGGCTCGACATCGTTCCCTTCCGCTCGGTCAGCGCAACCTGACCACCGCATCTGGGTCACGAAGTGGTACGGTAGGACCCAAGCCTGCGCAAGATACACCGACGGGGGAATCGGCGTATCTGTGCCGCGACGGATGATATACGTGTACATGCGGAAGACTTGGCCCGCTAATAGCACACCGATCACGGCGGCCAGGATCAAGTCCAGGATATGAATCACATGCACGGGAGCGAAAGCGTTGATCTCGACACGGTCTGTGACCATTGGACCATGGAAAAGAGCGAACAGAACGACCACTAAACCCATGGTGACCAGAACTGTCCCGTATGTGAGCGCTTTGGACCTGTAAAGAATTCCCGAGAGTCCCGTCCAGTCGTATTGGGCGGTCAGCCATCTACGCATGGCCATTTGCGCTTCAGCCGGTTCGGCTCCTCTGGGACAGGTGGTTGTGCAATCCCCGCAGTAGTAGCAGAGCCACGGATCAGGGCTTTGTAGAATCTCATCCTTCAGGCCCAACTGGAACCGGCGTATGTTGTTGCGAGGGAACGGGGTCTCATCGCCGGAGAGTGGACAGATGGCTGTGCAATTGCCGCAGTTGAAGCAAGCTTCCACATTGAGATCGCCGAATTGTTTGAGTTCGTTAATCAGATTCGGATCTACCCGACTGCTCATCGTCACTGCTCCTTGACAGACTGGTACAGATAGTACTCCCCACACATGTCGGTTTCCGCCATAAGGCCGTACTTCTTCATGGCCGTGATGTGCCACAGAACTTCTTGGGGCGAGATCCCGGTAATCTCAGCAATTTCGGGTACGGTTTTGGGCCCCTCTCGGGTCGATTTGCAGATCTGCGATCGCACGGAATTCTGTTCCTTAAGCATCTGCCGGGCGCGTTCAACAGTATCTTTGTGCTCCACGCGCAGCCGCTTTAGGGTCTCGGACCGCAGTTTGGCATCTGCTCTGTTCGAATTCTCACTCATGCTGCAAGTACCTCCAGTTCCGGCAGGTCACCGACGAGGGCGTCCAACATCGCCTCGTAGTGGCTCAGCTCCCAGCCCTGCACATCGATGGCGCGGTTGGGGCAGGCACTGACACAAGCGCCGCATCCCGTGCAGTTGGCCGGCGTAACAACGGCCCTTTGGGTCAGTTGTCCGTTGCCGCTCCCAGGGACAGTCTGCACCGAGATGGCATCCTCGTAGGGACAAACCGTCACACAGCTGCCAGTGCCCGTGCAGCGCTCCGGGTTGACTGCCGCCACAAAAGGTTCAAGTTCGACGACGCCCTTCCCCAGCAATCCTACGACTTTTGTCGCCGCGGCTGAGGCTGCCGCACAGCTCTCCTGGATGTTCATCGGTCCTTGGGCAGTGCCCGCTAGCACAACGCCCTGCATCGCGGTTTCGACGGGACGTAGCTTCGGATGAACCTCCAGAAGAAATCGGTCTGTACCCGGGGAAATATTCAACATCTTGATGAGGTCGTCCACGGGGCTAGGCATGATGCCCACCGCCAGCACAACCAGGTCGGTCGGGATTTCAAGTTCTTCGTCCTGCGCCAGGGAGTCTTTGACCTTGACCAAGACTGGGTGGGTATCGCCTTCCGGTGCGGATACGACTTCGGGCGGTTCCTCAGCGTGATAGCGCAAGAAGCGAACCATGTTCCTGGAGGCTTCGACGTAGAGTTCCTCATGACCCCGTCCGTACGTGCGGATGTCTTGGTAGAGGTCAAAGATGTTCATGGCCGGGAAACGCTCGCGTAGATCGTTGGCAAGTTGCAGCGCAGCCGTGCAACAAACTCTTGAGCAGTAGTTGTTCACCTGCCCATCTGCCTGCGGCTCATGGACGCCGTCGATCTGGCGGCTGCCCACGCAGTGGATCATCGTTACATCGCGTACAGCGTGCCCGTTCCACTCCAGTTGTTTCCCTTCCGGAGTCAGTGCCAATAGGCGGATCAGCTGAGGCATCGTCAGCACTTCGGGGACTACACCATAGCCGAATTCGTTGCGGCGCGGCTCATAGGGGTTGAAGCCGGTCGCCATGACGATGGCGCCCACCGAGAGTTCGACAGCTTTGGGTTCGTCTTCCAGGACAACGTGTTCACCGTCGAACTCCAGCTTGAGACGAGAGTCTGGACAGTTTGGCCAGTCGACCGCCGCGGTTGGCGGGTAACACCCCGGATAGGCGCGATAGACGAGTTTTCGCATGGTCAGCCCATAGTTATAGTCATCCGGCACTTCCGCCTGGCAGGCGGCCATCGCTTTGTCGGCCATGTCATCGCCTACGCCTCGGGAATGTTGGCGCAACTCCACATGGAAGTCGCCGACATATCCATCGACAGCTACGACGTCGGCCTGCGTAAACACGGTGATGCGCGGGTGCGCGAGCACCTTTTCGATCAGCTGGTGTAGCCCACCACGCGCCGCCTCACCCTCTGGGAAGGTAGTTTCCAACTGGGCTACGCGCCCGCCCAGGAACGGCGATTTCTCTACCAAAGAAACTCGCAGCCCTTGGCGAGCGATGTCCAGGGCAGAGCGCAATCCTGCGACGCCACCCCCAATGACCAGCGCGTGACGCTGGGCCTGAAGACGAATCGGTTCCAGCGGGTGCAGGAGACGCGCCTTGGCGACGCCGGCGGCCGTTAAGCGGAGCGCCTTTTCCGTGGCGCCGGAGGGGTCATCCTTATGCACCCAGCTGTCCTGTTCGCGAATGCCCACATGATGGTAGTAGTAGGGATTCAGGCCGGCCCTGGCCACGGCGCCGCGGAAGGTCTCTCGGTGCAGCGAAGGTGCGCAGGCCCCGATTACGACCCTGTTGACTCCCAACTCCTGGATGTCCTGTTCCAAGATAGCTTGACCGGCATCGGAACACATGGACATGTTCGTGCGCGACACGACTACGTCGGGCAGGTCGCTCAGAGCATTCGCGACTCTCTCAACATCCACCACGTCACTTATGTTTCCGCCGCAGTAACAGACATACACCCCGATGCGGACCTGTTCGTCTGACGGGGAAATCTGCGCGTGTTGGCGATCCTGGATCCCAATAATGTCAGACATGGGCGACTTCCCTCTCGGCAAAGACAGGTTCTGCGACGCTGGACACGCCGTCTCCGGTTGAGCGGCGTTCTCTCAGATAGGCTGCCGCATCTGAGGCGGCTGCGCCCGCCATCACGATACTGTCTACGATATCCATTGGTCCTGCGGCCGTGCCGGCCGTGAATATGCCTGCGCGCAGGGTAGTGCACGGCTCCAAATTCGGGGCGGGAACTCCTATGAAACCGTCGCCGCCGACGGGTACGCCATACACGGTCTCGGGATTGAACGCGGGCAGCATGCCGACGGACAGCACGACGAGATCGTGAGTCCGCTCGACGATCTTCGACCCTTCGTCGATCGACTCGACGCGCACAACCGGGTTTGCTTCGTCATCCTCCTGGATTCTAGCGACCTTGCCCTTGACGAATTCGATACCCATCGCCTTCGCGTTTTGGTAGAACTGCTCGTAGCCCTTGCCAAACGTGCGGATATCCATGTAGTAGATGGTGATATCGGCAAGAGGAAGAGCGCCTGCGAGCAACATGGCCTGTTTGATGGCGTACATACAGCAGATGCGCGAACAGTATTCCACCCCAAGCGTCGTGTCCCTCGAGCCTGCACATTGCACATAGGCGATGGATTCAGGCTCTTTGCCGTCGCCGGGGCGCAGGACATGCCCGTACGGACCGGTCGGCGCAAGCAGTCTTTCCATCACGAGCGCGCTCACTACATTGTGGAATTTACCGGCGCCGTATTCCTTCTTGGCGTCGACCGGCGTCGTTTCGTAGCCGGTGGCAAGAATCAGCGCGCCGGCATGCACCTCGATCTCTTGGGCCGTTTGCGTGAAATCGATGCAGCCCTCGACCGGACAGACGCTCTCGCACTTGCCGCAGAGTATGCAGTGTTCTATATCCAGAACCGCCTTCTGCGGCACTGCCGTCGAGAACGGCACCCGGATGGTGCGTACACCGCCGAGATCACAGTCGAAGGAATTGGGCACATCGATGGGGCAGGCGTATTCACACAGGCGGCAGCCTGTGCACAGGTCTTCATTCACGTAGCGGGGCTTCTGGAGAACCTGAGCAATGAATCCGCCGTCGTTCTCGGCGATCGACTGCACCTCGCAATACGTGAGTAGCTGGATTTTCTCGTGATGGGCCACGGCGGACATTTTGGGCGTCGTGATGCAACTGCAACAGTCCAGTGTGGGGAAGACCTTGCTGAGGGCGATCATCTTGCCGCCGATGCTGGCCTCCCTTTCCACCAGCGCCACCTTGTGGCCACTGTCGGCTAGGTCCAGCGCAGATTGCATGCCTGCGATCCCGCCTCCGACGACCATTGCATCCACGTGGAGTTCGTGCTCTACCATATCTATGCAACCTCTCATTCGCTGCCTTAAGCCGCGATTTCTTGTGCGGCCGCCGCGGCTACTTCATCCCCGATGGGCCCGATTTCCTGCAGCAACTCATTCATCTGGTTGACTTCGCGCAGGAAGGGGGCCGTGCATACCGTACAGATGGCGACCAAGCGCAGGCGGCGAGTATCCATGCCGCGTTCCTTCATCTTTGTGTACACTCGGTTGACGATCGCTGCCGTGCGCTCGGAATCGCCTTTGTACGGGCTGTCCGTTCCGCTGAACATGACGATGATGCCATCTACCCCTCGTTCGAAGGCCTGCAGGTAGAACTCTTCCGGGAACATGCAGGGAGACAACACAGGGAAGATATAGGTATTGGACGGGTAGTTGGCATGGATCTGCCCAACAGAATCGGCCCCGGCGTAACCGCCCGATTGGGAGGCCAGGATCAGAATCCTGGGTTTGTGTGCGCTCATATCACTGCCCATCTCCTGGGCCTCTATTTCGAACGCCGGATATAGATCTGGTCATAACCTTCGGCGGGCGCGGCACCCAGGAATTCGTGTCCTACCTTCTTGCACCACTTGGGAATGTCCTCTTTGGTCCGTGCATCGCCTGACCAGATCTCGAGTACTTCTCCAACCTTGATCGCGCCAATGCCTTTCTTTGCCTCCAACAGCGGCCCGGGGCACGCGCTGCCGCGGGCATCTACCACCTTGGCCACCTGGATCTGGGTTAGGTCAGCTGAAGTCACGGGAAAACCTCCTATACTATGTTGAAATTGTCTTGCGGATCGATATCGAGTGCTGCGGTTGCGCTTCTGACATCATCAATACACTCTGTAGGAGTTGGCAGTCGCGCCTCAACCTATTGAGGTCAACACTGTAGAAGATGTGGTTGGCTTCTCGGCGCGAATGCAGGACGCCGTTGTCTTTCATGAGACGCAGATGTTTCGACGTGTTCTGCATCGATGCTCCACTTGCCGCTGCGATGTCGCCAACGGACAATTCGCGATCGGCCAGTGCGCACAGGATCGTCACGCGTGTGGAGCTGCTCAGAACCCTACATAGATTCGCTTGTCTTCTCGCAAGAGCACGGAGTTCGTCTTGCATGGCGTCCCACATTGCCTACTTAACCAACTACTCACTTACTCAACATCACTACAACCACCCTAAGCCTCTCTGAGGGCCGAAACAAGTGACATTTGTCACAAGTGGGATGCGGATCGTCTATGGCGTCCTATAGAAGATTTCTATCTAGATATCCCTGCAACTGAAATATTATCTAGCTCATATTCCGTGCTTGAGTCTTCGGCCAGAGTCAAGCCATTCGTCAACCAGTGTGTCGGCGGCCATGCCGCTCCAATCATCGCCCAGCAGCTAAGCGGTCCGAGATTGTTGCCGTAATCGCGATATCCGGTTTCGCAGCGGTTCATCGGCAATTATCTATGATTCCCTGTCCATAGTTGTAGATTGAAATTGCGTCGCGAGCATTCGGTTGATGTCGCGTGGCATTTCTGCTACTATGCGGTCTGTTATTTGGCAAGGGGTGGTGTGGACATGGCCGTTATCTGCCGATGACCGGCACTGTTTCATCTTCGAATTCGGAAAATAGGCCCTCCTCTGGGGATTCTCATCGCGTCCGCTATGCGCCAGGAGTCACCGGCCAGTTGTCCGCGGCCCAGGCCTCTTTGCTAGCTCAGGCGTTCGCTGATAATGACATCCCGTTTGTCCGGCGCGTATTTGTTTCGGGATATAGCGGAGCGACGGTGTTACTGGTTTCTGCCGGGCCGGATCAACCGCCCACCGTGATCAAGCTGGCGCCGCCCCAAGAACTCCATCGGGAATATCAAGCCTATCAGCAATATGTGCGCAATATATCGCCTCAAGATATCGCGCATGTGCAGGGCGAGCCCTTGATCGCAGAGGACGGGCTTCTCGGACTCATTCAGTACACCTATGTGGGCGGGCAGGCCAACGAACCTGCGATAAGCCTGCATGACTATTATGATAGCCACGGCGCGGCTGCCACATCCGAGGTCCTAAATCGCATCTTTCGAGTGTTTGGCCGCCACTGGTGGGCCAGCCACCGCCCGCATGTCTATGTATTGGGTGAACAATATGATCGTCTGCTTACCTCACATCTGGAAATCGTTCCTGTTGCCTATCTGCCCAGCGACCCGCTTGTTTTTGAGGCCGGCTCTGCCAGTACGACATCCGTCCGTGGGCTCGTTAGCGGCCAGCCGGTCCGATTCCTTGGTTTCGAAGTAGAGAAGATCGGATCAAACGGCGCTGACTTGACATTGACCGCCGCGCCGCCGCCAAATGAGGCCACGCCTCCGCTACGCATCAAGGTACGCGGCACTGAACCTGCAGCCTATCGGCCAGGCGACCGAGCTGCACAGGTAGATGGAATTGTGATCGCAACGCGGCAGACGGTGCTGACCGGCGCCGCGCACACCGCCCTACCGGGCTATGAACCCGGGGAACAAAAACTCACTGGCTCGTTCGCCGAGGGCGCCCTGCAGCAGCACGGTATCCAATTGCTGAATCCCCTGTACGAACTGGACAGTTTGCTGGATCGCGTGATGGACGTGCGTTTCTCGGTGATACATGGCGACCTAAACCTCCAGAACGTACTGGTGGACGCCGACACGGGGTTTGCCTGGCTGATCGATTTCGCCGAAACGCGGCTGGGCCCAACGGTTTTCGACCTGCAGCGGCTCGAGGTGCAGGTCATCTCGAAGTTGCTCCCTCCGGCGCTGTTGGCCTCCAGCTTGGGTCCGGAATGCATCATCGACTTGATGGTGGCGCTGCACCGGGATCCGCCGGAGGCCCGCGCTCCGCACCAGGGGCTCGCCGACCCGTATACCGTGCTGTCGACCATTCGGCTCCTGGCACGCCAATATCTGGTGGATGACCGCGACTGGGACGAGTATTATCAGGGCCTGGTTATCGCTTTGGTCGGCGCGCTCAAATATGC
Organism: Caldilineaceae bacterium; assembly: GCA_046259705.1. Lineage (GTDB taxonomy): Bacteria > Chloroflexota > Anaerolineae > Caldilineales > Caldilineaceae > JASGTU01. The sequence goes on from JBJYXA010000380.1 coordinate 11,614, forward strand.
TGAGCTAGACGAGACGGCACGAACGTTGATGCTGCTTGCGGCCGCGACGGCGCGGGGTCTGATTGGCCAGCCGCTACGAAAGCGGAGTGATGGAGAAAGTGGACCATCGAGGGAGAACCGCGCTGGGGAACCGTCGGCCGCGAGCGCCGCGCCCGAACCGCCTGCCCCGCCACCAGAACCGGAGGACTTCGTAGGGCGCTCAGATGAAATCGGCCGTTATGCCGAACAGATTCGCTCCTCTGGACTCGCCATCATTGCAGGCATGACGGGCGTAGGCAAGACTGCGCTGGCCGCCGCACTGGTACGTCAAGTGGCTGCAGAGCAGAATACATTTTGGTATTCGTTTGGCGCTGCCGGTGGGCTCGACGACCTTATCTGGAAATTGGCCGGTTTTCTGTACTGGAACGAACAGCCTGAGTTATGGCATATGTTGCGCGAAGTTCAGATCACCGGCGGACAACCCCCACCGGCCAGCGTGCTCTTTGACTACGTCATGCAAATGCTGCCTGGGCGAGATTACCTGCTATGTCTCGACAACTTTCACGTCGTGGATCAGGATCCACTTCTGAAACAAGTCGGTGAACGATTGCGTGCGCTGACCAAGGCTCGACAGCTCTCGTTGCTGATTGTTTCCCAGACCGTTCCCGGTTTCCTGGCCCAGATTGCGCCAGAGCCACTGACAGGGCTCAGCTACGACGACACGAATCGGCTGGTGGCAGCACGTAACATTTCGATAGACGAAACCGTGCTGCGAGCGCTCTATTCGTACACGGAGGGCAACGTTCTGTTTCTCGACATCGCGCTCAACACATTGGCCGGGGAGTCCGACCCGGAATCCGTACTCGAGCAGTTACAGGATTCCGCCGCCATCGAAACGGCTATGTTTGAGAAGCTGGACGCCAAGCTAACCGACCAGGAAAGAGATATCGAATGCGCCATCGCCGTGCTGGGGTCGCCCTGTACGCGCCACCAGATCGAGGCGACTCTGGATGCCGGGAATCTGCGCAGGGCTTTACACGATATGAGCCAGCGCAATCTTGTCACCAGCCAGCGCCGCGGCTCGGAACACGAATATGTGCAACATGGGATCCTCAAGCATTTCTACTATGGTCAGCCATCGCGGGAGAGGCTTCGACAGATGCATCGTCGCGCCGCGCAGCTCTTTGAGGAGGATGAGCTGGATGTGTTAAGAGCGGCCGAGCATTATGCAAAAGCTCAGGAATACTCGAAGTCGGTTACGCTTGCCACCGATAACGTGCGCCTGCTTATCAGCCTGTATCAGGCACGGCGCTTAGCAGAATTGCTGTCTAGTTTTGAACAGAAACGCCTCAGCGAGCTTGAATGGGCTAAGGTCAATGCGGCGCTGGGGCGAGTATACGCGTTTCTTGCCGAATCTTCGCAGGCCAAGACTTGTTATGAAACCGCCAACTCGCTCCTGGAATGGATGGATGACGGTCCGGAGGTGACCGAGCTGCGCGCGATAGTATTTCGCGGGATGGGCCAACTCATCTATAACGAGAAACCACAAGACGCCCTGGATTGGTTCCAACGGGCGTTTGACGAGTATTCCCGCGCCAGCAGTACCATGGACCAACGGACCGAAGCCGCGCTCTATATCGACATGGGCTGGGCGTATCGCCGGCTGCACAAAGTGCCGGAGGCGTTGGACGTCTTGCAGCGCGGCCTGGAGCGTCTACCACGAGGGCCGGGAAGGCTGCGCGGCGACGCGCTCACGCGGCTGGCCGGACTGTATGTATCCCAGTTTGACCTAGAGAATGCGCGGCGGTATGCCCAGTTGGCTGTGGAAAATAGCCGGCATCTGCGCGATATATGGCAAGAGCAGACCGTCTTGGCCATGTCGGGCAACATCAAGCATTTGGGATGTGACTGGAACGGCGCGATCAAGGATTATGACGCCGCACTCAAGCTGGCAAGCGAGATCGGCGATAGCGCAGCGCACGCGGCCATGGAGGTGAACTTGGGTGTCGCTTACGCCAATCTAGGCGACGCCGCCCTTGCGCTTGAGCATTTACATAAGGGAGTTGACCTTAGCCAGCAGTGCGAGCTAAACAACCACGAGCTGAAGGCACAGATTGCAGTTGCCAGACTACATATGCGCTTAGGCGATTGGGATGATGCCGAGAAGCATCTGGATGCGGCGGAGGGGCTGGTTGAGCGTTCCGAATCCGCCAACGCACGTTTTCATCTGCCGCTTATCCTCAGCGCCCGCGCCGAACTGAGACTGCTAACGGGAAATGTGGACGAGGCGTCAACTCTGGCCGATCAGTCGATTGCGATGTCGATTGAGCAGGAGAAACAGGTCGACCTAGCCATCTGCCAGCGGGTGAAGGCACAGGTGCTGATGGCAAGCGGCGACTATCGGGAAGCGGCCGCATTGTTGGAGCAGAGCCTGCCGCTTCTGCAAGACAGGCAGCGATTCGAGGCCACGAAGACCAAAGCGCTATTGGGGCTTTGTCTGCGCAGCATTGGCGAATCTGTGCGCGGCGAAGAACTTATTGCAGAAGCCAAGACCGTATTTACTTCAATCGGCGCCGCATTCGACCTTGCAGATTTGGAGCAGCACGCGGCCATGCCAACATAACGGCCTAAGTGCTTTCCGGTGACCATGATTCGGCCGTGGACGATCGGTGTCTTTGATGAATGTCCGTGAGACAAGGGGAGGCGAACAATGATTCGCGCAGAATTCAAGGTGATTGGCGTGATTGTTCTGGTGATTGTAGCGGTTGCCTTTTCGGTGCACGCTGCATCCACAGCAGATGTGCTTGAGTTTGTCGATATTCCAATTACGGGCGATCCGCAGGCGACGATCGACCCGATACTCGCCTGTCGAAACGGGGTCACGTTTGGTTTCTATGCGATAGACGCGCTGGCAATGAGAGATGACGGCCCTCATCAGTGGGACATGAGCTTCGCGGACCAAGGCGGCGATCTTTTGATCAAGGAATATCCGCTCTTTCTTGCCGAATCCGACAGGCCGCTTGTCCACAAGGGCACTACCTATCCCTACTCAGGTTTCTATACGTTGCTGTTCAATGAGCGGGTGCCGGCGGCGCCGCTAGCAACCTGTATTAGCGGTGCAGGAAGTGGCTTTTGTAACACCACGATGGCCATCCAGGACTGCGACATCAATCTCATGCTGGTGGCGGATATCGCGCAAATCGGACCCGAAAACACCACGCGCGTCGTCACCGATACGCTTGTCTACGAAGTGCGTGCATACGACCCCGCAGTTGGTACCAACAACGGGGACGGAATCTCACAAGTTGATATGCAAATCATCAACGCCGAAACCGGCAGCGAAGTGTATAGCAACGGACATAGCCCAACGACCGCTTCGGCTGACGCGGCCTCGTCGATTGTCGCGACCTCATCGACTGACGCGATTTCGTTAACCACGGCAACCAGGTATTGCGCATTCTCCGATAATTGTAGCCCCTGGGTTTTTGCGGAGCACGATAACACCTGGCCTAACGGCGAACCGATTGAAAATGGCGCATACTTGCTGCGCGCCATCGTCAGCACCGCGGACAATACGCGCAAGGTCGTGCAAACGCAGATTGAGATCGACGCGCCGCCCAACTTGAAGACGGTTCACGTGCCCGCTGGTGATTTCCAGATGGGCTCGGATTCCGGAGTCGCGGGGGAAGGCCCATTGCACACAGTCTCGACGAATGACTTCTGGATCATGACAACGGAAGTTACCAACCAACAGTACGCGCAGTGCGTCGACGCCGGGGCGTGTACGCAACCGTCTGAAGGCGAGCATTGGAGCGATCCTGCCTATGCCGACCATCCTGTGGTGGGTGTCGACTGGAATCAGGCTAATGACTTCGCCGGCTGGGCCGGCGGAAGGTTGCCGACCGAGGCGGAATGGGAGAAGGCGTGCCGGGATACCGACGGCCGAACCTATCCTTGGGGCAACGATCCGGCCACGCACGACTTGGCGAACTATGACAATGTCATCGGAGATACGACGCCGGTCGGCAGCTATCCGGCCGGCGCCAGCCCGTATGGCGCACTTGATATGGGCGGAAATGTGTGGGAGTGGACGAGCAGCCTCGAAGCTAATTATCCGTATGACGCCGGCGATGGGCGGGAAGACCCGAGCGGGGTGGGCCGGCGCATCGCTCGCGGCGGCTCCTATTTCTACACGCACTATCAACTCGCGTGCAGTACACGTTTGCCTTCGCCCCCTGGCGAGGGGAATCCTCAGATCGGTTTCCGGGTTGCGTTTGATAAGCCGATGAATGCGGAAGGCGTACATTTTGTGAAGCCACAGAACGGTGAGACGGTGCCGACCGAATTTGATGTCGAAATGGCGGCGCAAGGCATAACCATCGAACCGGCAGGCGAGATCCACGAGAATGCAGGACACTTTCACATCTTAGTGGACTCTGATTTCGTGGAGCCTGGAGGACTGGTGCCCTTCGATGAAAATCACCTACACTTTGGCCAGGGGCAGACGACGGCTACGTTGGACCTGACGCCGGGCGTCCACACCTTGCGCCTGCAGGTTGCCAACGGTGCCCATATTGCACTTCCAGGTGTGCAGTACCGGGACGAGATAACCGTTACCGTGTCGTCTTCTTATTGACATAAACGGTTATCACGATGGGTTGAGCGGTAGACGCACGGGGATATAGAACGTGAGGAGAGACCAGATGTTGAAGATAGGGCTGCGCCTCAGTGTGGCTTTCGTTACGGCCACAGTGTTGTTAACACTACTTCTGAATTCGGTGACGATGGCTGCCCCAGTCCAGCAGGAATCACCGCCGGCGGAAGCAGGGGGGCAAGAATATGTCGTCCAGGTCGGGGATTGGCTATCGAGGATCAGCCGTGAGTTCTACGGCAGTACTTCGGCGTTCCCGACAATTGTGGAGGCAACCAATGCCAAAGCAGAGTCGGACCCGCGTTTTGACAGAGTCACCGACCCCAATGTGCTGCGCGTGGGACAGAGACTGTGGATTCCCAACAATCCCAGTGCGCCGGCCGCGGTGACGTCGCCTGCGGCTGTGATCAGTGAGACAACCGTACTGACGAGCACCCATGCCATTTCCGGTACGACGGCGATGACCGCAACGCAAGCAACGGCCGGATCGGTGGCAACCAGCACCGTAAGCAACAGCGAGACCATGTCGCAAATGGTACGGATCGTTGCGCCCGAGAATGGCGCTACGGTGCCGCCGCGCTTCGACATGGCCATGACGGCGAATGGCATCACTATAGAGCCCGCAGGCGAGATCCACGAGGACGCCGGCCATTTTCATGTCCTGATCGATACTGACTTTGTGGCGCCGGGGGAGCTAGTGCCCTTTGACGAGCAGCACATCCACCTGGGCAAGGGCCAAATGACGACGACGCTCGAGCTAGAGCCCGGCGTTCATACCCTGCGCCTGCAGGTCGCCAACGGCGCTCACCTAGCGCTGCCAGGTGAGCAGTTGCGCGACACAATCACCGTTACCGTTGCGGGAGACGAGGCAGTTTCGCCGCGTGTATGGTTCGTTCAGCCGCAGA
>JBJYXA010000381.1:0-4221 GCA_046259705.1 Caldilineaceae bacterium
ATGCCGCCACACAATATGCTCAAACAACAGATCCGGGACGGGGAAGTCGTCGTGTCGCTGCGCGTGCCGATCGACATCGATCGCGACGCCCTACGGATCGCGGTGGACAAGTATCCGTACAACCTCGTCTATCTCGACGGACAGCACAGCCCATTCACCGAACCGCAGCTCGTGGAATTCTGCGCGTTTGCCGAAGAACTCGGCCTCCCCGTGCAAATGAGAATCCCGCACACCAAATGCACCCATCTGATTGGCCGCTATCTCGACTTCGGTCTGAGCGCCATTCTGGTGCCCGAAGTCCTAAGCCGGGAGACCATGCTGGAAGCCGTCGAATACGCCTACTATCCGCAGTTCGGGCGCCGTAGTTGGGGCGGCGACGCTCGATTCGGCCTCAAAGCATGGGATGGACGCGCGCCAGGCCGCCTGGAATACGCGGAATGGTGGAATGAGCACGTCGTGCTGGCTTTCCAGGTGGAGTCCGTAGCGGCGGTCACGCTTGCCAGGCAGTTGGCAGTCCCAGGCGTCGACTATGTGGCATTCGGCCCAAACGATCTCTGGTTCAGCCTGGAGGGCCATCCCGGCTTTCCACTCAAGACGGTCGACGAGTGCATGATCAATGTTGCCGAGCAATTGCGCGGTAGCGGCATACGTTTGGGCATGGCGATCATGACCGCGCCCGAAGAACGCCAGAAGTATCTGGACATGGGTATAACGGTCTTCCAGGAGGCACCGCGCCAAGAGTAAGCGCACCATCGACGTAGCTCGAGGTCTAGCTCAACAACCCAAGCCTCCGCACTTCCCTTCGATAGCGTGGCCTATCACCGTCATGGCCATACGCCATGCAGGTGGTGCCACGCGCGGCGAAGGCGAACCAGCGGCAAGCGCTTTTTGCGCCGAGCAGGCGTCCTTCAAATTGACCTAAGTCGCCTGCAGATGTTGCCACCGCAAAGCTCTTCCATCAAAATATGGTCACATCGCGCAGTTCGCATTATCAGTACGCGCAACTTCTTCTACAAGGATCAGAGGGACAGAAACATGACGACCCTTCGTGCCGACAGAGTCTTTTTCTATGTCATTCTAATACTGGTCATTGCGTTAACGCTTTGGCTGGTTAAGGGATTCCTTGGCTCCGTAGTGCTGGCGGCCACCGCGGCGGTGATCGTCTACCCCCTGCAACAGTGGTTCCTGCGCCGTACGGGTAACCGCAAGGGGATTGCCACCGCGCTCACGTTGACGATATCGGTCCTCGTGATCGTGATCCCCATTTTGTTCGGCACGTGGCTATTTCTACATGAACTGATTATCGTATCCGACGACGTGGCCGCCGTACTTAAGTCCACAGAGGAACAGTTGCAGGAGCACGCCGCCGACATTAACCAGTGGCTGCAAACGACCCCGTTTGGCGACACGTTGGCGCTGGCCGCCCAACAAGTCATCGATTCGGTCAGAACATTCGCCGCCGACATCGGGCGAATCTCGGCCAACTGGCTTGTCTCTACCACTGCGTCGGTGGTCAGCATCGGCTTGCCCGTCATCATATTTGTCGTCGTGCTGGGTACGTTCATTTCCAATGGTGAGCGAGCCATTGCGATACTCAAAGCCCTTAGCCCGTTGGATGATGACATCGATCAACTTTTCCTCGACCGCATGCGCAGTATCACTCGGTCCATGATGCTGAGTATCGTCGTGGTCGCCGTCGTCCAGGGCATTGTGACTGGTATTCTCATGGCGATTGCCGGCTCGAGGCACCTGATCGCACTCACCGTCCTCGCCACACTGTTGGCTATCTTGCCGGGTGGCGCGGCCTATATTGCCGTGCCTGTTGGAATCATGCAGATCCTGAGCGGAAATGTCTGGGGAGGCGCGCTCGTCATCATCGGTACATTGACGTTCGTCTCGGCGCTCGCCAACCAGGTACGCCCTCGCATGGTGCGCAAGGACGTATTTCTCAACCGGGCCTTCATGCTTGTTTGCGTCTTCAGCGGCCTTGCCATTTTCGGCGCCCTTGGCGTCGTCTATGGACCACTGATCATGATTCTGTTCACTACCGTTATTGAGGTGTACCTGGGGTACTTCCGGCCTGGCGAACCGTCCGTCACCATTACAGCGGAAGAAGAAAAGGTTGCTGCGCAAAGCTCTCCGCTAGAGACTGCCAGATAGTTGACTGGCCAGTGTGCCCGCCAATCTCATGATGTAGGAACCCAGCGTGGAGTGGGAACCTGCTATTGGCTCGATCAGTCTCTAGCTCGTAGGCATTGGCATATACTGTGAAATCTGGGCCCCGTGATTGTACCCCAACTAGCACGCCATGAAGTTCCGCTCGTTTGAATTCAATCTGCGTGAGCTCGGCGGCTCCATGGGCGACTTCGGCACCTTGTTTCCGCTGGCTGTCGGCTACATCGCCGTGTGCGGCGTCGACCCGGCCGGACTCCTCGTCATGATGGGATTGGCAAACATCGCGACAGGCGTCATTTTCCAATTGCCCGTGCCCATCGAACCCATGAAGGTCATCGCGGTGGTGGCGATTGCCCAACAGTGGTCGCCCTCCCTGGTCTATGCTTCTGCGTTTGCGATGGGCATCGTGTGGCTGCTGATGGCGGTAACAGGCGGCATCGATTGGTTAGGCGCGGTGACGCCGCAATCCGTCGTGCGCGGCATCCAGGTCGCGCTCGGTGTCCTATTACTGGTGCAGGCGGTGAGGATGCTCTCGACCGAGTGGTGGCTGGGGTTGGTCGCCGTCCTGATCGTGTTGTTGCTGCGCCAGAATCGCTATGCGCCCGCCGCAATCGTGCTGGTCGGCTTTGGCGCGCTCATTATGGCCTTTCAAGGCAAACTCACCCACCTTCAGGCGCCCAGCTTCGCCCTGCCCGCGCCGGGGAGTTTCACCGCGCAGGAGGTGTGGCAAAGTCTGCTCCTGGCAGGATTCGCGCAGATTCCCCTCACGGTGACCAACGCGACCATCTCCACCTGCTCCCTGATTCACACCTATTGGCCGGCCAAGCGCGTCAGCGAACGGCAGCTTTCCTGGAGCCAAGGCGTGATGAATATTGTCACTCCCTTTTTCGGAGGAATGCCTATGTGTCATGGTGCAGGCGGTCTGGCCGGCCAGTACTACTTCGGCGCGCGCACGGGTGGCGCGAACATCATGGAAGGGACCATCGAACTCTTCATCGGACTGTTTCTAGCCGGGTCCGTCGTCGGACTGTTTGCCAGTTTTCCGACTGCCATTATCGGCGCCATGATGTTCCTGGTCAGCTTCCAGCTGATCCTGTTTGTCAAGGATGTGCGCCAGACAGCCGACCTATTCCCGCTTGGTGCGACCGTGATTGTGTCCATTGCCACGAACATGGCGTACGGGTTCCTCGCCGGCCTCGCTGTGCACTATGGGGTCCAGTGGATTTCATCCCGGGCGACGGCGAATTCGTAGCCGTTGCGGCACCGCCTAGTGCGTCTGCAGCTGAGATACTCGGTTTCTGTCTACATCTAGCCTGAGAGTGGCGGACTCCGAGAAACCGAGTACCTTTGCCATTTGTGCACTAGGCAACCTTGGCCGATTCGCTCATCCTTTTGCGCGGAGGTCACGCCATCGCCGCCGGCCCGACGCGCGAAGCCATGTCGAGTGACAACCTCTCGACGGTCTATCGCACACGCATCGATGTCTACCACGTGAACGGTCGCCTGGTGGCGCTGTCACGCGGACCCCATCACTTCGAACGTGAAGTTTGGCTACCTCTTCGCTGAAGTTCGGGCGCGGTTAGTGGTCTATCGGATCAAGCCATTCCTACGCTTGGTTCGCGGTCCGGCATCAAGCGTGATACTGCTCGTCGCTCACGTGCTCCAGCCACTCCACCGCTTTGCCGTCGAGCGCTTCCATAATGACCATGAGAGTCACGGCCGTAGTCGGCTTCGCGCCGTGCCAGTGTTTCTCGCCCGGCCCGAACCAGACCACGTCGCCGGGACGTATCTCCTCGACCGCACCGCCTTCGCTCTGCGCCCAACCAAGCCCGGACGTCACGATGAGCGCCTGCCCCAGCGGGTGGGTGTGCCATGCTGTGCGTGCACCGGGTTCGAACGTGACGCTGCTGCCCCGGCCCCGGGCCGGTTCCACACCTACGAAAAGCGGATCGACACGAACGCTGCCGGTAAACCAATCTGCCGGTCCTGGATAGGATGCCCGTGAGCCATTTCTCTTGATGTCCAAATTCGCTATCCCAATCGCTG
>JBJYXA010000382.1:0-1606 GCA_046259705.1 Caldilineaceae bacterium
CGTTTCCCCACGTCCTTGCGCTGACACGGTTTTACCTCACGGGGCACTCGTGCCTAATCCCCGTCCGCAGTGCTACCGGTGCGGCTCCGGAACTCAAGCCCCGATACTAGCACCGTGCGTCGGGGTGCACAAGTGTTGCTCAGGAGTGCTCAGGAGTGCTTTTGTGTGCTCAGCGTTGCGCTGAAATTTTTTTGTTGCGTTCCCTTGCAATCCAAAAATATTTTGCTAACCTAGACAGCACTGAGCCCCGACCGGCGGCAAACCATGACGGGGCTCAGCTTCATCAACACGACGCGGGCGGTGCCGCCCGTTCGCGTCAACACGGAGCATTTTACCATGCCCTCTCCCACCTTCCACGCTGTTGGCAACGTTCTCGTCGGTCACCCTGTCCTGCCCTACAAGTTCCAGGGCATCACGACACTGGCGCAGATCGAAGCGTTTGGCCTTATCCGCCCGACGCTGATCGACCGAAACCTGAAGTCGCACAATCAGCAACAGTCCGCCGCGCACGAGCTGCACGACGTTACGAACCGCAAGTTCGACAAGGCGCGGCTCGACAATGCCCAAGACTATTCGGGCTACATCGAGGCCGTTGAGTGCCACGATCGTGAAGGCGGTACGCCAGCGATTACGATCTACCATCGGGAGCACCTGGACGACACCGACAACGGGGTCGTTGTGCCCTATGGCGCGGCGCTGGTGGCAATCGACGGCGAGACCCAGACCGAAGCACGCTACATCTTGGCCGAGCGTTCGCCGGAGACCAAGAATAACCCTATCGCCATCACCGTCTATCATGGCATCTCTGTCGAGGCTGCCATGCAGATCCTTCACGACTACAACACCAAGGGGCTGAATTGGTCGGAAGTCAAGGCGGCTCGGTTCAACCACACCGGCCAGCTTTCCAAGGCGGCACAAGAGATCATCGACCGGGCTGGCGTCCCGCAGTCGAAGGTCAACTATCGCGGCGACGGCGCAACGAAGAAGCACTACTTCTCGTTGCAGCAGGTGCTCACTGCTGTTGCCGGGTATCAGCTAAACGGCCAGGGGATGGTGACCACTGTCGGAAAGTCGCACTTCAAGCGATTCAACGAACAAGGGGCTGTCTCTGTCCCTCCGACGTGCATCGACCACATGACGAGCATCGTCGCTCAGGCCGAGCACAACTCAGCCATCGGTGCCGCCAAGCCCTTGGTGTGGCAGGTCGCTGGCGTGCTGCTCTCCCAGAACTACCAGCCCAACCAACTGGACTGGGCGCGCGCGGTGTCCGTTTATCGTGATACCGCTAGCGGCGGACGTGGCGGGCCTCGGATGCCAGCAAAGGATCGTATCGCGCGTCTGGCAAACGCCATGCTTGGTAAGCGCTAAAGGAGGTAGGTGCGATGTCACTTGGAGTATTCCCGCAGGCTTCCGGGTTGCCGGAAGATCTGTTTAGACAACTCCGGTGCTCGCACCTCAGTCTCCCTTGCACGGGGATTGAGGTTGCAGACCGGGAACGACCACTAGACCAAAAGACCGTAGATGAACTCTACGAAAGCATCGACCAGCAGGGTTTGCTCTCGCCTATCGGCGTGCGCCCAAAGCACAACCCAGAGAACGGAACCCG
>JBJYXA010000383.1:0-1667 GCA_046259705.1 Caldilineaceae bacterium
ATTCCGCGCATGAGGTCAGCTTGACCTGGTCCACGAACATCGCCGTGGTGCCGTAACGGCCGTTATTATACGTGCCGAAGTAGATCATGATCCTCTGGCCCGCAAACTTCTTGAGATCAAATTCAAACTGCTTCCACTGCCGGGTATCGCTGCGCTCATAAATCAGCCGCGCTAACTCGCGATTATTCTTCGGATCCAGAATCAGCACCATCTGTGCATCGCCCGCGTTCGACGCCTGGGTGCCCATCACGTCCAGCGGGTTCTCGGGCAGCGCCATATACGCGGGTTCTGAACTCTGCTGGTAAAGGAAGAAACGCAGCATGACCGTATCTTCCCCGGCGGGAATCGTTACGACCTGATTGGCCGAGGAGTAGCTGGTCACGTCGGGCGCCGAAGTCGGTATACCCGTCTGCATGGACCAGTCGCCCGCATAGACCTGCCGCGTGCTGTAGGCTGCCTTAAATGCTGTCGTGGGCAGCGACCATCCGTCCTTATCCTCAAATCCGGGGTTGACCAGCCATTGTTCGCATACGGGCGCCGGCGTTGGCGTCGGCGTATTAGTCGGTAGCACGGGCGTGTTCGTTGCCGTTGGTCCTATAGGTGTGTTTGTCGCTGTGTTGGTTGGTGTGTTAGTGGCTGTTGGCCCCACGGGTGTATCAGTTGCTGTTGGCGTCGGGCCTACCGGCGAATTTGTCGCCGTAGGTGTCTGTGAAGGCGTCGGTGTGTTTGTCGCCGTAGGTGTCCGCGTACTGGTTGGCGTGTTCGTTGGCGTGTTTGTTGGTGTATTTGGAATCGTCGGGCCGTTGGGCGTCAGCGAATCCAGCAGGAAGATCCCTTCCGTTTCATAAGCGCCCGTGATATTGGTGGAGCTTGCATTGTAGACCACATCGGCAAAGTATTCTCTGTTCGCCGAACTGTCCCAGATGCGCCACTCCATGATCTCACCGTTCTGAATGCCATCCACCACACCAGTTTGCGTGTCGTTGCCCCAGACCGTGACCACGTTGGTTACGCTAGAGCTGTAAATTACGCTGCCGACGCATAAACTGTCGTTCGGGCGAAACACGGCTATCTCATCGCCGTTCTGCGGGGTGAAATTGCCCGGCTTCACCACGCCGAGAGGAATGCCCACAATCGCATTGTTGCCCGTGGTGCTCGCGCAGTTTGTAAAATGAACCTGGGCAGAGGCCGCCGGAATCCGCGTCGCCAGCACTACCAGAAAAAGTAATACTCCGGCTACCCCCAGCATCATCCGCCGTGTGTCGCTCTTGCCAATAAACGATATCTTCCCTTTCATCAATTTCCTCCGCTTCTGGCTCTACCAGAGCTTCGACCTGGTTATGAATATGTGGCGTAAAGGCTGTCGCCTGATGCCGGCAGCAGACGGGGGCCTGCCCGAGCCCCAGTCATACCCGGGGCTCGTCTCGCTTTTTCGCTGCGTATTGTACACGATGCAGGGGAACTGTCAGCGCCCGGCTTAATTCTTCTGTATAAATTCCCACTTAATTAAGAATTTACTTAGAAGCCCTCGAGTTCGGATAAATCAGCCATTCCCTCGGCTAAATTGGCGATGCGCTGCAAAAGCGCCAGGCGGTTCTCGCGCGTCTGCGTATCTTCCGCCATGACCAGGATATCGTCGAAGAAGCGGTTGATCGCCGGGACCAGGC
>JBJYXA010000384.1:0-4379 GCA_046259705.1 Caldilineaceae bacterium
GTGATCCTGGTCGCCTTTCGCCCGGAGTGGGTCTACTCCTTCTCCGACGAAGAGCCACCAGGGCAAGCCTGGTTAGCATACGCAAGGGCTGGCGGGAGCTGCGGCGCCAGGCACCCACACCCTTCCCACGCTGCACCGGGGACTCTAGCCCCATAGGTCGCAGCAGCCCTATGCGCAATGCCTGAGGGGATACAATAGGGACCGGGTGCCTAGCGGGCGCCCACGTGGCTCCCACGCTGGACAGCGATGGGGCAGTCTCAGCACAACCGTTCGCACGGGCCTGGTTTGACCACGAACAGACTCTTGCTGCACAGCCAGCGCGGCGGGTGTCAACGGCCCTTCAGTTTCAGATGAACCTGCGCGGGTGGATCGGCGCTTCGGGCCTCTTGCGGCTGATGGACTATACTGCGTTAAGCGTAGGGTACGGCTCTCGGCAGCCCCAGCACGACCCAGAGTGTTCGCTGAGTCTTCGAGGAATCGCAGACTGTCGCTGCGGTTACGAGACAACCGGTGCAGAACATGACATCCACCTCTCAGATGTGGGCAAAGCGTGCCTTAGGAGAAGAGCGACGGAAGCACCGACGCGCGCCGTATGATGCTGCCGTCAGTGCCGAGCCGATCCCCCCGCTGGGCTTGAGTCGTTTTCCAATGCTTGCCGAAGATATCAGCGAGGGCGGCTTGCGGGTCTGCTGTACTGACTTCGTTCCACGTCAGTCCCGAATGCTGGTCACCTTGTACAGAAGCGAGCCCAAAGAGGTGATCCGGGTGGCGGGGACCGTCGTTCGAGTGCAGCGGGTCGACCGCCAGGGTCGGTGGACTTTGGGTCTTGCCTTTGACGAACTATCTGCAGGTGCCCGGGCACAGGTTCGTGAGCTTGTGACCGGCCGGACTCCTGAAACGGCGTCGTTGGACATCCGCAGCTCCTAACCAACCGTTACCCTGTAGGAGCAGATGTTGACGATGGTACGGCAGAGCGTCCGGCTTCCTTAGAAGCCGGCTGCCGGCGCGTAAGGCGCGACCAATGTCCGCAAACGGCCATAAGCCATTATTCGCCCAACCATCCGCGGGAGTCCTCAAAACGATGTTTGCGAACGCAACCCCCCAATATCTGTTTAGCGATCTGCGGGCTGACCGGAACCTTTAGGCCTTCAAGCGACCATCCTCTCTGTTCGACAGTAGCCGCAGCTGTGGCATAACCTAGAAGGAGCAAATTTTGAAAGCCGCTGCGAGCACTTGGGAGCATCCGCAACGCGTCCAAGCAAACTTCCCATCGTAAGGCCTGAAAACGTTGTAGCTCCCGCGCCTCGACCTCTACAAATATCGGCCACGTCAAGCCGTCGAAACGGAAGCCCGGAGCTGTCCGTCTGACGGCTACGCAGAAATACGCCTGGCTACAACGCCTCCAGAAGAATATAGCCAACCGCCTCTTTGCGATGTGCCCAGGTTTCGTTGTTCTTGGATTGTTCCTCCTCGATCATCACCGACGCCTCCTTTGATGTCTTACTCTTCAGGCGCAGCCCGTACGGGTCGTCTTGGTTCGTAGTTTGCGTATCGGCCAAGAACACTGGCGGGGTGACAAAGTCGCTCTCGAACCGGATCGCATAGGTCGAATGGGGAGTGTAGTCGACATCCACGTCGGTCACGCCGACCTCGTAGCGGAACCCGTCAAGAATTCCGGAAGACGCTGACCAAGCAATGAAGTCGATCTTCTCGACCGCATGCTCGGGATCATTCGCCTGCTGCTCGCTCATACGGACCTCGAAACCGCCCTCGGTCACATTGCGGACCTGGGCGGTGACGGCATCCATCTCAACGAAGCTGACAATGGAGGTGAGGACAGCCGGTGCAGTCAAGAAAGGTGCCGAAAAATCGACGGCGGCAAAATCGCCGATCGCATCCGTTTTGATCCGCCCAGCCTCCACCCAGATACCGTCGGGAAGTTGATGGGTTCCGCTCTCCATGACGAGATAACTGACGGTTTCCGGTGTGTGCGACCCGTCCAGATAATCCCATTCCTGTATCCTGATCCAGCATCCTGTGTCGTCGATGCCGTCCAGTCGCACAACCGCTGGATCCGGATCCCCGCCATCTAGTTTGCCCAATGGCTTGGCGACGACCACAGGGTCGGAGTAGGTCTGGCCAAATTCGATCCGCTGCCAGACGTCATCGACGGTCAACTCGCCCGCTTCCCAGGCGAAATTCGCCTCTGTTACTTGCACGAAGGCCGTCTTCGTCAGTGTGTCGCTCCCGCCGCCACCGGTCGCTTTCAGGCTAACCGAGTATTGCCCCGGCTTCATGTAGGTGTGATGAGGGTTTGGCTGATCACTGCCCGCGCCATCGCCGAAGTCCCACTGCCAGCTGCTGACCTGGCCGCTCGATTGGTCCGCGAACGAAACCGCCAAGGGCGCCGGCCCGCTGGTGACGTCGGCGCTGAAGTTCGCAGTTGGAGCCGGCTCCGTGACAACCACGACATTACTCTTGGTGGTGGAGCCCCCGGGACCCGTCACGGTCAGAGTAACTGAATAGCTACCCGGGGCCTGATACTCAACGCTCGCCTTCGTCCCACTACCAGTTGTTCCGTTCCCGAAGTCCCAAAGGCGGTCCGTGATATTGCCGGAAGAGACGTCGGAAAAGATCACGACCAATGGCGACTGTCCCGTGGACGGATTGGCTTTGAAGTCCGCTATCGGAGTTGGCCAGCCGACGTCAACCAGGCCCGTTTTCGTCACCGTATCAGAGCTATCCGGACCCGAGGTGGTCAAGCTAACCGTATAGGTTCCAGGCTCCAAATAGATATGACTGGGCGACTGCGCATCGCTTCGCGTGCCGTCCCCGAAAACCCAAAGCCAGTCGTTGATTTCGCCCGTTGACTGATCGCTGAAGCTGACCTTCAGCGGAACGATACCCGTGGTTTGGCTGGCACTGAAATCGGGAGTCACGGGCGCGGCCACATTCTCCGCGAGAGTTGCGGTAACCTCCTGAGAAAAAGCACTGCACATGTTGCGCGCGAGGTCACAAGCCCTGACAGCGAAATAGTAGGTCTCTCCCTGGGTCAATGCCGTGACCGTTGCTGTTGTGGTTGTTGAGGTGACTTGACTGTCGTACTGTCCGCTCTGCTGCCCGTAGTGGAGTTCGAAGACCAATGCCGACTCGTACGCGACTGGGTCCCAGGCTAGTGTTACCTCGGCGGCAGATGCGCTATTTGCCAGTAAGATAATCCCCAGAAGCATTGCGTAAGGGGTTGATCTGAAGTAGGCGAAATAGGGGTAGAGAATCCGAGCAGACGTGTTCTCCTGCGCGGGCTTGTCGGTCTGGGAAAATAATCGCATAGTTATTGATCTAACCAATGGGGAGTCTAGAACTGGGCTTTGATTTGTGGGGCCTAAGGACCATCTAGACTGGCATGGGTCAAGAAAGAGTCGCTCTTATTTGGCGGACCCGCTTTTGATTTTCCTCCTGCTGAATGGTATTGCTTTGTCAGAACGAGCAAGAGATCGTGTTAGTACTTGTACCCAATACAAGGTCCGAGCGGCCGGGATCAGAAGGTGGGGATGATTAGATTCGTAATTCGGCAGACTCGAAGCCCGCTATCTAGTACGAGCCATACGACACGTTCCGACACGTGTGCAAAGAATTGTTCCGGAATCCGCAGCAATATCAATCCGGGACGCGCTCATTACTGGCGGAAAACTTCGCAATTACCAGCCGGTGAAAACCCGAATTTTGGTATTGGCTCGGCATAAAAACAGGTGCATGTATTCGGCGCCGTGCTTGCGCTAAACGTAGATCTGGACGCTGGCGGTGGCGTTGTTTTACTGGCCGTCATGAGGAACAGGACGCGATGCGGTTAAAAGAAAGTAGGATGCGCAAGTCTCGATTTGATTTAGGGGGGTGAGCAGCTTCGACGACAGCGGAGCCAGAACGGGAGCCGCGAACGGCGGCCGAGGCGGCATGTCTCGATTCAAGGCTTCAGTCTCTCGGGGGTCTGGCGACGAGGCCGGGTTTCGCGTTTGCCGCTCTGCATTGGCCTAGCATAAGGGAAAACCCGTATACGGGTAAACCCTGACGGAGATTGGCGCACAGATGCGGGCCTGTCCGCCCATCGCGGTGCTTGGCGGGAGCGTGATCGTCAGGCGATACGCGAAGCGACGACCCGGCTTAGGGCTGGGGCGACTCTGCGCGAAGAGTCGTCAGCGGCGGATCAGGCGATAGTCTCCGAATGTCGGCCTAAGGTCGTAAGCCGACCGAGGCCAGACTGGGCATCCGCATTGGATCGACAGCGATCGAGACTTTAGGAATTTCACTCAGCTCGCCTCATCCTCCCTGAGTCAGCGAGCCTCTGATCACTCCTCCGGTATCCTGATCCCTGCGGCACCGGC
>JBJYXA010000385.1:0-2102 GCA_046259705.1 Caldilineaceae bacterium
GCAACTCTATGAACTGGAAGGGATTGCGGGCATACCCGTTAAACTTGGGCTAGCAAAAACAGCGCCTTCGACATCGCCGCCGACGGGGGTAGCCACGGGAGGACCTGAAACGTGAACAACAACGCGCTCCAAGGCCAAGGGCTATCGCTTCGAGCGCAATCACAGCCACGGCAAGTATTTACTCGTCGCATTGCTCGCCAGCCTCACGTCACGCGCGTTTCTCGCCCATGCGGTACACGGCATGGGCGCGTCAGATCACCGCGCCGTGCGCCAGCTCCTCCTCTCCCGGTGCGCCGTCTTCGAACGTCGTCGCGCGGTTGCGTCTCACTGGCCCTTCGACTCTTCGGACCAGCTCTTCGACTTCATGCCCGAGCCCCTCGAGCCCGCGCAGCCGCGACCTCGTCGCCGCGTCACTGCGCAGCCCCAGGAAACTCGGAGTTGCTGCGCCTCGGCCCTCGGCCTTGACCCCAGACCACTTCCAGGTTAATTTCAGAGCCGAATGTGTGACGTCGATCACAGCCTCGCACTCTCAACGCTTGTGAACCTCATGCGACGAAAAACAATTCTGATAGGCGTACTGGCGATCGCTGCGCTGGGCGTTGCCACCCTCGGTGCGCCCATTTGGGATACCGTTTTTCCGAGGGCGGGCGACGCCGACGGGACCCAGGAGTTGTTGGCAAAGATGGCGACACAGGCTGATCGCATCGACCGACTACAAGCTGCCCGGGTGGCATCGGATAGGGAAATTGCCCGTCTCCACCAAAAGCTCGATATCCTGATTAACAGTGCCGGTGCGCCTCTTGGCGTATCTTCCGACGTGGGCGCTGCGCCTAGGGCGGCCGAAGGCGAAGAGGCGGTGCCGGAGACGCCGTTAGACGCCGCAGAGGCGCCTTCGCTCGATTGGGTAGATCCGGTGGCGGATGCGTACGATCACGAATGGAACCAAAGCGACTGGGGAAAGGCCGCCGCAGACGCGATCGACGCGGCCATTCCGAAGCATCCGTTTTTCAGCCGGTACGGGGGCGATTTCGTCACCGATTGCAAGATGACGACCTGTCGCGTCGAGTGGTTTCTGCCGAATACGGATCAACTGTCGGCCGGCGAGCGCGAGGAGCTCCTCGCCATGGCTCGCTACGAAATGCTCGGTTTAGCCGCGGCCAACGCGTCGGACGTTGGGCAGCTATCCACGGAATGGGCGCTGGAAGGTTCTTCGCCTCGGATTGAGACCACTTTCAAGCGAGCTGATCCAAGCCAATAATGGAGTTCCGAGATTACTAGCGAGGTGATTTTAGAGCACGTTTCCCAATGGCGCCGCTAGCCCGCCGGGTTCATAAATCGGCGTTCGTCCGCGATCCAAATATTAAACCCATGAGATGAGAGCACCGGCTCGTCCTAGCTCTTTCAGAAGCTCCTAGCCTCAACCTCAACCTGCGCCGAATCCCAGAGCAGACCCAGCAAACCACAGCGGATGAACATCATGAACACATTACACTTAAAGTCCTTTGTTTCTAGAGGCTTCAAGGCTCCAGTGCTTGCCGGATTGGCTGCGCTATTGCTCCCGGCCCTTTTTGTGGCGCCTCAGGCGGTGGCAAACGACATCAACATGCACCCAGCTGGCTGTCAGGCGCCATTTCTAAATCAAGCGGTTCCGATGCGCTGGCACGAGCTCTATCTGATGAATCCCGCCAGCAACATAGCCACCTGGGTTATTTGCCCCACGACTTGGGATCAAGACGTGATCTCATGGCCGGCCGGGGGCTTCACTAGCGTTCGAATTGACGGGGCGGTCGAGTCCGGCGCAAGCGTCGATGCCCCGCTGTGTTTCTTTGGCGCTGCCGATAGGGACAACTTAAGTTTGCCACCTTACATCAACATTCCCGGCGGCAAGAAGAGCTTCATACAGAATCTTGCTACGAACAAAACCCCGCCCAGATGGTTCTCGCAAGGTGCAATCAATCACGATGCTCTCCGAAGCGCCCTCGGCGGCACTAGTTCGACGCGTTGGAACGTCTCTCTATTCTGCATGTTGCCGCCCGGACATGCGATATCAACCATCTTTTTGCAACAATAGTCCGTGTTGGCGATGACGCCGACCGGAGACG
>JBJYXA010000386.1:0-1998 GCA_046259705.1 Caldilineaceae bacterium
GAATAGATGTGCTCTTATCCAGAGAGGTGGAGGGACCGGCCCGATGAAACCTCGGCAACCCGACCAAGAGCGGGCAACGAAGCCCAGTTCAGCGTCAGGGTGCCAAGTCCGGCAGACAAGTTCTGGAAGATGAGAGGAAGTCGTGTGTTCTTTCTGCTCATCCCCATAACGGGGATTTCTTATTGAGGGGGTATGGTGCGCCCATACACCCACAAGCGGTAGAATCGACTGCCATCACCGCCTCTCACTTCCGCAAGCGAGAGGTTTTTTGTTGGTTGGGGAGTCACCACACAGGACTCCATTCGGGAAACATATTCTGAAGGGGAAAGAGGAGTAGTACGATGACCGAGGAACGAACATTTGGTTTTTCCACGCGCCAGTTGCACGCCGGCCAGGAGCCGGACCCGACGACGGGTAGCCGGGCTACGCCCATTTACCAGACCACGAGCTATAACTTCCGCGATTCAGAGCACGCCGCCAACCTATTTGCGCTGAAGGAATTCGGCAATATCTACACGCGCATCATGAACCCCACCAATGATGTGTTGGAGCAGCGCGTGGCCGATCTGGAGGGAGGCGTCGGTGCGCTGGCCGCCAGCAGCGGGCACGGCGCCCAGACCATGGCGTTCCTTACGCTGTGCGGCGCCGGCGACCACATCGTCACTAGCAGCCGGCTCTACGGCGGAACCTACAACCAGTTCAGCTACACATTGCCGCGCATCGGCATCGACGTCACCTTTGTCGATCCCTCCCAGCCCGACGAGTTCGACGCCGCCATCCGGCCCAATACCAAGATCATCTACGGTGAGACGCTGGGCAACCCGGACATCACCGTCTTCCCCTTCGACGAAGTATCCGCTATCGCCAAGGCGCATAAGATCCCGCTGGTCATCGACAATACCTTCGCCACACCCTATCTGTGCCGCCCGTTTGAGTGGGGCGCCAACATAGTGCTCCACAGCACCACGAAGTTCATGGGCGGTCACGGCACCACCATCGGCGGCATCATCGTGGACGGCGGCACCTTCGACTGGACCAGCGGGCGATTCGCCAACTTCACCGAGCCTGATCCAAGTTACCATGGGCTGGTCTATGCGGATTTGGGCGCGCCGGCTTTCATTCTCAAGGCGCGTGTGCAGATTCTGCGCGACATCGGAGCGTGCCAGGCGCCCTTCAACAGTTGGGCCACACTGCAAGGGATCGAAACGCTGAGCCTGCGCATGGACCGCCATGTGGCCAATGCCGAGGCGGTCGCCGCGCATCTGGATGCCCACGACGCTGTCACCTACGTCATGCATCCCAGCCTGTCCAGCCATCCCGATCACGAGCGCGCCCAGAAGTATCTGCCTAAGGGCGCGGGCGCGGTGCTCGGTTTCGGCATTAAAGGCGGCGTGGAGGCGGGCCGCAAGTTCATCGATAACCTCAAGCTGATCAGCCATCTGGCCAATGTGGGTGACGCCAAGACGCTGGCCATTCACCCCGCCAGCACGACGCACAGCCAGTTGAGCGAGGCTGACCTCGTCGCCGCGGGCGTGGCGCCGGACTTCGTGCGCCTCAGCATCGGCATCGAAGACGTCGAAGACATTTTGTGGGATCTAGATCAGGCGCTGAACGCGGCTACGGCGTAGCCGCTGACCGGGTGAAAAGAGGGGCGCGCATCGCAGGGCACCACCACCGGTGCGCGTCCCAATCCGGCGTCCCTGCCGGCGGCGTTCGTCGCATTGTGATCCCGAGATAGGGCGGTGCAATCATGAATACAGAACAATCTGACGAAGTTTCTGCGAATACGAATGTTGCGTCGAGCGCTGACGCAGCCATGAACGCAGATGTTACGACACCCGCTGCCATTGCTGCCCCGGCTCCAGCAGCCTCTACGAACGGAAAAGAGGTTCTGAACGGCAGGTCCGCGCCGCTGCGCGAGCCTAGCCCCGCCGAACACCCGAATTCCGTCGGCATCGTGAAGACGCAGTACTTCACCTTCGCCGAGGACGAGCCCAT
>JBJYXA010000387.1:0-18979 GCA_046259705.1 Caldilineaceae bacterium
CGCCGCCATAACCAATTTTCGGCCATTACTTTGGTGAAAAAGAGCCAAACTCCAGAGTCCCGTTCCAAACGGGACCTACGAAACCGCACGCCGCCGTGGTAGGTCACTTTGTGGCAAGTGACGTTCTCTCACGCCGCGAAAATCGTCTCGTTCCAAACGGGACCTACGACATCGTACGTACCCATAGTAGGTCACTTGTGGCGAGTGACGCTCTCTTCCGCCGCGATAACAGTCCCGATCCAACGCCGCGGAAACAGTCCCGTTCCAAGCAGGGCCTACGAACCCAGCGCGTGCTCGGCGCAGGTCACTCGTGGCACGTGACGTTTTCCTTGCCGCGAAAAAAGTCCCGTTCCAAACGGGACCTACGCCGCTGCTGGGATAACTGTCCTGCTGCAAACTGGATCTATGAGCTGAGCTACCGTCATACGACGCGAAGGAACGGAGTTCCGGCTGGCATCGGTGTGGGAGAAGAGGCTCTTGAGGACCCCACTACCCAATACGCGGAAACTCCGTTCTTTCTGAAAGGCGCTGGCGTGCGCCTGCCGTAACCGCCTAATCAATCTGCTGCGCCGGCGGCTCCTGACTCCTCTTCTTTCGGCGGGAAGACCGGGAGGTACTTAGCTGCAAGTCCAAACACGAGCACGCCCGCAGTGACGAGGGCAGCGCTGACCGCGAACTCCATCCACGTAGGCCGGTAAAAGACGCCGGAGGAATCCCATAGACCCACGATGCTTACGTTGAGCCGGTTGAGCACGATACCAAACACGACCACCATCATCGCACCGGTGAACAGGACCCAAGGTCTGTTGCGCAAAGGTCTGATGGTGAATATCAAGATAGGGGTCAGGATACCCAGACCAATTTCCATCCAGTAGGCCACGGCGGGAAGCGTTGGCTGCAGGAGCAGCACCCAGTCCCCGCGTGCGTACAGTTCCGCGCTGCGTGCCACAAGATAAATCGCCAGCACTACCGCAGCGGCCTTACCCAGATCCTGGAGCAGGTGGCTCTCCAGACCGCGGTGGAAGGCCTTGCTGCTGAGCGTCGATTCGACGATGGTCATGGCCAGACCGGCCGCCACCGCCGAAATCCAGAAGAAGACGGGCAAATAGACGGTGTACCAGAGCGAATGGAGCTTGGTGGGCACGAGCGTCCATAGGGAACCTAGGGACGACTGGTGCAACGTCGACAACACGACGCCCAAGATTACGAACACGATGGCGAACTTGGTCAGGAAGCGTAGCACCGACCGTACTGGCAGGCGACTTGCCACCGGCTCGTACTCGCTGACCGGTTTGAGCATGGTCGGTGAAAACTCGATGATGAGCACCGTCGTGTAGATGGCCACGCAGCAACCGACCTCCCAGAGCGGGGAATGGTGCTGCCAATGGACCAGGGGCCGCCATACGTTATAGGGGCGTCCGAGGTCAACCACTAAGCCGGCGATGACCAGCAGGTAGCCTAGGAGACCGGTCAGAATGGCCGGCTTGACCAGGGGTTCAAAGCGGTGCATGCCCAAAATGTGGGCCGTGCCCGCGATGACGAATGCGCCGGCGGCCAACGCGACTCCACTCATGACGTCGAAGCCGATCCACAGCCCCCAGGGAAAAGTGTTCTCCAAGTTAGTGACCGATCCGATGCCGAAGGTGAAGCGCACGAGTATGATGGCGGTGGCGACGGCGAGAAGACCCATGATCGCGATCGACCACGCAAACTGACGTAGCATGGCGCCGGATGCCGTCGGGATGGTGTAGGGGCGTCCACTGGCGGCCATGGTTGTGGCGTCGTTGCGCCCGCCCATGCGCTGTACCACGATGCGCGTGCCGGAGACAAAGAGGACAACGATGACAGCGCTCATAGCCACCACGCCGAACAGGACACCTGTTGATAGCCAGTACATAGTCTACTCCTCCCCTTCACCCTTAGCGAGATCTGGGCTTTGCTCCAGCCCCGATTCAGGCACGCCGGTGGCGACTGTGTTCGCTTCCGTCAGTTCGGGTGCCTCTGCCATGGCAGAGGTTTCTGTCTTTGCCGCCGACCTGTGTGTATAGACTGCGGTGCCAGTAGCGAGTGCGCTCATGCCCAGAATGACGGCAGGCAAGGCCTTCATGACCTTTTCAGACTGGTGAGGAGGCGCCTCTTCGGGCAGGCCCGCGGGGAATCCGAGTTCCTCGAAGGGCACATCCGAAATATAGAGCCACGACGTACCGCCCACCTCGAACTCGCCGAAGACGTGGTCGACGTAACGGTCGGGATTGGTTGCGATCCGTGCGTGCGCCTGCGCCAGCAGTTCAGAGCGACGACCAAAGTGGAGCGCACCTGTGGGGCACGCTTCAACACAGGCAGGCTGCTCGCCTGCCAACTGGCGGTCGAGGCAGAACCAGCACTTGCTGATCTTGGGCGTTAACCCATTGTTCCAGTCGAACGCGGGCACCTCGAACGGACAGGCTACCTGGCAGTACCGGCAACCCAGACATCGATTGGGGCGATAGACGATAGGTCCCTCTTCGCTCTTGTACATCGCTGCGGCGGGACAGGCCGCTACACAGGCCGGCTCGAGACAGTGCATACACTGTCGTTTGGCAAATTTGGTGACAGGATTGCCGGAGGCGTCCGATATTTCCGTTTGCGACACGAACGTGAACGCCTCGTTGCTCAGCCCCTCCGGCGCGACATCGGGATCTGGCCGGTCGTTCTTCACCTTACATGCCAGCGCGCACGAGTTGCAGCCCACACAACGTGTCAGATCCACTAACACGGCAGGCGAATCCGCGAACGGAGAGCCTTCTGACTCATCATTCGCGGCTTCCGCGGCGTAGACGGAGGCTGCATAGGACGCGCTCAGCGAAGATGCCACCAACGCCGAGAGCGTAATGCCTGTGCGTCCCAGGAAAGCACGTCGCGTCAAAGGCTTGCTATGCGAGAGTTCGCGAGCTTGCTTACTCATGAGTCCTCCTTGCGCGCTACGTAGCCGGCGATGAGGACCAGTGCCATGCCCATGACTGCGCCGATGCCGATGCCGAGGCCCAACGCCCCATACGAGATAGTGGCCAGCGCGGTGTTCTCTTTTTCGACCGCCTCCAGTTGCGCGGTCAGGCCCGGCACACGGTTGGCCACCGACATCAGCTCGGCCGTCCCCGAGTCCGCACCGATGACCGGCGCGAGGTCAGGATTTTCGGGCGCATGGCACTCTACACAGGCGGACGAATTCACCGCGGTGAAATCGTGTGTGCCCATGGCAAGACCGGTTGCGCCAGCGACAGCCTGTCCGGGGATCAGGTTGGGCGCAGTGGGGAAGACATGGCAATCGATACAGCCGATTTCTGAATCCCTGTGAGAAATATGGAACGTATCTGCTTCAGCGGCCGTATGGCACGATTCGCAAAGTTGTTCCGGTTCCAGACGCAGTGTCTGTGAATGAACCAAGTGACAGCCGGCGCACTGCACATTTTCTTGTGCGTGCAGGCTATGCTCCCACTGCGAGTACGTATCGCTATGGCAATCGGAGCACAGAGTTGAAGTCGCTTGCAGCGACATAACTCCTTCTTCGGGGTGGCCACGAACATAGGCGCCGTGGCAATCCTCGCAGGTAGGACCAACCAAATCACCTCCGTCCACAAATGCCTGGTGGTGGGTCGAGTCCTGCCACGCTTCGGATTCCTCTGAGTGGCAGCTACAGCCTTCCTCATCCGCGAATGCGACGCCGGATGGCAAGGCCGCCCATGCCACGATACATAATAGGGCGGCCGCGGACAATCGGATGAACCCAAGTGCGAGAGCCGCCGGCAAAGATGAAAGATATTGATTTTGTCTCATTGCCGATCATACTTTCTACTGTCTGGCGACGATGTTCGTCTGGTGACGATGCTCATCTAGCGATGATGCTCATCCTGAGATGAGGCTCATCTTAGGATGAGGGTGAATTAGCGCAGAACGCGGCCGACTCCCCAGGTCACCGCCAGCGGGATACCGATACGAAGGGCCACAAGGCTGAGGGTGACGCTACCCACGATCAGGAATTGTACGACTGTCATGGTTTCCGCCTTTCGCGAGTTTGAGAAACAAGGGAAGAACTGTATGGACAATGCCATCCCAAAGATATCATCTGGAGCTACGCGTTTGTATCGTGCGCGAACCCCAATTCACGCGATTCGGCCATGCGCCGGTATGGGTAGGATTACCCGGTGCGATAGGCGATCAGTGGGTGGCATTCCCCATATCGGGAATGGGGTACATACAGACGAGCGTGGAGAATTGGAGTTTCTAGCTGGAGGGAGCGATGCGGCGACCTGCAAAGACTTGCGACCAGCCGCCGTGACGCGACAACAGCGACGGCTTGACGTCGCCGACGCGCTGTTTGCGCCCGGAGGCAGCGCGCAAGTACGAGCTCGTGGCGTCGCCTTCCACACGAAAGATGCTCAGCATATCCAGTTGGCCCATGCGCCGGCAGTACGCGTAGTGGTAGTTATCGTGAAAGGCGGCGTCAAGCGAGCGTGCCAAGGCGGCCAGCTGTGCGTCGTCGGCAGATGCTGCCTGGATGTATAGCGTGTAGGCGGGCGGCGACCGCTTGTCGTCACAGGCAAGCATGGCGAACTCCGGCGTGAGCGCAAGCCGCGCGCACACGCTATCGAGGGCGCGAGCCACATGTTGTTCGTTGAGCTTTTCGCCGAACCAGTCGGAGACGGCATCTTCGCGTCCAACAAATCGGATCAACGGGCACCCGTTTAGGTGGCCGGTGACTTCGATTCGGTCGTTTGTGCGATATCGGTAGAGCCCGCCGCCGGTAGTTACGACCACGCTATAGTGCCGGCCGCAAACCAATTCATGGGCAAGGATGGGTGGACCATCGTCTGCTGACGCGCGCCAACGCGCGTCGTCGGCTTCTGTGATGCCCTCGTCCCTAATGGGGATGAACTCGAAGAAGTGGGAATTGAGAGAAAGCGCGCCGCCCGTTAATCCGGGGACCGGGAACGAGACAAACGCCTCCGTCGAGACCAGCCCTTTGGCTTGCACGACAGCCTGGGGAAAGAGCCGCGCAAGGCGCGCCGCGTAGGGGGCTGCCGCTGCATCTGCCCAGCAGCTGATCAGTGTGAGCTGCGGCCACAGGCGCCGGTGCAATCGGCCGCGCTCGTCATCCGTGCCGGCCGCAGCCCGTGAACCAAGGATGCGCTCGATCTCGAGTGCCCTCACGGGCTGCGGAAGGTTACTCTCTTGCAGGCGAGACTGGACGTCGGGCGGCAAGGCAACGGGGGGCGTCATGGAGCCGCCGGCGATATCCAATGCCAGGCGGTAGCCCCACTCACATAGCGGCTCGAGCAGCAGCATGAGGAAGGTGGGATTCCAGACGGAGATGAGCGACAAGCCCTTGCTGCGCAGGAGGAAGAGCAGGGTCACGTAGCGGAAGCTGTCCAGGTCCTCGATTAACTTCACCTCCGGTGGTACGGCGCTCAATGTGCGAACGACGCGCCCCGAGAGTGAGCTCAGGTATTCGCTGTCTTCCTCGAAGCCGATCGGGATACCGCCGGGGCTGTGCCGCCGGCCGGGGAGCAATGGTGTCACCGACCAGTAAGACTTTCCGCGCAGAAGCGCACGGTGGCGCCCGAATGTAAGGGCTACCCAGGGCGCGATGCCGGCCTGGAATTCTCGTTTTAGAGTGTTTGTGTAGGGGATCAGTTTGGTCGCAGACGAGGAACCGCTGGTCGGCTCCAGCAACTGCACCCGTTCGCTAGTGAGGACTGCGGGTTCGCCTTGCTCGACGCGCTGTAACCAGGGCCGAAGCGAATCGTAGTCTGCGAGCGGGACGCGCTCTTGGTACGCACCCGCGCTGTGGATATCCTGAAAGCCGTACCTGTGTCCGTATGCCGAGTCTTCGTTGGCGCGCAGCAACCCAAGCAGTTTTTCGCGCTGTACTTCCTCTACATGGTGGGTGGCGCGCCGGAACAGTGCGGCCGCGGGCTGCGAACTCAGCGCCCACAGCCCGTTGGCGAGTACGTTCATTCCGATTCCAGCATGCGAAGACCGGCCGAATTCAGGTTCCCGCGCGTTAATTTGACCAGGCAGGCCAGTTGCTCTCCCTCCGCGTAGCCGGGATTGGCGCGCACGAAGAAGGCTACGTGCGGGTCTTTGAGCCGGCGAGGCGTCACCTCGGCGACGCCGTCGCGCAGGGGAGCGGCGTCGCCGAAGCGAATGACGCCGGTGGTTGGATCGTATTCACCGGGGAACTTCGCCTGCCCCAGCGCGTCCAGGATGTTCTTGATATGGGGCGGCATAGGCGCGAGACAGGACGGGTAAAATTCGTGGAAGAAAACCGGCAGGAAGCGATATGTCTTGTAGCCCGAACTGATAAGGAACCAATAGGCGTCTTCGTCCACGGCCTCGGCCAGAGCGAAGACGTGCTTGCTCCAGATGCGCGGCAGCGCCGATTCGTTCCAGTAGTCGGGATGGATGATGGTGTCGCCGGAGTAGAAGGCGGTCACGGGCTGGCCGTCTACTTCCAAGCGGATGCGCATGAGGGTAGAGAAGCCTTCTACTTCTTCGCTGCCCGAATCGTACAATAGGACGACCCATTCTTTCTCGTTCAGATCTTCGACAAGCTGTTCGGGGCTTGTGTTTTCGAAGAATTGTTCGAGCAGTGCGGACATGCGCGCCAACTGCGCGTCGGTGAGGTCGGCGGGACGCACGACTTTGCCTGCCAATTGGCCGGAAGGTGGGGGATCGGCTGTAATGGTGGTTAGGTCCATGGTGCGGTCCTTGTGGCGCGCGTGACTAGGAATGGACGCGCTGATTTTGCTTCGGGTGATCATTTCGGGCCCGGTGCGCAGTGGATTCGTGCCTGCGCATGAATGACAGTCCAGTGGCGATTGGCTACGGATGAGCCCGGTCGTTCGGCATCCACGATGGTTATCATAGGGTCGCCAGTTCAAGGTAGGGCGGGCGCCCGTCGAGCTTGTCGTGGAACGTCTCGTCACCGGGCCAGCAGACGGTGTAGATAGTGCTGTAGTAGGGTATGTGGAGGAAGCGTCGGGCAACCGGCAGCAGCGGATCGCTTTCCGAGAGCCCAAGTGTGAGATAGGCGTAGCCCCTGTCCGCCGCCCGCTCGTGTGCGGCGCGCAGCAGTGCATCGAAGATTTTCTTGTCGCCGTCTTTCACACAGACGAAGCTGACGTAGGCGGCGCTGAGTGACTGGCCGATGTCCGGCAAGGCACGCGCCGCCATGGCGCGGGCGCCCAGGTTGTAGACGGAACGCGCACGCTGCAGGCGCTTGCCGTAGGCGCGTACTACGGTCTGCTTGTAACGCGACTGATCCCACAGACCCAACACGCCGGCGAGTCGGCCGCCATGAAAGGCAACGTACAGGTCCGCAATGTCGAAGTCGCGCGTGGCCTCAGTGCGAAAATCGTCCGCCTTGTACACGGGAAAGAATTGCCGGCAGGCGCCCTCTTCAGCAAGAAAACGAACCACGTCGTCCAATTCAACTTGTGAACCTTTGCGTACCTCCGGTCCGTAGCGAGGCGATCGGCGAAAACGACGTCGCAAGACCAGCGCGAGCGTGCACAGGCGGCCCAGCTTGCGATAGGCCGGGTAGTGGCGCCGCGCCTTGGTGACGAGTAACCCTTCGGCCTCGGCATTGCCTTCAATGATGGTGGTGACGTAGCCGCGGGCGAGGCCGTCCTCGTGCAGCTTGTGAAATAGGCTGAAACCACCGGGCAGCACCCAGCGACCGCGATGCGCTTCGTCCACGCGCAGCTGGCCGATGTAGCCGACGTTCTCAGGCCGCCCATTGACATACAATGGGCGCACCGAGCGGGTAGCCATGGCCGCCACCGCACCGCTCCCCTCGTGGCGCGCCACGAGCGTCTGGCATACGGGCCCCATGACGCTACAGCCGAGGAAGTAGTTGGGTTCGCGCTCGTAGGTGAGTACCATTTGGCCCGGCACGCCGTTGCGCGCCAGCAGTTGGCGGATGGCAGCATCATCGCCGGGGCCGGCCAGTTCGAAGCGGTACCCACTCATGCTATCCCGCCTTCAGCAGTTTACCCTGCCAGGACGGATCGCCCAGCGGATAGAAATCGCGCGCGGACACCTCGGCTCGAATCATGCCGTTGATGAGAAAGTAGTTGCGAAACATGAAGAAATCTGGCCGGTTGACAGGATTTAGGCTGCGTTTCAGGATGCTGCCCACGGAATAGAACGACCTTCTCGCCTGCAGACAACCGTGCTGTAGTTGCACCGGCGACATGTTCTTGGGCTGGAACGGGATCATATTGTAGCGGTAGTCGTCGTCGAGCCACCAGGCGTCGTAGAGAAGCCGCTTCTCAGTCTGAAGACGCTGATAGAGGGGCGTGCCCGGGAATGGTGTGAGATGGTTGAACGCTCCGATGTATAACCCGTGCGCCTTGGCGAAGTCCACCGACTGCTGGAATGATTCGGGCGTGTCTTCATCGTAGCCGAAGATGAAGGTGAGATAGAGTTTGATGCCGTAGTGCCGCAGGTTGGCCAGCGCCCGCTCGTAACCGCCCTTCATGGTGTTGAAGCCTTTGTTCATGCGGCGCAGATTCTCGGGGTTCAAACTCTCGAAACCGATGAGGAGCCCCTCGCAACCGCTGCGGCTGATGAGGTCAAGAAATTCCTCATCGTGCGCAGCGTTGATGCTTGCCTGGCTCACCCAGCGCACGTTGAGCGGGATCAGGGCGCGGTACAGCTCCTTGGCCTCTTCCATGTTGGATGTGATGTTGTCGTCCACAAAGAAAAAGAAGCGTTTGCCCGCGCCGCGCAGCGACTCCAATTCGGCGACGATGTCGGTTGCGGGACGGCGCGTCTGCGTGCGCTGGAACACGGTCTGAATGGCGCAAAAGTCGCATTTGAAGTGGCAACCGCGCCCTGCCTCCACCAGACCAATGGGCAGGTAGCGTTTGCCCGCGAAGATGGAACGGTCCGGTTTGAGCCCGCTGAGCGACGGGCGACTTGCCGGCCGGTAGAACTTGCGCAGGGTGCTGTGGCGAACGTCGTCGACGACGTTCGCCCACACGTGTTCCGCTTCGCCGACAACGACGGCCTCGGCGTACTCCGCCACTTCGTCGGGACAGAGCATGGCGTGAAAGCCGCCCATGACTACGGGTACGCCGCGGGCGCGGTATTCGCTCGCGATTTGATAGGCGCGTTTGGCCGTGTAAGTCTCCACACTGATGGCCACCAGGTCTGCGGGCGCATCGAACGGGATTGTCTCCATGCGGTCGTCGTAGAAGGAGACATCAACGTCGTCCGGCGTGAGCCCGGCAATGACGGCGGCGGGCAGCGGTTCCATCTGCCAGGTTCCGATGTACTTCTCGCCGGGTTTGTGGCCGATGCTGGGGTGTATAATCGTCAGCTTCATGGCCTATTGTAGTCCAAAGCGCATGCCGTGCTTCTTGAACACTTCCTTGCGAAACACGGGGCTGTAACGCAGGTAGACAGCCAGCTTGTACAGGGTACGCATGTTCGTCTTCAGGTCGAATGCTCGGCGCGCCACCTGGTCCCAGCGATTGTAGGTAGAGCGGCACTCCCAGCAGGCTTCGGTCAATTCGTCGGCCGTCATATTCTTGGGTCGAAACGGCGCGTAGTTGAAGCGATATTCGGGGTGCAACCACCATTTGCCGTCGTAGAGCAAGCGGCCCTCCTCTTCCAGCCTCTGGTACAGCGGTGTCGACGGGTAGGGCACGAGGATGTTGAAGGCGGCGAAGGCAAACTTCTGCTCGGTGGCCCAGGCGAGGGTCTCGGCGATGGAATCTACGGTATCGTAGTCGTGTCCCAACGTGAACGCCGCCCACAACTGCAGGCCATGGTCGCGCACGATATCCACCTGTTCTTGATATCCGTCAAAGCCGCCCACGAAGTTGGGCGATTTGCGCATCCAGCGCAGACTGTTCTTGTTAATCGACTCGAAGCCCACCACCATGCCCAAGCAGCCGCTGCGCACGAGCAAGTCCATGAGTTCCAGGTCCTGAGTCATGTCGATACTGGCCTGCGACACCCAGTGAACCTTGAGCGGGATGAGAGCGCGGCAGAGTTCCTTTGCCGCTTCGAAGTTGGAAAGAATATTGTCGTCCACGAAGAAAATGATGCGCTTCTGTTCTCGGGATTCGATCTCCTGCACAACTTCTTCCACGCACCTGGTGTAGTGTTTGCGGTCGAAGAAGGTACTGACCGCGCAGAAGCGGCAAGAGAAGCGGCATCCCCGGCTGAACTGCATGAGCGAGATGGGCAGATAGCCTTTGCCGGCAAAAAGATCGCGGCGGGTCAGCACGCCCGGTTGGGGCGATCCGACTGGCGCATTGTAGACGGGACGCATCTGGCCCCGCCTGAAGTCCTCGAGCACGCCGGTCCATTTCGTTTCGGCGTCACCAATGAAGATGGAGTCGGCGTGTTCCGCCGCTTCTTCGGGCAACAGGGTTGGCTGCATGCCGCCCATGACAACGGGAACGCCGCGGGCGCGGTATTCGGCAGCGATTTCGTAGGCGCGGCGGGCCGTATAGGTCTCGACGGTAATGGCCACCAGATCAGTGGGCTCGTCGTAGGGTATTTGTTCCATGCGGTCGTCGTGGAGTGCGATGTCGATGCCGGGCGGCGTGAGGGCAGCCAATACGCCCAGCTGTAGTGGTTCCATACGCCCTTCGTCGACGTAGAGGCTGTGTTCTCTGCGTCCGATGTTGGGTTTGATCAGGGTCAGTTTCATAGTGTCCTATTGGCGGCCAGGTGTCCTTTCGGCCGCAGGTACAGCAGCTCTCTACACGATTTCGGCGTCGGGAGCAGGCACGTATCCCTGCTCATTCGCCACCGAAGATTTGCTGCCGGGTTGCGTCACCGGGTAGACCGACGACTCCATAGCCGGAAGCTGGTCGGTGTCGGGAAGGGGGCCGTCGCCGAGCGGATGGCCCTGCTTTTGCTCGATCATGCGACGCGAAACAATGTTGGACGAGAAATGCAGTCCGAAGCGATAGATGTCTCGCATCTGCGTGCGGCCGTCGAATGCGCGGCGGGCGATGGACCCCAGCGTGTTGAATCCCCTGCGTGCGCGGTAGCAACCGTCGGTGAGTTGCTGGGCCGTCATGCCCCGCGGCCGGAAGGTGGCCTGACCGTAACGATACTCGGGATCAACCCACCATCGATCGTAGAGCAGCCTGCCCTCCTGCCGGAGGCGTGCGTCCAACACGGCACCTGGCATGGGCGTAAGCGGGTTGAAATTGGCGAGCCAGAACTTGGAGCGCTGGGCAAACTCTAGCGTGATATCGAACGAATCCGGTGTGTCGCCGTCGTAGCCGAAGACAAACGTCGCATAAATCATGACGCCGTGGTCCTGAAGGATCTGCACGGAGGTGGCGTAGTCGCCGTACTTGAGGTTCCAGCGCTTTTTCATCTGGCGCAGGTTTTCCTCGTTGAGCGACTCAAAGCCCACCACCGCGGTTGTGCAGCCGCTCCGTTCCAACAGACGCATCAATTCTGCATCTTTCACTACGTCGATGCTCACCTGGCCCGACCAGCGGATCCCAAGCGGAATGAGCGCCCGGAATAATTCCTTTGCCTTGGGCACGTCCACGAATATGTTATCGTCGATCAAGAAGATGTGTTTGCGGCCTGCGCGCTCGATTTCGGCCACGACCTCGTCCAGCGGGCGTTGGCGCAGGTTGGAGCCGTAGAAGGCGGAAATGGAACAGAAGTCGCACGCGTAGCGGCAGCCGCGCCCGTATTGGACGAGGCTCACCGGTGCATAGCGCTTGCCGGAAAAGATGGATCGGTCCACTGTAAGGCCGTCGAGAGGTGGCAGGCCCGTTTGTCGGTAGCGCTGCCGCAGCCGTCCGGCCTCGGCGTCCCGTACGATCTGGGGCCAGATGCGGTCTGCGTCGCCGATTACGACTGCGTCCGCGTAGCACAGCGCTTCATCGGGACAGAAGGTAGGATGGTAACCGCCCATGACGACGGGTACGCCGCGCCGGCGATATTCCAACGCGATCTGGTAGGCGCTTCTGGCCGTATAGGTCTGCACGGTGATGGCGGCCAAATCCGTGGGTTCGTCGAAGTCGATACGCTCCACCCGTTCGTCGTACAGCACCGTTTCGACGTGCGGCGGCGTCTGCGCGGCCAGCAAGGCGAAGACGAGCGGCTCCATCGCGTCCGACGAACGGGTGGCCATGACGTCCGGGTGCACAAAGGTGACTTTCATCGTTCTCGCCTCATCGCGTGACCTTGGCAGCCAACCGGGGCGCGTCAGGACCGGCCAGATTCCAGTCACATGTGTAGTATCTGTGCAGGTTGTGGGCGTAGAAGCGGTAACCCAAGTTGCCGGCGACGGACAGCGGCAGCTGGATGCGCGAGGCCAGGAGACGTTTGGCAATCGAGGATGCGCTGTATGTCTTTCGCCATGCCCAGCCGGTCATTTCCTGCAAGGTTTCGGGCGACAACTGCTTGGGCCGGAAGACCACGTGTTGGCCGTCATAGAGCGACCAGTCACGCGTGAGCAGCCGGCCCTCCGCGTCCATGCGAGTATGGAGAGGTGTACCTGGGAACGGCGTGAGAATGGCGTAGCGCGGCAGATCGATGTGCGCATCGATGACGAAGTCGACCGTTTCGGCGAAGGAGTCTTCGTCGTGATTGTCGAAGCCAAAGACGAAAGTGCCTTGGATGGCGATGCCGCGTGCATGCAGTTGCTCTACCACCTCGAAGTAGTTTTTGTGCAGATTGAACCCCTTGCGCGTCTCAGCCAGGGCAGCGTGAGAGAGGGTCTCGAAGCCGATAAGCAGACCCTTACAGCCGCTGCGTGCGGTCAGATCGAGCAATTCCTCGTCGGCGGCGATGGCGGTGGTGGCCAGACCGCCCCAGGAGATGCCCAAGGGAATCAGCGCTTCGAACAACTGCTTGGCGTATCGAACGTTGGCGATGAGGTTGAGGTCCAGGAATATCACGCGTTTGGCCCCCATCTTCCGGATGTCGTCCACTACGTCGCCTACGGGCCGCAGGATCGGCCCGCCCCAGGCGGTGGGAACGACGCAAAACTCGCATTGGTGGATACAGCCGCGGGTTGCTTCCACGGTATGGGGGATGACGTAGAAGTGCGCGTCGATTCCGTCGCGCTTGGCGTGAGGCCGGTTGGCCAGGCTGAGGTCAAGCGACTGATCATAACGTGGCGCCATGGCTCCGGCTGCGAAGTCACGCAGAAGCTGGGGCCATGAGTCCTCGGCGTAGCCGGTGACGACGGCGTCCGCATGGCGCGCGGCTTCGTCCGGTAACAACGTGGGGTGGACACCGCCGAGCACGACGGGGATGCCACGCGCCCGAAAGTGGCCGGCTAGTTCGTAAGCGCGCGGCGCGGTGCCGGTGATGGCGCTGATGCCTACCAGATCCGCATCCGCGTCCAGGTTCACATCCTCGATGCCTTCGTCCACCAGCGTGCAGGTGGCGTCAAGTTCCTCGGGGATGAGTGAGGCTAGCGTCGGTAAGGTGAGCGGTGCGTATCGAAGGGACTTTTTCCAGATACCGCCGCGACTGCGGTACAGGGGTCCACGCGGCGATATGAGCAGTATACGTATTGTGCCGGTATGAACCATTGGTCTCGCTCCTAGCGGCCGCTACTCGGGTGGCGGGGGATTGTGCGATGTCGCGTTAGCGTACCACAGCGTTGTCGTTTGCTAAAGAAGCGTCAGATAGGACGCGGCTGGGCGCTGATTCCGCAGATCGCCGCCGATTTTCTAGTCGTTATGACCCAGCTTTTAGCCACAGACCTTAGCTGTGGCCACTATGAAGGCGTCTCAAGCGTCCGCTCAGTTGTTGGGCCGTTTGCCTGTAGGATAATGGCGATTGGGCTCTGAGGTTGACCGAAAGTTGACCAGGTGTTGACCAGTGTTGGCAGGCTGATTTCGTCGCTGGTGTGGAGACCGGGAATTGCGGTTTTGCGTTAGGGATCGTTCGTGGCTAGATTCATAGAGAGGCGCAGGCCAAAGTGGTGGGCAACGTGGCGCTTGCTCCGCCGTTGCCAGTCCGGCAATCAGCCGGGAAGGAACCCAACCGTATGATGTTCCAACGCGCGCTATCTTCACGCCTGAGTGTATGGCTTCTTGAGAAGACGGTCGCTGAGCCGGTGCAAGGCCGCTTACTGGATAGCGTCTCCCATCCGGCGACCGCGCAAGAGCGAATTCTTGCGGACTTGATCGCGCGCGGTGCGGCCACGGCGTACGGCCAGGAACACGGATTCTCGGAAATCAGATGCGCCGATGATTTCCAGTGCGCAGTTCCGGTGGTTAGCTATGAGGAGCTTCAGCCGTATGTCGAGCGCGCCTTTCTCGGGCGCGAGCCTGATGTGCTTTGGCCGGGCACACCGTCTTGGTTCGTGGAGTCATCGGGGACGACGGGCGAGCGCAAACGGTTGCCGGTTACACAGGACGGCTGGTCGCGTGTCTACCTGGATACGGCCAAGACGTACGTAATCGCACTGAACCAGCGGCTGAAACCGCGCTCGCTGCTGCGCGGCAAGAGCATCTTCTTCCCCGGAAAGGTACACCGCGCGGAGCACGACCGTGACGTGCTGGTGGGCGATATCACTGCGCTGAGCGTGCATCTCACGCCGTGGTATCTGGACTTTGCGCGCGCGCCCGACAAGGCTACGACCATCGACCCGGACCGCAATTGGGAAGAACGCCTGCATCGCATTGCCGCAGCCACTGTGGACCAGAACATCGTCCACCTGGCCGGGCTGCCCACCTGGCTCGTGCATTTCGGCCGGATCGTGCTGCAGATGTCGGGCGCCGCAACCCTGCGCCAGGTGTGGCCAAACCTGATGGCAGTGACGCTCGGGGGTGTCAACCCGGGGCCGTACCTCGCAGCCATCGACGCGCTGATCGGGGCGGGCGACGGCGATCCCCTGGTGTATAGCGAGGTGTACAACGGCACGGAGGGCTTCTATGCCATGCAAATTGACGGCGG
The DNA here is from genome assembly GCA_046259705.1 of Caldilineaceae bacterium. Classification (GTDB taxonomy): domain Bacteria; phylum Chloroflexota; class Anaerolineae; order Caldilineales; family Caldilineaceae; genus JASGTU01. The sequence continues at coordinate 14,947 of JBJYXA010000387.1, forward strand.
GGACATGGTGTTGCTGCCCAATGGTGGACTGTACTATGAGTTCGTCGCGCGGAATGATGTGGTGACCGGGAACCTGGGTGCGGCGCTGCGCCTGGACGAGGTAGTAGCGGGGGTGGAGTACGCTCCGGTGATCTCCACCTACAATGGACTATGGCGGTATCTGATCGGCGACACGGTGCGCTTCACGTCCACGCAGCCGTACCGGCTGCACGTCACGGGGCGCGTCAGCCAGTATCTGAACACGGCCGGGGAGGAGCTATTGGTCGCCAACGTGGACGCTGCCATGCAGGCGGCGTGCGATGTGCTGGGCGTTTCGCTGGTGGACTACACGGGCGCGCCCTTGCAGCCGCGCAGCAAAGATGCATTGCCGCGGCACCTATGGGTCGTTGCGCTCGCAGAGCCATATGCCGTTGACGGCGACGCGTTTGCCCGCGCGCTGGATCAGGCGCTAATTAGCAATCATTTCGATTATGCCAAGATGCGCAATGCAGGTATTTACGGAGAGGGGGCGTTCGGGCTGGATTCACCCATCGCGTTGCTGACGCCGCCGGATTCCTTCATGCTCTGGCTCAACCAACGGCCGGCCGGCGGCGCGGGCGGGCAGAGTAAGGTCCCACGTTTGAGCCAGGACACGAGAATTGTGGCGCAAGTGTTGGGCATACTCGAACCGGAAGCTCTGGCGCGGGCATTCCATAGCTATCCTGTGCTGCGCACAGACGAACACCTGGCACGGCTGGAGATGTGACGGTTACATCCGGCTTATGGCTGGGGGTGTCAGTCGTCTGAACCGGACGCTGCGGTGTACTGGCCGCGCGCGCCGGGTGGAAGCTGCGCGGCTATCTGTTCCATAATTGTTCTCGATATCACTTCCACGGCATTGCGACGTTCGCGGCCCTTTAGGGTTGGATCGACAGAGAACGGGCCGATGGGTACGCCGATAGTAAGTTGCACGGAGACGCGACGCAACTGTTTGAAGCGCTTCATGAGATCCTGCGTGCCGTAGAGGCCGATGGGGAGTATGCGCGCTTCACTCTTGGCGGCGAGGTAGGCGGCGCCGGGACGAGCATTGATCAGCATCGCGCAGGGGCGAACGAGCTCGCGACGCCTGCTGTCGTTGGGGGCGCCGCGGTCGACGAGCAATGCGGTTTCCGGGTTCACCACCCCTTCGGGAAACATGGCGAGCGCCGCACCTCCGGTAATTGCCTCCACGGCGCGCTGGATCCCTTGGCGATCCGAGCTGCCTCTGCGGATGGTGATAGGTGCGAATATCTTGGATAGAAGGTGCATGAAGCGGTGGCGGTCTGATTCTGCGGCCATGAGAAAGACGGGTTGAAACGGCAAGAGAGCGCCCAAAAGCATGGAGTCGAGACTGCAGAAGTGGTTGGCGACTATGATGATGCGCTCGGGCGGATTCGGTATGTTCTCGACGCCGTTCAAGCGAATCCGGAATATCAGGCGAAACGAAACTTCGAGCAGCAGGAGAGTGATTCTCTGCACGACGGCCATGGCGCGCAGGCGAATCACGAGCATTGTGCCCCTGCCTGGGCTGGCAGCTGAAACCTGGCGTCCGTGCGCCTCGCCAAGTTCCACCGAATGCACTTCGATTTCTGGGATGGCGCCGAGCGCGAGACCGGTTAGCTGCGCGAGTGAGGATTCAGCGCTGCCGGGCCCGTTGACCGTCCCCGATGCCTGTTGCGGCAGCGCGGCTTGATAGGAGTTCATGAGCCATTCCTCCGCCTTGCGTACCGGCCGGCTGCGTCAGAGCGGCTTGGGCGCCGCACGACGCGCCTTTGCCGGTATGGTGGGCGCGCTGAATAACCTCTTGAACGAAGTCTGCTACGACGGCTGTTGATTTGGGTCCGTGAGCGCAATTCTGCTAGATTCATTGTATTGCGACTTCTTTGGGTACGCTTGCCCCAGCGGGTGGTCAACGGGGTACCCAATGGCCGTGTATAAAGGGGCCCTGACGCGAGTCTATTGGCTTCCGTGTTTGCTGTCAAGCCGACGTTCTGGTGATTATCCGATTCTGAAGCGGCTAGTCGAGCGAAGAGTGCATGATTGACGCCGGCCCGCTTCAACGATGCCGGCATTGTGCTGGCGAGCCTGTGAAAGGAATGACGTGAGTAGCTTCGAAACGATGCGGATAACGGAAGAAGCGGACGTGATTGCCACTGACGGCGCTGAAGTGCGCGTCTTGCTTTCGCTTGCGGGCGGCAGCATGGCCCATTTTCAACTGGCCGGCGGTGAAACATCGGTAGCCGTGTGTCACCATAGCGTGGAAGAGATCTGGTTCTGTCTCAGTGGACGTGGTGAGATGTGGCGCCGGCAAGGCGACCGCGAAGAGGTGGTGACTGTGGAGCCCGGCGTGTGCTTTAGTATCCCTGTAGGCACCCGGTTCCAGTGGCGGTCGACCGGAGACGAACCGCTGGCGTCGGTGGCCATCACTATGCCGCCATGGCCCGGGCCTGGAGAGGCGTACCCCGTCGAAGGCATATGGCCGCCTTCGGTGGAGTCGGGTGAAGGCTAATAAGCAAATACAGGCTCACGCCAGGACACCAGGCCAGTCCGAGGCGTCTACCTCGCGCAAAGGCTGACTGCGAACTCGGCGCCAGGCCCCAAGCCGAGGAAAACGGGCGAATGGTCACTTGTGGCGCAGGTCTCCCCGCGGGTGCACGAAGAGACATGCTCGAACTACACGTAAGCTCCGGCGATCCGGGCGTGTGCGGTATCGATTCTGTGAGCACAGGGTTTCAGCCCGGGTAGATTTGATCTGTCATACTGTCTTGCCGCCGATACAGAATTCTTCTTCAGCTGACCAGCGCCCGCGCTCGTCCTGCGTAGCCAGAAGCGCTTTGTTAGCCAACACTTTGATGGGCAGCGAATCCAATATCGCCGCCTCAATGTTCGATCGAATTTGTGCGAGATCCTGGTCTTCCCCCACCGGCACTATTGTTAGATGCGGGGTGATTACCGGGTGTTTTCCTTCATAGGGCGGTTTTTCCGGGAATTCGACGAATATGGCCTCGGTGAGATGGAGAAACGGTTCGTGTGGCGTTGGATCCAAGTACACGGCGTTGGAAAATGTCTTGACCGACGCCAGCTCGAAGCTAAACGGGCAGAAGCCGGCAAAAACGTCACCTAGCCGGGCAATGATGTCTTGCGTGACTCGTCGCAGGGGATAGAACGGGTAGAGCAGGGTGATATGCGCCGGCACGGCACGCAGGAATTGCGCGTCATATTTCTTGCGCACCTCCGTGACTAGGGATTCAGCCTCGGGCACAGGGACGAGAATGACAGTCTCATGTTCCTTCACAGCGTAGTTCACTTTCAGCGCTGGGCGTATTTACGGCGGACAAAGAGAGTCTCGTACAGAAACCCTATTGGTCACGACTCAACTTCACTCCTGAACTTGAAGGACGGCCGCGCCGCGAATCTCGCTGTGTTTGAGCCGGCGCAGCGCCTCGTTGGCCTCGGCTAGCTGCCATACCTCGACGTCGGTATGCACAGGGATCTGCGCGGCCAGGCGAAGATATTCTTCTGCGTCCTCGGCGGTGAAGTTGGCCACGCTGCGCAGCGTTCGTTCGCCGTAGATGAGGTTGTAGGGCATCTCGGGAATTGGGCTCATGTGGATCGCGTTGATGGCCAGCGTGCCCCCCGGGCGGAGATGTTCGAGCGCGCGGTGCACGATCCAGCCGGCCGGCGCGAAGGTGATGCTCGCGTCCAGCAGTTCAGGAGGCATATCTTCAGCGCCGCCCACCCATTTTGCGCCCAGCGCACGGGCGTGTTCGCGGTGTTCCTCGCTGCGCGTAAAGACGTAGACGTCGCAACCCCAATGATTGGCGACCTGGATAGCCTGGTGCGCGCTGGAGCCGAAGCCGTAGAGCCCCAGGCGTCCGCCGGGCTGGATCTCGCTGAGTCGCAGCGAGCGGTAGCCGATGACGCCGCCGCACAGGAGCGGCGCGGCCGCCGCGTCGTCCAGCGCATCCGGCAAGGCGAAGAGATAGCCTTCGTCGGCCAGCACGTACTCCGCGTA